>NZ_JABBPF010000079.1 GCF_012927415.1 Polaromonas sp. | reverse complement strand
CCGATGTTCAGCGAAGGAAGGGTTGCTTCGATGTGCTTTGGCGCTGTCAGTGCGGTTTCCTTGCATCGAAATTTCCGCATGAAATTTGAAATTTTCAAATGCGCATCCTGCCAGACGCTTAATGTAATGTTAAACTGCTTGCTGTGCCCGGGTGGCGGAATTGGTAGACGCGCACGGTTCAGGTCCGTGTATCGCAAGATGTGGAGATTCGAGTTCTCTCCCGGGCACCAAAATTACTCAATACAAAAAAAGCCGCTGCCGACCAGCGGCTTTTCCACTTTTCGGGCCCGCTCGACTGTCCCGAATCTCTTGCCGAAGCCACTACTGCCCGGAGCAGTCCTTAGCAAAATTCCGGCCGCCACTTTTGCAAAGGTCCTGCAACTATTTCAGACCGGAACGGCAATCAGGTCATGCCCTTGGGCGCCAACAATGCGGGCTCGGGTGAACTCGCCGACTCTAAGCGTCTTGCTGATCTTCTCCGGCGGGAGCAGCTTGACCACACCATCGATTTCGGGCGCATCAGCATAGGAGCGACCAGTGCCGCCTTTTCGCCCCAACGCCGGCGCGTGATCCACCAGCACCTGCATGGTTGCCCCGACGCGCTGCTGCAGCTTTTGGCTTGACACCGCTTCCGCGACCGCCATGAAGCGCGCGCGCCTTTCTTCCCGCACCTCCAGCGGCAGCATGCCTGGAATGTCGTTGGCGGTTGCGCCCTGCACTGCGCTGTAGGCGAAACAGCCAGCTCGGTCAATTCGAGCCTGACGCATGAAATCGAGCAGATGCTCAAACTCCCCTTCGGTTTCACCGGGAAAACCTGCAATGAAGGTACTGCGAATCACAATTTCGGGACAAATCTCTCGCCATCGGTCGATACGTTCCAGATTTTTTTCTCCGCTGGCCGGACGCTTCATCCGCTTGAGAACATCGGGATGACTGTGCTGCAGAGGTACATCCAGATAAGGAAGCACCTTGCCAGTTGCCATCAGCGGAAGTATTTCGTCAACGCTCGGATATGGATACACATAGTGCAAACGCACCCATGCTCCGTAAGGCTCGGCGATTTCGCCCAGCATCTGGACCAGCTCCAGCATGCGCGTCTTGACTGGCTTGCCATCCCAGAAGCCGGTACGATATTTCACATCCACGCCGTAGGCGGAAGTATCCTGGCTGATGACCAGCAGTTCTTTCACGCCGCCTTCAAACAGCGCGCGTGCTTCGTTCAGCACATCGCCAATCGGGCGGGACACCAGATCGCCGCGCATCGAGGGAATGATGCAAAACGTGCAGCGATGATTGCAGCCTTCGCTGATCTTCAAATAAGCATAGTGCCGCGGCGTAAGCTTGATGCCGGCGATGCCAAATGCACCCGGCACCAGGTCGACAAACGGATCATGCGGTTTGGGCAGATTCAGGTGCACCGCATCCATTACCTCCTGCGTGGCATGCGGGCCGGTCACCGCCAGCACGCTCGGGTGCATCTGGCGCACCAGGTTGCCGCCGCCCTCGCCCGCCTTGGCGCCAAGGCAGCCGGTCACAATGACTTTGCCGTTTTCGGCCAGCGCTTCAGCAATGGTGTCCAGGCTTTCCCTGACAGCGTCGTCGATGAAGCCGCAGGTGTTGACGATGACCAGATCCGCACCATCAAAGGTCTTGGAAGTCTGGTAGCCCTCGGCACTCAGTTGCGTAAGAATCAACTCGGAATCGGTCAAGGCCTTGGGGCAACCCAGACTGACAAAACCGATGCGCGGCGCGGATTTGGAGGAGGACACAGGGGAAACGGAGGATGGGTAAAGAACTTCGCTCATAACCTGTATTGTCTCAGAGCGGACTGGCCAATAAGCAAAAAGTCCGGGATAGCCCTTAGCGGGCATTTCGCCCCAAGGCCCTGCTCAGCGCTTTAACCCGAATGCCGAAAGCATCTGTTCGCTCTGCTTCTGCATCTGCTCCTGCATCTGCGAAAAAACGGTTTTTGACTGCTCGACGTAGTTGCCCATCATGCCTTGCATCATGGGTGACTTTGCATTCATGAACTGGGCCCACATTTCGGGACTCAGTCCTTTTGATTGCTCGGCCATTTTGACCTGCAAATCCATGAAACTCTGGACGTTTTTCTCAAGATAGGCGCCCATGAAACCCTGCATCGCATTGCCGTAAAAACGGATGATGTTGGCTAGCACCGCCTCCGTGAACATGGGCGCGCCACCAGCTTCTTCTTCAAGAATAATCTGCAGCAGAATACTGCGCGTCAGGTCTTCACCGGTCTTGGCATCTCTCACGACAAACTGCGTGCTGTCCATCACCAGACGCTGAACCTCTGCGAGGGTGATGTAAGCGGAGGTTTCAGTATCGTAGAGCCGGCGGTTCGGATACTTTTTAATAATCCGGACCGGTAGTGCGGTTTCGGCCGGATTACCGGACCTATCAAGAGGAATGGCACCCACAGAAGAAATACTTTCAGCCGATGGTTCCGCCGATTCTGCCCGGATTGATTTGTTTGTTTGCACTGATTACTCCTGAATGACGACCCGCGTCAAAAGTCACACGGTTCAATACATTCTAAGAAGTTTGGGTATACGCAATTCCCTTGGTTTACCCTGCGTAGTTAAAATGCGCCGTTAAGTGCATTTCAATAAATCAGAAACCGTTTACAAGGAATTGGTAGGCGCGATTGGACTCGAACCAACGACCCCCACCATGTCAAGGTGGTGCTCTAACCAGCTGAGCTACGCGCCTGAGAACTATTCGAAGGACGTATTCTAGCAGCGCAAAACACGGGTTTTAAGCCGTGCGGAAAAATAAGTGCAATAAGTTCAGCGTCGTCGCGCCGAACGCACCCCAGGCACCTCAGCCACTATGCCCAGCACCTGATTAAGGCGACCCGACTGCGCCACCTCCACCGTGAAGGTCATCCAGGCTGTTCCGCCCCGGTTGTCCTTGACGGACTGCGTCTGCACCCCGATGACGTTCATCTTTTCCTTGGCAAAGACTTCGGAGATATCGCGCAGCAAGCCTTGCCGGTCGGCCGCTTCGACAGCCACATCCACCGGATACACCGAGCCATCGGGCGTCTTCGGAGAACTCCATTCCACCTCGATCACCCGGTCAGGGCTGCCACTGGCCATGTTGCGAAAATTGCTGCAGTCGTGGCGGTGAATGCTCACGCCTTTGCCCTTGGTCACAAAGCCCAGAATCTCATCGGGTGGCGCCGGTTTGCAGCATCTGGCCAGCTGGGTAAGCAAGGAGTCAATGCCGACCACCAGCACATTGCCCTTGCCGCGCTTGCTGGACTTGTCGGGTTGACGCGCCTTCTTGATCGGCTGGTAGTCATCTGCCGTCTGCACGGGCTCAGGCGGTCGCAGCATGTTTTCAATGGTGCGCAGAGACAATTCGTCCTTGCCCACGACTTCAAAGAGATCGTCCGCTGTTTTGAAGCCGAGCTGAAGCGCCAGGTCGTTCAGCTTCATGGCCGTTTTGCCTTCCCGCTGGAGCAGCTTTTCGACAGCTTCCCGGCCTTTTGCCACCGTCTGCTCCATGGCCAGGGCGTTGAACCAGGCGCGCACCTTTGATTTTGCCCGGTGGCTGGAGAGAAAGCCCAGTTCGGGGTTGAGCCAGTCGCGCGACGGGCCGCCCTCCTTTACCGTGATGACTTCAATGGTCTGGCCATTTTGCAGCGGTGTGTTGAGCGGCACCATGATGCCGTCAACACGGGCCCCGCGGCAACGATGGCCCAGGCTGGTGTGAACGCTGTAGGCAAAATCAACTGTCGTCGCACCCTGCGGCAGTTCCACGATAGCGGCATCCGGTGTCAGCACATAAATACGGTCTTCAAACAGGCCCTGGTTGGCATCACGGGCGCGCTGCGCTGCGGGGCCCGACAGATCGCGCTCCCATGCCAGTAGTTGCCGCAGCACGGCAATCTTGGCGTCATACTCGCTGCTGGCCGAAACACCGCTGTAACCTTTGGTGCCGGCCTCCTTGTAGGCCCAGTGCGCCGCCACGCCATGTTCGGCGTGGTCATGCATGGCTTGCGTGCGTATCTGCACTTCGACGGCCCGACCGGCCTCATCACGCACCACCGTGTGCAGGGACTGGTAGCCATTGGCCTTCGGTTTGGCAATGTAGTCGTCGAACTCACCGGCAACCGGCGCAAACCGCGAATGGACAAATCCGAGTGCCGCGTAGCAACCCTTCACATCGGCCGCAACAACGCGCAGCGCGCGGATGTCAAACACCTGATCAAAATCAAGTGATTTGCCACGCATTTTTTTTACGATGCTGTAGATGTGTTTTGGCCTGCCCTGCACCAGCGCGGCGATGCCGTTCTGGTTCAGTTCGCGTTCGAGCTGCGCTCGCAGAGCCTCCATGAAGACTTCACGTTCCTTGCGTTTTTCGTCAAGCAGCCGGGCTGTCTGCTTATAGGTTTCAGGCTCCAGAAAACGAAAGGCGAGGTCTTCCATTTCCCATTTGATCTGCCATATGCCCAATCGATTGGCCAGCGGCGCAAATACATGCAGCGACTCATGCGCCAATGCAAGCGGGGCAGCCTGCCGGCTGGCAGCGTAATAGCGCAATGTCTGCAGGCGCGACGCCAAACGCAGCATTACCACCCGCAAATCGCGCGAGAACGCCAGCAGCATCTTGCGCACACTTTCCGTCTGCGCGGCAGGGTCGTCCTGCAGCTGTGCCTTGGCATCTGCGCTGCGGGTCTGGCGCTGCACATAGACCAGCTTGGTAGTTTCCACCGCCAGTGCGGCATAGTTGGCGCCAAAAGCCTTGGCGATGACTTCCTGCGGCTTGTTGAGGTGCTGGCATGAGTGCACCAGATAGGTCGCCGCCTGCATTTCCTCCGAGCCGCCAATTGTTCTCAGAATGGCCACTACTGCATCGGCGTGGGCCAGAATATTTTCCCCAGTATCCAGAATTTCGCTCGCAATCAGGGGCTCGGCGAATGCGCGGGCCCGCGCCAGAGCCCGGGGCTGCTCGGGCAGGCTGCCTGCCGTGGCCGTCACGATCAAACTGGGAGTGCCTGCGGAAGCTGTTGGGTCGTCCGGCCCCACTACTTTACTTTTCATGAAACTCGGTTCCGGTGATTGGTCAAGGTCAACCCAGCAGGAAGGCAGAAACGGCGGCAACCTGGTCCTCGGCAATAAAGGTCGGAGCATGCCCGACCCCGGCAAACTCGACCAGCCGGGCATGCGGGCCTCGCGCTGTCATGGCGCGGGCTGTTTCTGGGCTAAGCAAATCAGAAAGCGCACCACGCACCAAAAGCGTTTCGGACCTGATGTTGTCGTAGAGCTGCCACAGCTTGGCTTCGCCCTGGTGCGCAGCCTCTTCGGTCGCCAACCTGAACGGCACCGCAATAGCCGGATCGTAGTGCAGTCGCAAGGCGCTGTTACTGGTTCCCGAGACCGGCCTGAGCATCGGACGCGACAGCGCCAGCCATTGCCCGGGCGTATGTGGGCCAAAGCTTTTTGAAATTGCCCACATCGCATCGGCCGCTTCCTGCTCTGTATCAAAATGGCCGGTCTGCCCCAGATAGGCGCCAATCCGGACGATGGCCTGCCACTCGAGCGCAGGGCCGACATCATTGAGCACCAGTCGGCGTACTGGCACGGGAAGTGGCAAGTCCGGCTGGCCGCATATCACCATGCCGATCAGGCCACCCATGCTGGTGCCAAGCCAGTCGAGCGTGGAAATGGGCGCCACGCCATGCAACTGAGCCAGTAAAGCCAGCATGTCGGCCGCATAGGCCGGTACCTGATAACCCATCGGGTCCTTCAGCCAATCGCTTTCTCCGCGGCCCACAACATCCGGGCAAATCACGCGGATATTGCCGCCAGACCGTTCGCACAGGGCTTGCGCCAGCACGTCAAAATCCCGTCCCTGGCGGGTTAAACCATGCACACAAAGCACCAGATGGGCGCTGTCGGGTCGGCCCCATTGCCAATAGGCCATCCGGTGGCCGCCCGTCTCGTCCGGACAGTAAACATGCTTTAGGCTGGGTTCGGTCATGGTGCGGACAGTCAGGGTAAGGGGCTTCATAAGGCTGGATAAGGCTTGATAATTACTTCAACAGGTTTTGCGTCGTTTCGCTCGCAGTCTCCTGTTTGAATCTCAAGTCAACCATCGTAAATCATCCGGAGAAACAAATGCTTAAAGGTAAAACGGCTCTCGTCACAGGTTCAACCAGCGGTATTGGCCTGGGCATCGCCAAAGCGCTCGCGGCCCAGGGTGCCAACATCGTATTGAACGGATTTGGCGACGCCGAGGGTCCCAAGGCTGAAATCGTGGCGCTGGGTGTCAAAGTGGCTTACCACGGCGCCGACATGAGCAAACCCGCTGAAATTGAAGACATGATGAAGTTTGCCGCCGCGCAGTTTGGCGCGGTGGACATTCTGGTTAACAACGCCGGCATACAGCATGTAGCCAGAATCGAGAACTTTCCGGTTGAAAAATGGGATGCCATCATCGCCATCAACCTGAGCAGCGCTTTTCATGCCACGCGCCTGGCACTACCCGCCATGCAGGCCGCAGACCATGGCAAAGGCTGGGGCCGCATCATCAACATTTCATCGGCCCATGGCCTCGTCGGCTCGCCGGAAAAATCGGCTTATGTCGCCGCCAAGCACGGTATCGTGGGGCTGACCAAGGTCACGGCGCTGGAAAACGCCACCTCCGGCGTGACATGCAACGCCATCTGTCCGGGCTGGGTGCTGACACCGCTGGTGCAAAAACAGGTGGATGCCAGGGCGGCGGCAGGCAGCATCAGCAATGAAGCGGCGAAACAGCAGCTGCTGGGCGAAAAAGAGCCTTCCCTGCAGTTCACCACGCCGGAGGAGCTAGGCGCACTG
This sequence comes from Polaromonas sp., assembly GCF_012927415.1. Classification (GTDB taxonomy): domain Bacteria; phylum Pseudomonadota; class Gammaproteobacteria; order Burkholderiales; family Burkholderiaceae_C; genus Polaromonas. The sequence goes on along the minus strand of NZ_JABBPF010000079.1, from coordinate 17,004 downwards.
GCGGTGTTTTTCTGCTCACCTGCCGGCAACAATGTGCGCGGCGTCGCCTGGAACATGGATGGCGGCTGGGTCGCCCAATAAACGGGTTTTTACGAAACCGTCAGTAACCGGCTCACATGATCGCCAATGGCCAGCGAACTCGTGAGCCCCGGTGACTCGATGCCAAAGAGGTTGACCAGCCCCGGCACACCATGCGTGGCGGGGCCCTGAATCAGAAAATCCCTGGCTGACTCGCCAGCTGCCTGAATCTTTGGCCGTATACCGGCGTAGCCCGGATTCAGGGCCCCATCCGGCAGGGTGGGCCAGTACTTGCGCACCTCGGCATAAAACCCATCACTGCGCGCCGGGTCCACCACCAGGTCGTCAGGCGAGCTGACCCATTGCACGTCGGGGCCAAACTTGGCCTGGCCACCCAGATCAATCGTGAGGTGAACCCCCAGGCCCGCGGTTTCAGGCACGGGATATATCAGCCGGGCAAACGGCGAACGCCCCGACAGGTTGAAGTAATTGCCCTTCGCGTAATAACTGGGCGGAACAAACTCCCGATCCAGTCCATCGATTCGTGCGGCAAGCGCCTGCGCCCCCAGACCAGCGGCATTGACCAGCGTATTGACCTGCAGTTCCGCGCCACCATTCACTACTAAAATAATAGCATTGTGTGACCGATTTACCTGGACCACAGGCGAATTCAGTACTACGAGGCCACCTGCATTCTCCACATCGCCCTGCAGGGCCAGCATCAGACCGTGGCTGTCGACAATGCCGGTGCTGGGCGAATGCACGGCGGCCAAGCACTCAAGTTGCGGTTCCAGCGCCCTCGCCTCATAGCGAGTGAGCAGCACCAGATCGGGCACGCCATTGGCCAGGGCCTTGTCGATGATTCCCTGCAGTTGCGCCAGTTGGGCATCGCTCGTGGCCACGATCAGCTTGCCGCAGCGGCGGTGGCCCACGCCACGCTCGGCGCAGTAAGAATAAAGCCGTTCTTTCCCTTCCACACAGAGCCTGGCCTTCAGCGAGCCTTTAGGATAGTAAATCCCGGCGTGAATAACCTCGCTGTTGCGAGAGCTGGTGCACGTACCAATGGCGTCCGCGGCCTCCAGCACCATCACTTCGCGCCCCTGCAAGGCCAGAGTCCGTGCCACCGCCAGCCCCACCACGCCGGCTCCCACCACCACGCAATCAATTTGGTCCATTCAAAAATCCTCAAAACCTTCAATGACGTTTGCCGCGTTGGTGCCAAGTGCCACTGCTGCATAACCGCCCTCGAGCACAAACACGGTCGGCAGGCCAACTGCTCCCAGACGTTTGCCAAGGCGAGTGAAGTCGGCGCTTTGCAGCGCGAATTTGGAGATCGGGTCTTCGGCGAAGGTGTCCAGACCCAGCGACACCACCAGTGCGTCGCCGCCAAAGCGGGTGATCCGCAGGCAGGCGTGCTCAAGCGCGTCAAACCAGTGTTCTGCCGTGCAGCCGGCGGACAAAGGTAGATTCAGATTAAATCCGGTCCCGTTCCCCGAGCCGGTTTCATCGGCATGACCGAGGTAAAACGGGTATTCCGTCAGCGGATCTCCGTGCAGGCTCACAAACAGCACGTCGGCTCGATCGTAAAAAATGCTTTGCGTGCCGTTGCCGTGGTGGTAGTCCACATCAAGAATCGCCACGCGGGCGGCACCCGCATCGAGCAGGGTCTGGGCAGCTACCGCCGCGTTATTCAAAAAGCAATAACCGCCCATGAAGTCGGCACCAGCATGATGGCCGGGCGGCCGGCTGCAGCAAAAAGCGGCGCGCTCGCCATTTTTGCCGGCGGCCACCAGGGTGGCGGCGCTGGCGGCGGCATCAGCGCCCGCCCGGGCTGCTGTCCACGTACCCGCCGCGAGCGGCGAGCCGTTGTCCATTGAATACAGACCGAGCCGGGCGACAAAGTCAAGCGGTTCAATGTCGCTGCGCAAACTTCGCACCGGCCACACGGAGGGGAAAGGCTGACGCTGCTCATTGCCGGGCGCCTGCCCGCACCAGTCGCGCCAGGCGTTTTCCAGAAACGCCAGGTAACGCGGCGAATGCACCCGGGACAAAACGGCAGCGCTGTCGGTTTGCGACCGCTGCAATGCATGGCCGCGCGCCACCAGGCTGGCTTTGACATGGTCGGCTCTGGCGGGCGTTTCAAAACACGGCACGCGTTCTCCCCTGAAAAACTCGAATTCGGGGGCATGGGCTTGGTGGCTGTCGTTGAAAAAGGTAATCATGCTTTATGCCTTGGATAAGGTGAAGGCACTGGAAAATAAACGTCAGACAACGCCACACCAGGTATTTTCCGGGCTGCAAAACTCACAGCTTGCGCGGGCCAGTTTTCAATAGCAGTCTGAGCAGCGAGCAAAGGTCGCCATTGAAGGCCTCAAAGCCTGGCGCCAGCGCCAACGTCTTTTCGTTCATGTAAAGCTTGCGGTTGATTTCCAGCTAATTGCTGTGGCGCTGTTCGGCGGGCTCGCTGTAGCGCCTGACCAGTTCGACGCCCTTGAAGGGATGGTTATAAGACACCTGGTAGCCCGGCAGATCCGGGCTGGCGGTTGTGACTGCTTCCCGCCAAATGGGTGATGAACTGCCTACACCCGACTTTACCAGCAGCGTTTGCCGCCATTTTGCGGGCATTTTGCGGGCTCGGCATTGTCTGTTTTCACAAAATAGTGAGGCTTTTCCAGCCTGCTCATCAGCCGGCGGCAAAACCACACTCAGCTCGAAAATTTCCATTTTTCCTACAGATATCGGCTTGCCTTTCTGACAAAGAGGGGATCGTCGGGAACTTAAAGTTATCTGTGAGATCAAGCACGGTCATATCGCGTGAAAGTCGACATGGAGACATTCACATACACATGGAAAAAGGAAGCAACATGCAAAAATTACGATCAATGACCCGAAATCTTTCTACTGCCCTCTTGGCCGTCGCTGCACTCACCGTGTCGGCTGGTGCTCAGGCGCAGAGCGATTACTCTTTTTACGGCCCAGGCGCAAGTTATGTCGGCCTGAATGCCGGCAGATCCGATTTTTCCCTGGGGAACGGGATCGGAGTTTTCCCTTCCAACAAGCGTGACACGGCCTACAACATTTATGCCGGCAGCTATTTCAACAAGAATTTCGGCCTTGAACTGGGTTACACGAATTTTGGCAAAGTAAACCGCGCCGGCGGCAGCACCAAGGCTGAAGGCTTCAACCTTAGTCTGGTGGGCGCGCTGCCGCTCAGTCCTTCATTCAATCTGCTCGGCAAAGTAGGAACCACCTATGGTCGGACCGATGTGTCCGCGGCGCCGTTTTCCGGTGTAGCCTCCGGCAGGGAGCGCGGTTTTGGGTTGTCTTATGGCCTGGGTGCGGAGTATGCATTCAACCCGCAACTGTCAGCCGTGCTGCAATATGACCAGCACAACATGAAGTTTGCCGGCACTGGCCGTGAGCGTATCAGCGCCACCACGGTGGGTTTGCGTTACCGCTTTTAAACGCTTGCATCGCTTAAGGCGATGGCAACCGGAGCCCGCAAGTTACTGGCCTGCGGGCTTTTTCACGTAACGTGCATTTCCGCTATTAAATAAATAGCAATACATCACCGTATCTTATGGACTACGACTTGTTTATTGCATAGATAAATATCTCCGGTGTGCCGTATAGGAGGCCCCCGCGTCAGCGCTACCGGGGCACGGGGCATGCTTTTCGGGCTTTGTACGACAACGCCGAAAATAGAGTACGGTTCTGTGTTTTCATTTCAGAGTAGTTCATGAGTCTCAGGAAATCAGTCAGGGAACGTTTTTTTCATTCGCTAGGGTTCGAACTGCTGGCCATTGCCATCTGCGCGCCGCTGGGCGCCTGGCTGCTGGGCTACTCTCTGGCGCACATGGGCTTGCTCACGCTGATGATTTCTCTGGTCGCCATGACCTGGAACATGGTCTTCAACACCCTGTTTGACCGCGCCCAGCAGCGAATTGGCTTCAAGCGCACGCTGATGGCGCGGGGCGTGCATGCCCTGATGTTTGAAGTCGGCTTGTTGCTGGCGGTAGTGCCGCTGGCTGCCTGGTGGCTGGGCATAGGGCTGTGGGAAGCTTTTGTGCTGGACATCGGCATAGCGCTGTTTTTTCTGCCCTATACCTTTGCCTTCAACTGGACTTACGACCACTTGCGAGCCGCAGTAGTGGCGCGTCGAAACCGTCCGGTTTAAAAAAACCCGGCACGTCCTACTTCATCTGCACCGAACCACTGACATTGACCAGCACCGTACTCTTGCCTGCCTCAACGGAAAGAGGCGAATCCGACATCTCGGACTTGGCGCTCATGGCCATCGCACGCGGACGTGGCGTGTAGCCCTGGTCGTTGGCATTGACGGAAACTTCGCGCAGAGAATAGCCGCCAAAACCAAAGCTTCTGGCGATGTCGCCGGCTTTAAGCTTGAAGCGCTCGATCGCGAGGGTCTGCGCTTCGCCCTCCACTTTGGCGCGCTGCTCCCGGCTCAGGGTAAAACTGACATTGCCCAAGGTCAGGGTCTGAATCTTGCCCGCCGTGCTGGTGATGCGCGGGAAATCCTTGCCCTCCAGAACGAGTTCGGTCGAGCCTTGCCAGCCGTTGATCTTGCCGTCCTTGCCATAGCGCGGGTACAGGCTGAAGTTGCCGGTACGCACCTCCATCTGGCCAGGCACCGCGGCCTGCTTGGCTTGCGCCAGCGCGCTGTCGAGCGCCTGCTTGAGCTGGGTTTGAACCGTGGCGGCATCGGTGCCGTCGCGCGTGGTGTTCATTGAAATCGACAACAGATCCTGCTGCACCTCCACCGAGCCACTGGCCGATAGCTGGGCCACATTTTGCGGTGTTTCATGCGACATATTCTGGGCAAATACACCCGTAGTCAAAGCAGCAAGGGCACAAGCAGCTATCAATTTTGTAGTACGCATTAAATAATTCACCTTTCAGAAAGTCATTAGTCAAAAAAGACCCGAGGAAATTCAGGTTCTCAAAAACCCCAGGGGATTGAAATGGCCACGGGTCACCGTGTCGGGTTTCACGCCCCACCAGTCTTTGGCAACGGTAGCATAGAGCTGGCGAAAATCCGTCGTGTAGCTGGCGTTCTGCGTGCCGTCCAGCCGCGTCAGGTCCGGCGCCTGACCATAGAGTCCGCCGTGTACCGCGCCGCCCGCCACGAAATGCGGGGCCATCGTGCCGTGGTCGGTGCCGTTCGAGTTGTTTTGCTGCGGCCGGCGTCCAAACTCGGAGAAACTCATTACCAGTGTTCTATCCCAGGCGCCCAGCTCGCTCAACGCGCTTTTTAGCGCTGCCATGCCCTCGGCCAGCTGCTTCATCAGGTTGGCATGCGCGCCCAGCTGGTTCTGGTGGGTGTCAAAGCTGCCCAGAGTCAGCGTGATGACGGGCACACCGCCTCTGCCTTTTTGCGACGCCACCACCTGCGCCGCCGCCTTCACACCATTGCCAAAAGCGCCCGGCGGAAACTGCGTGTTGAAGTTGTATTTTTCGCCGCGCAAACCCTGAGCGGCCTGATTGATGTCGTTCTCCACCTGCAGCAGATACTGAAGCGCCGCATTGCCTCTGGCCGGCGACGCATCGATGCCCTGAGCCAGGCGCGACTGGTTAACGAAGGCTTCCGGGTTATTCAGGCTCACCGCGCGGGCGCCCGACAGTGCGCCGAACTCGCCGCTGCCAATGATCACGCCCTCGGTCGTGAAGCGGGCGGTATCAGACATTCCCCCAAGCCCCCGCGCCACCCAGCCCTGATGAAGGTATTCACTGGCTTTGGAGCCCGTTTCCCAAATTTCTATGGAGCGAAAATGCGAAAGATTGGGCTGCGGGTAACCCACGCCTTGCACGATGCCGAGTTCACCCTTTTCCCACATCGGCAGCAAAGCCTTGAGTTCGGGATGCAAGCCGGTCTGCGCGTCGAGCCGGATCACCTCTTCCGGCTTGATGCCGATCACCGGGCGCAACTGGTAGTAGTTACTGTCGGCATAGGGAATGACCGTGTTCAACCCATCGTTGCCGCCCTTGAGCTCGACCAGAACAAGGATTCGGTCGGCCGCCGAGGCCGCTGGCCGGGCGCTCGCCTGGGCCCAGCCTGGCGCGTGGGCAGACAGCAAAGCCGCGCCCGTGAGACTTGAAAAGAGGCTGATGACGTGTCGGCGTTTCATGGCGGCATTCCCTTATTTCAGCTGATAGGCGGGGTCCAGCGTGAGCATGCGCAAATACGCAACGCCCACCGTACCATTTGCTATTATTTGTGTAGCAGTTGCCGCAAGCAGTGTCTGCGCCAGTCGGGCTTTCAGTTCACCGGAAGGCTCCCGGTCGGTAAAGCCGCCGTACTGCGCCAGCCAGCGGTCGGGGTTAAAACTGATGCGGGCCAGCCCTTGCGCGATCCCGGCGACACCGTCCTGGCCCAACAGCCTCAGCGCTTGCTGATTGCTGCCCTGGCCTGACTGGCCGCCAGCGAACTCGGCCTGCATTTGACGCATCGGACGCATGGGCTGGGCTTCGTCCGCGGCGCGGGTTTGCGAAGCGGTTGCAAGCGCTGCCATTTTTGACTCGCCCTGGCGTTCCTGGGGACGAAAAAGTTGCTCGGTAAAGCGTTTGCGCTCCAGCAGGGTAGTGGCGTTGATCCAGTCGTTCTGGCCAGGCCAGCCCTTGACGTTGGGGGGCACCAGCAGGTTTTGGCCAAGCTGGGCTGATTTGAGGACAAACGGCGTGGCATCGCTGTAGCTGAATTCAAACTGGCGTAAGGTGCCGACCACCAGATCGACCGGCGACTTGATCAGGCTGCCGCGGTTGCTCTCGGCCCAGAAGGCGTCGCTCAGCAGCAAATCGCTCAGCGCCGCGCTGATGTCATAGCCACTGGTCTGAAAATGCCGGGCTATACGTTCGACTTCGGCTTTGTCGGGCACTGGCGAGACAAACTCCTTCCAGAGTTTGCTGACGATGAAGCGGGCGGCGGCAGGCTGCTCCAGCAAGATGTCAAGCGCCGCATCGCCATCAAGATTGCCGCTGCGGCCCAGCACGGTTTTATCGCCCGTGTCATGAAAAAGGGGCCGGAATCTGAAGCTGAAATCATCACGCTCCACACTCCAGCCGGTGAATGCGCGGGCCGCCTCCTTGATGTCCTGCTCGCTGTAGCGGCCGCCCTGCGTGGCCTCGCCGAGCGTGAAGAGTTCCATCACTTCACGCGCAAAGTTTTCGTTCGGTGCTTCCTTTCGGCTATTGGCCCCGTCCAGATAGACCAGCATGGCCGGGTCCCGGGCTACTGCGTGCAGCAGGCTGCGGAAATTGCCCAGTGCCGCCGCGCGCAGCAGCAGATGCTGGTGCCACATGGCTTGCGAGCTGTTCACCTTTTGCTGTGAAGTTGCAAAATGGTTGTGCCAGAACAGCGTCATGCGCTCCTGCAGCGGCGTGGGCGACTCGATCATTTCGCGCATCCACCAGGTCTTGAGCTCAAGACCCTCACGTTGCTGTTGCTGCCGCCAGGCTTGCTGCTCCTCTTTGCCGTTGAGCGAACGGTAGGAAACGGGCGGCGGCTGCGCGGTGAAGTCGGGCGCAGCATGAAGGGGTGTGGCCAGTTGCGCCTTGCGGAGCAAATCCGAAACAGCCTTTCTGGCAGGCAGGCCGGTCACAGCATCGACTTCCGCCTGATCCGGTGCAAAACCGGTTCGAAGTAAAAAATGTCGAGCCTGCAATGTTGAAAGACGGGCCGGCGCCTCAGCCTGCGCGCACACCGCCGCCAGCATCAGAAAGCCGACCGCTAAAGTTTTACAAGGGCTCATGAACATGTGGGGCCTGAGGTTGAAGGGCGGACACATCGAACGGGACGCTATGTCAGCCCGACTTTTTGAACTTGCCATGCTTTAACGCCACCAGCTTAGGCCTCGTTCACAAGCCACAGCTGTTTCACCCGCTTTTATTCGCAAGTGTTGTAACAATATGTCAGAGTGAGTAAAAAAAGCCACATTCGGGAGTTTCAGCCTTCAAAATGGTCGTGTTACAAATTACCAGATCGCTATGACCCAAGCTCCCAACACTGCCCGCGCCGACAAGATCCTGATCCTTGACGACGATGCACGTATTCGTGACCTGCTGAGACGCTACCTTGCCCAGGAAGGCTTCGATGTCATTCTCGCCGAGGACAGCAAAGCGCTGAACCGCATCATGCTGCGCGACGCGGTTGACCTGATCGTGCTGGACCTGATGATGCCCGGCGAGGACGGCCTGTCCATCTGCCGCCGCCTGCGTGCCGCCAATGACCGCACACCCATCATCATGTTGACCGCCAAGGGCGAAGACGTGGACCGCATCGTCGGACTCGAAGTCGGCGCCGACGACTATCTGGCCAAACCCTTCAACCCGCGCGAACTGCTCGCGCGCATCCATGCCGTGCTTCGCCGCAGGCCCACGGCCGAAGTGCCTGGCGCGCCATCCAGCGATCAGGAAGTCATCACCTTCGGGCCATTTTCTTTTGACATGGGCTTGCGCACGCTGCACAAAAATGGTGAAGAACTGCCCCTGACGACTGGCGAATTTGCCATGCTGAAAACCCTAGTACGTCATCCGCGTCAGCCCTTGTCGCGCGAAAAACTCGCGCAACTGGCGCGCGGTCGGGAGTTCGAACCCTTTGACCGAAGCCTCGATGTGCAGGTTTCGCGACTGCGCAAGCTGATCGAGTCCGATGCGGCCGTGCCGCGCTATATTCAGACCGTCTGGGGCATAGGTTATGTGTTCGTGCCGGACGGAAACAACTGAACGCTGCAATTCAGAGGCCTGCCAGTTTGAAAACTTTCTCAATGCGCCGGCACGCCTGACATCTGTGCCAGCAGCGCTGGGCGTTTGCTTCAAAGCAGCTGGCGCCTTCAGTCCATCTTCACGCCAGCCAAACAGCCCAGCGTGCCTATTTCATGCATTCTTCCCTGCCCCCAAACTCTGTTGAAACTGCCCCCGCGCCACTGGAAATGCGGCCGCGCCGGGGTTTCAACCTTTTCTGGCGTACTTTTTTCTTTCTGGCCCTGCTGCTGTTTGGCTCCATCGTGGCCTGGCTGCAAACCTACCGCGCGCTAGAGTCAGAGCCGCGCGCCATTCAGAGCGCACAACAGCTGGCTTCGCTGGTCAACTTGAGCCGGGCCGCGCTTCGCTACTCGGACTCCATCGCGCGCGTGTCCCTCATCAAGACACTTGCCGATGAAGAGCGCGTGCGCATCGCGCCGCGCGAGCCCAAAGATAAATTCGATGCATTTGTCAACGACGAGTTCGGCGAACAGATTTCCCGTGAACTCAAGGCCAGGCTTGGCCCGGGCACGGTCGTAGCCGGCTCGGTCAACGGCGAGAAAGGCCTGTGGGTGGGTTTTTCAATCGACGGTGACGCTTACTGGATACTGACCGATCCGTCCCGGGTCGGGCCGTCGCGCAGCAGCATCTGGGTGATCTGGCTACTGACTGCAGCTGCACTGTCACTGGCGGGTGCGGCTTTTATTGCGCGCCTGATCAATCAGCCGCTTAAACAACTGTCGTTTGCGGCCAGCCGCATGCGGGACGGTGATTTCGACGCCAGCCTGCTCGACGAGCAAGTGGCCACCAGCGAAATCCGCGAGGTCAACATCGGCTTTAACCGCATGGCCGAGCAGCTGTCAAAAATCGAGCAGGAACGGGTTGTCATGCTGGCCGGCATTTCGCATGACCTGCGCACCCCGCTGGCGCGCCTGCGGCTGGAAACCGAGATGAGCGTCGCCGATCTGGATGCCCGCGAACACATGGCCGCCGACATCGCCCAGCTCGACGCCATCATCGACAAGTTCCTCGACTACGCCCGGCCTGAGCCGGCCCGCCTGGAGAGCGTCTCACTCAACGAGGTGATTGCATCGGCGGTTTACGCCGTGGCTGATTACGAGGACATGCGCATCACAGTCAGCATCCCCAAGGACATCGATATTCTGGCCGATGCGGTCGAGTTTTCCCGCGTGATTGCCAACCTGCTTGAAAACGCCAGGCGCTATGGCAAAACACCAGCCACCGGCATCGCGGAGGTGGAGATTGTTGCCAAAACCCGCGATCAATGGGTGATGATCAAGGTGCGAGACCACGGCGTAGGGGTGGCACCAGCCACCCTGTCCAAACTGACCAGCCCGTTTTTCAGGGGTGACACGGCGCGCACGGCGGCCACCGGCGCAGGCCTCGGTCTGGCGATCGCCGACAAGACGATTCTGCGCATGGGCGGCATGTTCAGTCTGTCCAACAGCAGTAGTGGGGGACTGGCGGCGCACATCAAGCTGCGCCTAAGTTAGCCCAGTAGAGCTTGCCGCGCCAAAGTCCGATGCTCCGGCGACATCCGTGCCAGTGAATTTCACAAAAACACAGAGAAATATGGCTCTCGTCCAGTGAATACCGCTATTTTCAGCTATCAAAACGGTAGCATTACCAGAGCAGCACCACGGCCCGCGCTTCCATGCTCAGTCCTTGTCCGACCGGGCCCAGCCGCTCGGCCGTCTTGGCTTTCACGTTGACCTGCGCCTCGTCCAGCCCCAAAGACTTTGCAATTCGCGCCCGCATGGCAGGTATGTGGGGTGCCAGCCTGGGGGACTGCGCCACCACCGTGCTGTCAATATTGCCAATGCTGTAGCCACGCGCCGCCAGCAGCCCAGCCGTTTCAACCAGCAGCCTGAGCGAATCGGCGCCTCTGAAGCGCGCATTCGTGTCAGGAAAATGACTGCCGATGTCGCCCAGTCCGGCCGCCCCCAGCAAGGCATCGATGATGGCGTGCAACAGCACGTCGGCGTCAGAATGCCCCAGCAGGCCGAGCGGGTGCGCGATCTCGACGCCGCCGATGATGAGCTTTCGCCCCGGCACCAAGGCATGGCTGTCCCAGCCTTCGCCAATACGGAATTTAGGGGTTTGGGATGCTTGGGTGGCCGAAACAGATTTCATGACGTGGGCTTTCGCGGAAATGGGGAAGGTGTTTGGCAGTGCTGCCATCAAGCCAGCGTGCGCCGACTCGCGAGAATCGCCTCGGCCAGGGCAAAATCCTCCGGGTATGTCACTTTGAAGTTTTGCGCGCTGCCTGCCACCAGCCTGGGGGCCAGGCCAAGCGCTTCCATCGCGCTAGACTCGTCAGTGACACTAGCGCCAGCCACTGTCAGCGCCTCCAAAAGGGTGCCGATGCGAAACATCTGCGGCGTCTGAGCCAGCCATTTGCCACTGCGGTCCAGCGTGGCGGCCACGCGGCCCTGCTGGCCGTGCGCGCCTTCGCATTTCAAAGTGTCGGGCAACCTGAGCGCCAGCAGCCCGCCCACCGCATCGTTCTCACAGGCCGCAATCAGCCGGTTGATTTGCGCTGCGGTGATCAGGCAACGGGCCGCATCGTGCACCAGCACCCAGTCCCAGGCTTGCGCACCAGCCTGGACGAGCGCCTGAAGCCCGTTGCGCACACTGTCGGCCCGGCTGGCACCGCCGCAGGCGGCCACATCAAAAAACGGGTCGGGCGTCCGGTCAAAAAAGCGGTCGCCCGGCGCCACCACCACCAGTGTTCCGGACAGCCGTTCAATCGCCCGAAAAGCCGCCAGCGTATGCAGCACCATGGCTTGCCCGCCAATCGGCTGGTATTGCTTGGACAGCCCGGCACCGCTTGTTCCAGCACGGCTGCCCTGCCCGGCACAGGGAATCAGGGCAAAAAAACGGTCGCTGAAACGGATATTGGCGGAGCTTGTCGTCATCGCTTCATCATAGATTCTAAAATCGGGGTGATGCACCTTCCCTCACTCATTACCGGCAAGCGCTACACCCTGCCCCAGCCTGTCGGTTCAGCCGATGCCCTGCTACTGGCCCGACTGGGGCAACGGGAGAAGGCTGGCGGCAAACCCACGGCCATCATCACGTCCGACGCCAGCACCGCCCAGCGGCTGATGGAAGAGATCGCGTTTTTTGCGCCCGAGCTGCGCTGCGCAATGTTTCCGGACTGGGAAACCCTGCCTTACGACACCTTCTCGCCGCACCAGGATCTGATCAGCGAACGGCTCGCCACGCTGTGGCGCATCCAGCAGCGCGACAAGGAAACCGGCGCGGATGTGATCATCGTGCCCGCCACCACCGCGCTCTACCGGCTGGCGCCGCCGAGCTTTCTTGCCGGCTACACCTTTGAGTTCAAGGTCAGGCAAAAGCTTGATGAAGCGCGGCTCAAGGCGCAGCTCACGCTGGCGGGCTACAGCCATGTCACGCAGGTAGTGAGTCCGGGGGAATACGCGGTGCGCGGCGGCCTGATCGACCTGTTCCCGATGGGCTCGCTGGTGCCTTACCGGGTTGACCTGTTCGATGACGAGATCGACAGCATCCGCACCTTTGACCCGGACAGCCAGCGCAGCCTCTACCCGGTGCCGGAAGTGCGGCTGTTGCCCGGCCGCGAATTTCCGATGGACGACGACGCGCGCGCCAAATTCCGCCACCGCTGGCGCGAACTGCTCGATGGCGATCCGACCAAAAGCCGCATTTACAAGGACATGGGCAACGGCGTGGCCACGGCCGGCATCGAGTACTACCTGCCGCTGTTTTTTGAAGAAACCGCCACAGTGTTTGACTATCTGGGCAAGCACGCGACCATCGTGTTGCACGGCGATCTGGACCCGGCCTTTCAGCGCTTCTGGCAAGACACCAAGGACCGCTACCGCCTCGTCAAGGACGCGCCCGACCGCCCCGCGCTGCCGCCCGAGTCCCTGTTTCTGAGCAGCCAGCAGTTTTACGCACGCGCCAATGGCTATGCCCAGCTCGCATTGCGCGGTGCGGTGGAAGATGTCACCGACAACGCGCAGTTTCAAAAACTTGGTGAAATGGCCGTGGTGCGCGGTGCTGAAGACCCGCTGGCCCGCTTCAAGAGCCATCTCCGCACGACCCCCCACCGCGTGCTGATGCTCGCCGAAAGCGATGGCCGGCGCGAAAGTCTGCTTGACTTCCTGCGCGCCAGCAACGTCAGCCCGCCAGCATTTGACTCGCTCGAGGACTTCCAGGCCAGCGACGAGAAACTCGGCATTGCCACGGCCGCGCTGAACACCGGATTTAGCTGGCTGGAAGAAAGCATCGACTTTGTCACCGAGACCGAGCTATTTGCCGCTGGTGCCACGACGCGTCGCCGCAACAGGCGGCAGGAGCAGGTCAGCGATGTCGAAGCGCTGATCAAGGATCTGTCCGAGCTCAACGTCGGCGACCCGGTGGTGCACAGCGCCCACGGCATCGGGCGCTACCGGGGCCTGATCAACCTGGACCTGGGCGAAAAAAGCCCGGATGGCTCGCCGCTGCTGCAGGAGTTTTTGCACCTGGAATATGCGGACAAAGCCACGCTGTACGTACCGGTCAGCCAGCTGCACCTGATCAGCCGCTACACCGGCGTCAGCGCAGAGGAGGCACCACTGCACCGGCTCGGCAGCGGCCAGTGGGAAAAAGCCAGGCGCAAGGCGGCTGAGCAGATCCGCGATTCCGCCGCCGAGTTGCTGAACATTTATGCCCGCCGCGCCGCCAGGGAAGGCCATGCCTTCCGCTACTCGCCGGGCGACTATGAAATTTTTGCCAACGATTTCGGCTTTGACGAAACCGCCGACCAGCGCGCCGCAATTCATGCTGTCATCCAGGACATGATCAGCCCGCGCCCGATGGACCGGTTGATCTGTGGCGATGTCGGTTTCGGTAAAACCGAAGTGGCCCTGCGCGCCGCCTTCATCGCCATTACTGGCGGCAAGCAGGTAGCGCTGCTGGCGCCGACCACGCTGCTGGCCGAACAGCATTACCAGACCCTGGTGGACCGCTTTGCCAAATGGCCGGTGAAAGTAGCCGAGATGAGCCGCTTCCGGTCAGCCAAAGAGATCAGCGCCGCCATCAAGGGCCTGGCGGACGGCAGCGTCGATATTGTGGTGGGCACTCACAAACTGCTGAGCCGGGACGTGAAGTTCCAGCAGCTAGGCCTGTTGATCATTGACGAAGAGCACCGCTTTGGCGTGCGCCACAAAGAGGCCATGAAGGCCATTCGCGCGGAGGTCGATGTGCTGACCCTGACGGCCACCCCCATTCCGCGCACGCTGGGCATGGCGCTCGAAGGCCTGCGCGATTTAAGCGTGATCGCCACCGCACCGCAGCGCCGCCTAGCCATCAAGACCTTTGTGCGCAGCGAAAGCAACGGTGTGATCCGCGAGGCCGTGCTGCGTGAATTGAAACGCGGTGGCCAGGTTTATTTTCTGCACAACGAAGTGGAAACGATTCAAAACCGTCGCCAGAAGCTCGAAGAGCTGCTGCCCGAGGCGCGCATTGCCGTGGCACACGGCCAGATGCCCGAGCGCGAGCTGGAGCGCGTCATGAAGGACTTTGTGGCCCAGCGCTACAACATTTTGCTTTGCTCGACCATCATTGAAACCGGGATTGACGTGCCCAGCGCCAACACCATCTTGATGAGCCGCGCCGACAAGTTCGGCCTGGCGCAATTGCACCAGCTGCGCGGCCGCGTGGGCCGCAGTCACCACCAGGCCTACGCCTATTTGATGGTGCCCGACATCGAGGGGCTGACCAAGCAGGCCGGCCAGCGGCTGGACGCCATCCAGCAGATGGAAGAACTCGGTTCGGGCTTTTACCTGGCCATGCACGATCTGGAAATTCGCGGCACGGGTGAAGTACTGGGCGAAAACCAGAGCGGCAACATGCTGGAGATCGGCTTTCAGCTCTACAACGAGATGCTGAGCGAAGCGGTGGCGTCATTAAAGGCCGGCCGCGAGCCCGATCTGTTGTCGCCGCTCAGCGTGACGACCGAGATCAATCTGCATGCGCCTGCCCTGCTGCCAAGCGACTATTGCGGCGACGTGCATCTGCGCCTGAGCTTCTACAAAAAGCTCGCCACCGCCAAAAAGACCGAACAAATCGATTCGCTGCTCGAAGAAATCGTCGACCGCTTCGGCAAGCTGCCGGCGCAAGCCCAGACGCTGATTGACGTGCATCGCCTGCGCGTCATCGCCAAGTCTTACGGCGTGGTCAAGGTCGATGCAGCGCCTAATGCCATCACCATCACCTTCAAGAAAGACCCGCCGATCGACTCGATGGCCATCAAGCATCTGATCCAGAAAAACCGGCACATCAAGCTGACCGGCAACGACAAGCTGCGCATTGAGCGCGCGCTGCCCGAAACCAAAGACCGGGCGCAGATGGTTCGCGACGTGCTGCGCTCACTTGGACAACCTCAAACAGAAGCTCTTGCTGCATGACCCCTGTAGAAACCTCTCCCGGCCTCGTCGTCAACATCGCCACGCCCGACCTCAAGCTCAGCGACTTCAAGCTGATCGCATTTGACATGGACTCCACGCTCATCAACATCGAATGCGTCGATGAAATTGCCGATGCGGTGGGCCGCAAGGCCGAAGTCGCCGCCATCACCGAAGCCGCCATGCGCGGCGAAATCACTGATTTCAAGGACAGCCTGCGCCGGCGCGTCGCGCTGCTCAAAGGCGTGAGCGTGAACAGCATGGATGAGGTGTACCGCGAGCGGCTGCGGCTCAATCCCGGCGCAGCCGAACTGGTGCGCGCCTGCAAGGATGCGGGCATGAAGGTGTTGCTGGTAAGCGGCGGCTTCACCTATTTCACCGACCGGGTCAAGGGCCTGCTGGATATCGACTACACGCGCTCGAATGTGCTGGAAGTCAGGGACGGTCTGCTGACCGGAAAAATGATCGACCAGCCCTGGGGCGACATTTGCGATGGCGAGGAAAAACGCCGCATGTTGCTGCAAACCTGCGGCCTACTCGGCATCAACCCGCTGCAGGCGATTGCCATGGGCGACGGCGCGAACGACCTGCCCATGATGGGCGCGGCCGGCCTGTCAGTGGCCTACCACGCTAAGCCGAAAGTGCGCGAGCAGGCCATGGTCGCCATCAATGAAGGCGGACTGGACCGGCTGCTGGAACTGATGGGCTAAGCCGCGGCTGCGGTTGAGGTGCGGCCGTGCAACACACCCAGACGTGACTGGTGCGTCACTTGCCCGCGTCGCTGACCCTTTGTCATCGGCGTCAGGTCCAGTTACACTGACTTACAACCAACCTCTCCGCATGAAGCATCTCTCCCTGGCCACGATCACGCCCACACGCCTGTTCTGGGCGATGTCGCTTTGCCTGCTTACCGCTTGCGGGGGCGGCGATGGTGATGGTGCGGTCACCGTCAAGGTGCATGCGCTCACCGAACATGATTTCACGGCCCTTCCTTCCGTACGCCTGCCACTGGGGATGGTGGGCGTCACCTTCCTGGAGCCCAAGGACGCGTTGACAAGCGCTGCGCGGGACACTGGCTCCGCCGGCACGGATGTGATCCCGATCCACATCGCAGAAACAACCACCATCACCTACGGCCTGGATGCTACGGACCCCACCATCGAGAAGGCTCGGCTGATCAGCTTGCCATCGCGGGCCGTGGTGTTCGAAATCAACGCCGCAAAGCCGAGCGAGACAGTAAGCCTGGAGCCGGGCAACTATGATCTGCTGCTGTATTCGGGCTACACCATAGCGCAGGCTCAAGGAGCGCCGCACCGATCCGTCTTCTTGCACAGCGGGACAGCAATTAAAAGTATCGCTGCCTCACCACTGACGGTACTCAAGGCGGCGAATGGCACGGTATCCCAGTTGCTGTCCACCAGAAGGTGCGAAGGATGTGACCTCAGTGGCGCAAACTTGCGAGAGGCAAACTTGTGGGAGGCAAACCTGCAGGGGGCAAACTTGCAGGACGCAAGCTTGTTCGGTGCGTACCTCGAGGGGGCAATCTTGTTGGGCGCGGACCTTCAGGGAGCAACTTTGGCGGGCGCAAACTTGCAGCGGGCAAACTTGCAAAACGCAAACTTGTCGAATGCATACTTGCAGAGCGCAAACCTTCAGAACGCAAACCTTCAGAACGCGAGCTTGCGAACCGCAAACTTGCAGAACGCAAACCTCCAAGTCACATTGTTGCAGGGCGCGAACTTCCAGTTTGCAGATCTGGCTGGTGCAAAGCGGGGTG
>NZ_JABBPF010000078.1 GCF_012927415.1 Polaromonas sp. | reverse complement strand
GCAATGGGCCTTGCCGGATTGGCACTTGCGCAGGTGCCTGCGCCGCTGGCCGCGGCATCGGCGCAGGCCTCGGAAGTCGTGACACCCGCCGCGGTTGCGCCGGCTGCAACCGGAGGTATCAGGGGCCAGAACATTTTCGAGGTCAAACCTGACGCCAGCGCCGATCCCGGTTACGCCGGTCAAACCAACGGCCAGCGCGCAAATGTCCAGCCGGGTAACAATGCACCCCTGTGGCGCCAGGTGGGTCAGGGTGTCACGGGCTACAGCAGCCTGCCCAAAAGCGAGGCGCCGGAAGCCGGTAACCTGATTCAGCCTTTCGTCCAGTATCCCGGTTCGCGACTGACGAACGCCGGTGAAGCGTGGCGCCAGGTGCGTAACAACTGGCTGATTCCCTATGGTGGATCTCTTTTGCTGATCATGCTCGGGGCGATCGCCCTGTTCTATCTCGGCAAGGGAAGCATCAAGCTGCATGGCGCGAAGACCGGTCGCACGATTGAGCGTTTTACGTCCTTTGAAAGGTCTGCACACTGGGCCAACGCCATCGCATTTTCCATTTTGGCTATTTCGGGCATCGTCATGGCGTTCGGCAAGTTTTTCGCGCTGCCCGTGATCGGCGGCAGCTTGTTTGGTTGGCTGACCTACGTCCTCAAGAACCTCCACAATTTTGCCGGGCCGGTGTTTGGGGTGTCGCTGGTCATCATATTTTTCACTTTTGTCCGTGACAACATGCCCAGCCGCGGGGACCTGCGCTGGCTTCTTCAGGGCGGTGGCCTCCTGTCCGGCAAGGAATTACCGTCACACCGCTTTAACGCGGGTGAAAAAGTGGTGTTCTGGGCTGGCGTGTTCTTGCTGGGAATCGTCGTGCTCGCCTCCGGCCTGGTGCTCGACAAACTGGTGCCTGGCCTTGTTTACGAGCGCAGCACCATGCAGGTGGCCCACATGGTTCACGACATTGCGACGGTGCTGATGATGGCCATGTTCATTGGCCATATCTACATCGGCACCATTGGCATGGAAGGCGCATACGCCGGCATGAAAACCGGATATGTCGACGAAACCTGGGCCAGGGAGCACCATGAGTACTGGTATGACGATGTGAAGGCAGGTCGTATTCTTGCACAGCGCAGTGAACCCGTGGAATCGAGTCCAACCGTGCAGGCATAAAGAAGAGAGAGGATCTTCATGAAAATTGTTTTGATGACCAGTCTGTTGCTGAGTGTTTGTGCGCTGGCCACCGCAAAACTTCCTTTACCGACCGAAGAAGCCAAGGGCAAAGCCGCTGAGGCAGCAGCCAATGCCGCTTGGGCTGGCGAGGTCGATACCTACCGGCTGTGTCAGTCGCAGGACAAGGTAGCGGCGGTTTATTTTGCAGCAGCAAAGGCCGGGGGCAAGGAAACCAGGGTCGCGGCGGCAACACCGCCCTGCGCTGATCCCGGCGCGTTTGTTTACGCACCGTCTGAAGCTGCCAAGCCGATAGAGGCTTCAGGCGCGCATTCGCCGGCGACAACGGCCGCAAGTCCGCCCAGCAGCAAACAGCCGGATGCGGTCATCAATCCCGATAAAAAACCCTGAAATCCTGTCTTTTCTGAAAAGCCGGCCTGCGAGGTGCCGGCCTTTTTTACGTTAGTCTTGATTTATGTCCTACCCCCACCTGACGCGAACCCAAGCCCCTCTGACCAGCGAGATTGACGCGGTCAACGAATATGGCCAGCAGTTCAAAGTCTCCATTCCTGCCGAGCGTGCGCTCACGGTGTATGTCGACAAGCGGGAACTGGTCACGCTGATGACTTTGGGCGCCCACCCAGAGTTGCTGGTGCTGGGTTATCTGCGCAACCAGCGCCTCGTCAGGTCGGTTCATGACATCGAGTCGATTACCGTCGATTGGGAAGTCGGTGCGGCCGCTGTTAAAACCCGTCATGGCATCGAGAATATTGAAGAAAAAACCGCGCACCGCGTGGTGACGACCGGTTGCGGGCAGGGCAGCGTGTTTGGTGGCCTGATGGATGAAGTAGACAAGATCGAGCTGCCCGCCGATGTTTTCATCACGCAGCGCCAGCTCTACAGCCTGGTCAACACCATCCGGCTCAAGGAAACGACTTACAAGTCGGCGGGGTCCGTTCATGCCTGCGCGCTGTTTGAAACGGCATCCGCTGAACCTGAGATGCTGCTATTTGTGGAAGATGTAGGACGCCATAACGCGATTGACACCATTGCAGGCTGGATGTGGATGAATATGGCCCCCATGCTTGTCGCTCCGCGTACCGCGCTGCCCCCCGAGGGGGAAGTTCCGCCTGAGGGCGCCCTGTCAGCGGAACTGGTCCCCACGCTTGTCGCTTCGAATACTGGGCTGCCCCCCGGCGGAGCGGGGCTTGCTCGGGGCGGCCCGGCGTTGCTGCCACTTTCGCCTGCGCTCGACGTCCCGGATGCTGCGCAACCGCCTGGCGTTACAAAAGGACTCGTGTTCTACACCACAGGCCGCCTCACCAGCGAAATGGTCATCAAATCCGCCCAAATGGGCGTCCCTGTCGTCGTGTCTCGCAGCGGCATCACGCAGATGGGGCATCAGGTCGCTCAAACGGTAGGTTTGTGCGCGATTGGCCGGGCAACCAACAAGCGGTTTCTCTGCTATACCCACGCGTATCGCCTGAAAATAGAACCGGGTCTGGTGCTCAAACCCGAGCTAAAGCCTGAGGCCAGAGCCGAGTCCGCCAGCATCCAGGGCGCCTGAGCCGATCCGCGAGGGCTGCAAGCACGGGGCGTGGCCCGGTTATCGCTACTACGCTAAGGTGACGCCATGAACAATCTTTTTTTGAAGCTCGGATGGAAGACCTTGCTGCGCGATCTCCGTGCTGGCGAGTTGCGGCTGCTGATCGTTGCGGTCACGCTGGCGGTGGCGTCGCTTACCGCCGTCGGTTTTTTTGCCGATCGTCTCAACGGTGGCTTGCAGCGCGACGCGCTCCAGCTGCTGGGCGGCGATGCCGTGGTGCGCAGTGACGGCCTGACGCCTGAAGCGTTTATTGCCAAAGCCAAAGCACTCGGCCTGAAGGGCGCTTCGACGGTTACGTTTCCGACCATGGCGCGCGCGCGCGATGAAGATGGCGGTGCCAGCAAACTGGTTGCATTCAAGGGCGTTCCCCCCGGCTACCCCCTGCGCGGCAGCATGAAGGTGGCCGACAGCACCGAGTCTGCAGGGCTGCAGACCCGCGACATTCCCGAGCTTGGCACGGCTTGGGCCGATGCATCGCTGCTTGATGCGCTGGGACTCAAGCCTGGCCAGCGCCTGCTGCTGGGCGAATCCAGCTTCAAGGTCACCCGCATCATCGTGCAGGAACCAGACCGGGGTGCGGGCTTCCTCAGCTTTTCGCCGCGCGTGATGATCAACCAGGCGGATGTCGCCGCTACCGGCCTGATTCAGCCGGCCAGCCGTACCAACTACAGTTTTGCCGTGGCGGGCGATGACAAGGACGTCAAGGCCTACGTGACGTGGGCGACCGACGAACTCAAAAAGCCGGGCGCGCAGTCTGATCTGCGCGGCGTGAGGCTTGAGTCGCTTGAAAGCGGCAGCCCCGAGATGCGCCAGACACTGGACCGCGCGGAAAAATTTCTAAACCTGGTGGCCTTGCTGGCCGCCTTGCTCAGCGCCGTGGCGGTCGCGATCGTGGCGCGCAGTTTTGCTGCCAAACACCTGGATGACTGCGCCATGCTGCGCGTGCTGGGCCAGCCGCAGCGCACGATCGCGCTGGCCTATACCTTCGAGTTTGTGCTGGCCGGGCTGATCGCCAGCGCGCTCGGCGTGGCGCTGGGTTTTGCCGTGCATTACGGCTTTGTGCTGCTGCTCGCCGGACTGGTCTCCAGTGCCTTGCCCGCTGCCACCTTCTGGCCAGTGGCCTTTGGCATGGGCATGGGCCTGACGCTGCTGATCGCCTTTGGCCTGCCGCCGGTGCTGCAGCTGGCATCGGTTCCGCCGCTGCGCGTGATTCGCCGCGATGTCGGCAACCTCAAACCGGCTTCGCTGATGGTGCTGGGGGTCGGCGTTGCCGGTTTTGCCGCCCTGTTACTGGCCGCCAGCAGCGACCTCAAGCTTGGCCTGATCGCCGTCGGCGGCTTTCTCGGTGCGGCACTGGTGTTTGCCGTTGCCAGTTATATCGCTGTCAAACTGTTGCGCGCCAGCGTCAACGAGAGCAGCGCGCCGCGCTGGCTGGTGCTCGCCACGCGGCAGTTGTCGGCCCGCCCGGCCTATGCGGTGGTGCAGACCAGCGCGCTGGCGGTTGGCCTGCTTGCGCTGATGCTGCTGGTGCTTTTGCGCACCGACCTTATCAGCAGCTGGCGCAAGGCCACGCCGCCCGACGCGCCCAACCGCTTCGTCATCAATGTGCAGCCCGAGCAGGGCGACGCATTCCAGCAGGCGCTGCGCGCTGGCGGCGTGAAAAAGTTCGACTGGTACCCGATGATTCGCGGCCGCCTGGTTGCGGTCAATGGCAAGCCTGTCACGCCCGATGATTTTGAGGACGACCGTGCCAAGCGCCTGCTTGACCGCGACTTCAACCTGTCCAACAGCAGCCAGCAGCCCAGCTACAACCAGGTGGTGGCGGGCCGCTGGACCGCTGGCGAGAAAGACGCCATCAGCGTGGAAGAAGGCTTGGCCAAAACCCTGGGTCTGAAACTCGGCGACAGCCTGCGCTTTGACATTGCCGGCCAGACCAGCGAGGCAAAAATTACCAGTCTGCGCAAGGTTGACTGGGGTTCCATGCACGTCAACTTTTTTGTCATGTACCCGGTGGCTCAGCTGGCCGCCGAGGTGCCGGTGTCTTTCATCAGCGCCTTTCGCGCGCCGGAAGCTGCGCCCCAGACGACAAACGGGCAAGCCAGGCCACAGAGCTTTGACAATGCCCTGGTCAAGGCTTTTCCCAACATCACCAATGTTGACATGAGCAGCACGCTGGCGCAGGTGCAGCGCGTGCTTGACCAGGTGATTCGGGCAGTCGAATTCCTGTTTGGCTTCACGCTGGCGGCCGGTCTGGTGGTGTTGTTTGCAGCCATCACGGCGACACGCGAGGAGCGCGCGCACGAATTCGCCATCATGCGTGCCGTGGGCGCCCGGGCATCGCTACTGCGACAGGTGCAGCGCGCCGAACTCGCTGGCGTGGGCTTGCTCGCCGGTTTCCTGGCCTCGCTGGTGGCGCAGGCCGTCGGCTGGGCCCTGGCGCGTTATGTGTTTGATTTCAGCTGGACCGGCTCCTGGACGGTGCCGGTTTTCGGCAGCCTTGCAGGTGCGCTGCTGGCGCTGGCAGCGGGTTGGTGGGGTTTGCGGTCCGTGCTCAATACCCCGGTGGTGGAAACGCTGCGGCGCGCGGCTCGGTAAAGCGGCGCCAAGTGAAAATGGGCCCGTAAAAGACGAACGACGATCACCGCGATGACCGTCCCCGCCGTCGTCACGGCCAAAGTCCAGGCCTCTTCGGCGTGGCCGCCCCATCAGCTGAAGCCGAAGTTGAAAAGACCGCCCGGCCGGCGCACCCGGGCTTGCAGTAATGCGGGGCTGAATAAACCGACGGCGCCACAAAAGCACTCCGGCACGGCGGGGCCATACGCATAGGGTCAGGGGTTAGCTAGCCCCTACACCGCACACCAGCCCCATCCAGACAGCTCAAGTGGCGACAAGGTCAGGCGTTTTGCCGCGCTTTTGACAAATCGACTCATGCCTTTTCGGAGCGTTATTGGATCCCCGCAGTTCAGTAAAACTTTGTTCTTTGCCTTTCGATGCAAAGAGAGGTGTCAGTAATATGGTGTCGCGCAACTGCCGTCCTTGCGGTCGTTCACTCACTATAGAAAGCATAGCTGATCATGCCGATAATCACTGGACATGAAGCCGATTTGATGCTTAAAACTGGTTGACGGCCGCAGCGTCGGCGTGACGTGGCCCTGGGCAGCGTCTTGCGTGGTTGCGTGTCTGTGACTTGAACATTGGTGTCCGCTACTTGCGCAGGTAGCAGGGGTCGGTCTGCGTGCGGCCGGCTGGTTTCTGGGCCGTGGCGGGCGCTCCGGTCAGGGCCTTGTACCGGCCAAGCGGGTCGCCGACCACGATCGTCGCCGCATGCATCGCGGCATCGAGTTCGTGTACGAACTGGCTCCTGAGATTGTTGAGTTTTCCTTCATTGACTGCCATGGGTTTCGCCTTGTAGCCAGGCCTGTGCCGACGGGGAACAGTTTTCATACTGATGCTGGACAAAGACCGCCGGAGCAACACCCCAAACTTGCCCGGGCAGCTCGCCAACACGTAGCAATGGATAGGCGTGACCAACGTGGAGCACGGCCATCAACCACCTTACCCGAGACGATTACACCGGCGCATTGCAGCTTGCGCGGGCCGAGGCGCGGGCGGGGCGGGGTCGAGAGCTCAAGCTGCGCTGACCGTCGCCTGAAAATTCCTTTATGCTATTAAAAGCATAGCTTAAACAAGCTGATTTCATTGAACATGAAGCGGTTTTGTCTTGAATTGAGGTAAATTCAGCGGCAAACCGCGCGCGGCGAATGCTCCCCCCCGGAAAGTCGCTTCCAGGCCTCAAATTTTGGCTTTGAAACGTTTCAAGTTACGCGGCCACAGGCGGCCGTGGCGATCGACTCAACCGGCCTGTAGCGTCAAGTGTCAGCGCCTCAACTTTGCGCCAGCAACACCACCAGCGCTCCCGCGCCGCCATCGGCGGGCCTGGCCTGCACAAAAGCCAGTACCTCCCGCTTTTGAACCAGCCAGCTTTGCACTCTTCCCTTAAGAACCGGCGTCTTTCCGGGTGAGCCCAGACCCTTGCCATGCACCACGCGCACGCAGCGCAGGCCCGCCTTGTTGGCGTCGCGGATAAAAACGGCCAGCGCGTCGCGCGCGTCTTCACGGCGAAAACCGTGCAGGTCGAGTTGGCGCTGAATGCTCCAGACGCCGCGCCGGAGCTTGCGCACCACGTCCGGCCCCATGCCCGGGCGGCGAAAGCTCAGCGCTTCGTCGGTGTCGAGCAGCGTTTCCACATCAAAATCGTCGGACAGCGCTTCGCGCATTACGGCCAGCTCGTCGCGCAGGCGCTGCTCGGCAACAGGCGCTGGCCGCGCCCGCTGCAAGCTGGCTTTGAAGCCGGGCCGGTGTTTGAGCGGCAAGGCAATAACCCGCCCGACGGCGCGTGAAAACAACTCTTTTTCGGCGCTCGCCTTCGCCGTGGCGGCCAGCCGGGCGGCTTCGCGCGCCTGCTCCAGCCGGACGCGCGCTTCCAGCTCGCGCCGCAGGAGCTTGAGATCCTTCAAGTCCCGTATCAGCAGGGATTTAAGGTGTCGGGAGGAGGGCGCAGTCATCGTGGGCAGTCTGCTGGATGCTGGATGCTAAAGCAGTCCCAGCTCGGCCATCGACACGGCCTGAGTACTCGTCACCACGAAATGGTCGAGCACGCGCACATCGACCAGTCCCAGTGCGGCCTTGAGGGTCTGCGTCAGTACTTCGTCGGCGCGCGACGGCTGGGCCGAGCCGCTCGGGTGGTTGTGCGCCAGCACCACGCTGGCGGCGTTGAGCGCCAGCGCCCGCACCACCACCTCGCGCGGATACACCGATGTTTGGGTCAGCGTGCCGCGGAACAACTCCTCGAGCGCGATCAGCCGGTGCTGGCTGTCGAGAAACAGCACGGCGAAAATCTCGTGCGGCCGGCTGCCCAGCTGCAGCTGCAGATAATCGCGCACCGCCTGCGGCGTGGTGAAAAGCGCCTTTTCCTTCAGTTCCTCGGCCAGCGCGCGCCGAGCCAGCTCCAGCACCGCCACAATTTCGGCGCGTTTGGCCGGGCCCAGGCCCTTAATGCTTTTGAGCGCTTCCGGTCCGCTGTGCAGCAGGCCGGAAACACCGTCAAAATTGTCAAGCAACTCCTGCCCCAGCTGCAGCGCGTTTTTGCCTTGTATGCCGGTGCGCAGCAGCAGCGCCAGCAGTTCGGCATCGCTCAGCGCGCCCGCGCCGCGGGCCAACAGTTTTTCACGCGGTCGGGCGTCTGCGGGCAGGTCTTTGAGCAGCATGGGCGGAAATGGATAGAAGGGGCCGAAAAGGAAGAAAAGAACAAAAAGGCGGGCGGCGAAGAGGGCAAGCCTTGTTTTCTACAATAGAGGCCAGTTTACTAACAGTTGCCGGCTGCCCAGGCCGGCTGGAGAGTCTTATGTCCACCGTCAAATCTTCTGCAAAAACCGCCGTCATCGCTGCTGCCGCCCTGGTTCAGGCAGATTCTTTCCTGACGCTGCATTACCGCATGGCTGGACCAGGCGGCCCCAACATCATCAATACCTTTGAAGGCAAACCCGCCACGCTGAGCCTGGGCAATGGTGAGCTGTCGCCGGCGATTGAACAGCGCTTGCTGGGCCTGTCAGAAGGCACGCGCGCCACGTTTATGCTGGCTGCGGGCGAGGCCTTTGGCGAGCGCAACGCCGAACTGGTGCAGTGGGTGGCGCGCAAGCTGCTCGACGAACTGGGTGACTCCGCAGAGCAGTACGGCGTCGGCGATGTGGTGCAGTTCCCCACACCCGACGGCATGGGCCAGTACGCCGGCACGGTCCGGCAGGTCAAAGCCGCTGGTGATGCCGTGCAGTTTGACTTCAATCACCCGCTGGCCGGCCAGCCGGTGGAGTTCGAAGCGCATGTGATTGGAATCTTATGACTGATAACGAGGACTTCCGCCAAAAAGCGCAATTTTCCGACGGGCCGCCGTCAGGGAAATTAGCCCCCATGGAGGACAGCGCAGCACACGGAGTCGCCAGCGTGGGGGTCATCCTGCTGGCAGAGCCGCGTGGTTTCTGCGCCGGGGTTGACCGGGCGATTGAAATCGTCGAGCGGGCGCTGAGCAAGTTTGGCGCGCCGATTTATGTGCGTCACGAGATCGTTCACAACACCTACGTGGTGAACGACCTCAAAACCAAGGGCGCGATTTTCATCGAAGAGTTGTCCGATGTGCCGCCAGGCGCCACGCTGGTGTTCAGCGCCCACGGCGTGAGCCGTGCCGTTCAGCAAGAGGCCAGGGCGCGCGGTTTTCAGATCTTTGACGCCACCTGCCCGCTGGTCACCAAGGTGCATGTGGAAGTGGCCAAGCTGCACAAGGAGGGCTACGAGTTCATCATGATCGGCCACAAGGGTCACCCGGAGGTCGAGGGCACCATGGGCCAGCTCGACAGCGGCATTCACCTGGTCGAAGATGTCGCTGACGTGGCGCGTATTTCACCGGTGCAAACCACGCGGCTGGCGGTTGTCACGCAGACTACGCTGAGCGTGGACGATGCGGCCGAGATCAGCGCCGCCATCAAAGCGCGTTTTCCCCAGGTGCGCGAGCCCAAGCAGCAAGACATTTGCTACGCCACCCAAAACCGGCAGGACGCCGTCAAGCTGCTCAGCCCGCAGGTCGATATCCTGATCGTGGTCGGCAGCCCGACCAGTTCGAACAGCAACCGTCTGCGCGAACTCGCCGCCAAGCTGGGCACTGCGGCCTATATGGTCGATGACGCCAGCGAGCTGCGTGAAGCGTGGTTTGAGGGCAAGAGCCGCGTCGGCCTGACGGCGGGTGCCTCGGCTCCCGAGATTCTGGTCAGGCAGGTGATTGACCGCATCAAGGCGCTGGGCGCTGTCTCGGTGCGCAAGATGGCCGGGATTGAAGAAACCATCAAGTTTCCGCTGCCCAAGGGCCTCAAGCTCGACGCGCAGGGCCAGCAGCTCGAAGTCAGCGACAGCCAGCTTCACCACCTGTCATGATTGATGATGATCACTCGCTATCAAATTGAGAGCTGCCAAGACCGATTTAAAAAGGACTACAGTCACTTTATTCGCCAGACACCGCTCTGGAAGCTGCCCGGCAAGGCGCTTGGCGTGAACTGCGGCCAGGTCTGGTTGAAACTCGAGCATTTGCAGACCGGCGGCAGTTTCAAGGCGCGCGGCATGCTCAATCGCCTGCTGTCCAACCCAATTCCGGCCAGCGGCGTGATCGTGGCCTCGGGCGGCAACGCCGGCATCGCCACGGCCGCTGCCGCCAGCGAGCTGGGCGTGCGCTGCGAAGTGTTTGTGCCCGCAATGTCCAGCCCGGCCAAGCGCGCCAGGCTTGCCGCGCTGGGTGCGCATGTCGTCGTGACCGGTGCCGCGTATGCAGACGCACTGCAGGCCTGCCTGGAGCGCCAGCGCGAGACTGGCGCGCTGCTCACCCATGCCTATGACCAGCCTGAGGTGCTGGTGGGCGCAGGCACCCTGGCGCTTGAAATTGAGCAGCAGGGCGGGCTGCCCGACGCCGTGCTGGTCAGTGTCGGCGGTGGCGGCCTGATTGGCGGCGTGGCCAGCTGGTTTCAGGAGTGCAGCCGCGTGGTGGCGCTGGAGCCTGAGCTGGCGCCCACGCTTTACAGCGCCCGCGAGGCCGGCCAGCCGGTGGATGTGGCGGTCAGTGGCATTGCCGCCGATTCGCTCGGCGCCAGGCGCCTTGGCACGCTGGCCTGGGAAGCCACGCAGGCGCATGTGCGCGATGCGCTGCTGCTGACCGATGAGTCGATTCGTGCGGCGCAACTCTGGCTGTGGAAGGAACTCAAACTCGCCGTCGAGCCCGCCGCCGCCCTGCCGCTGGCCGCATTGCACGGCGGCCGCTATCTGCCGCGTGCCGACGAGCAGGTTTGCCTCATCATCTGTGGTGCCAACCTCGATCCCGCCAGCCTGAACTGAACCCCTGCCGCTCGCCTTGCAGCGCCAAATACAATCCATCCCATGCTAGACATCAACCTGCTCCGCAAAGACCTGCCCTCCGCCATTGCCCGCCTGGAAACCCGAAAGAGTCCGCAAGCCTTCCTCAACGTCGAGGCCTTTCAGGCCCTGGAAGTCGAACGCAAGGCGCTGCAGATCCGCACGGAAGAGCTGCAGAACCAGCGCAACATCCTGTCCAAACAGATCGGCCAGCTCAAGTCCAAAGGTGAGGATGCCAGCGCCGTGATGGCGCAAGTCAGCGCCTCCAAGTCAGAGCTGGAGGCTTCCAGCGGACGGCTCGACCAGCTTCAGGGCGAGATGCAGGCCTTGCTGCTGGCCGTGCCCAATTTGCCGCACGACAGCGTGCCGCTGGGCGCTGGCGAGGCCGGTAACCTGGAGGTGCGCAAATGGAGCCCGGTGGAAGGCCTGGGCGGTTCGCCAGCGGCACTTGCCTTCGAAGTCAGGGACCATGTCGATGTCGGCCAGCCGCTGGGGCTGGACTTCGCGATTGGCACCAAGCTGACGGGCTCGCGTTTCACCGTGATGAAAGGGCCGCTGGCAAAACTGCATCGTGCCTTGTCGCAATTCATGCTTGACGTGCAAACAGCCGAGCATGGCTACACCGAGTGTTATGTGCCCTATATCGTCAACAGCGATTCGCTGCGTGGTACCGGGCAGTTGCCCAAGTTTGAAGAAGACCTGTTTGCGGCCAAAAAAGGCGGGCAGGAAGCTGAGGCGGAGAATGCCGCGCTGTATCTGATCCCCACGGCCGAAGTGCCGCTTACCAACTTCGTGCGCGATGAAATCGTTGCCGAGGCAGAACTGCCGCTCAAATTGACGGCCCACACGCCCTGCTTTCGCTCCGAAGCCGGCAGCTACGGGCGCGACACGCGCGGCATGATTCGCCAGCACCAGTTCGACAAGGTCGAAATGGTGCAGATCGTTCACCCCGAGAAAAGTTACGACGCGCTGGAAACCATGACGGGCCACGCCGAAGCCATCCTGCAAAAGCTTGCCCTGCCGTATCGCGTGATGTTGCTGTGCACTGGCGACATGGGCTTTGGCGCCAGCAAGACCTACGACCTGGAAGTGTGGCTGCCGGCGCAGAACACCTACCGCGAGATCAGCTCGGTGTCCAACTGTGAAGCCTTCCAGGCCAGGCGGCTGCAAGCCAGGTTTAAAAACGCGCAAGGCAAAAACGAGTTTGTTCACACACTGAACGGATCCGGCTTGGCGGTCGGGCGTACGCTGGTTGCCGTGCTGGAGAATTATCAGCTGGCCGACGGCTCCGTCGTGGTGCCCGACGTGTTGCAGCCTTATATGGGTGGCATGACCTTGCTTTCACCTGCGGGAACATAGACAGCCCCGCCAGCCTGCTAGAATCGCGACTCGACAGACAGGAGAGGTGGCAGAGTGGCCGAATGTACCTGACTCGAAATCAGGCGTACCGCAAGGTACCGTGGGTTCGAATCCCACCCTCTCCGCCAAGGATTAGTTTTAAGTAGTCCAACATAGACCCCCAAAAGCCCCGCAAACCTCGTGTTCACGGGGCTTTTTTGTTTCCGGTGGTCCGATATGGGGTATTGCCAGCCGAGCTTGTTTGGGGGTATCTTCGGGGGTATCGGCTCAAAAACTTGGGGGTATTTCTCCAAAAAGCCGTTTGGAGCCATCCATGCCCCTCACAGACACCGCCATCAAAAAGGCCAAACCCGGCCCCAGCCCCGCCAAGCTGAGCGACGGCAGGGGCATGTACCTGCTGGTGACTGAAAACGGCTCAAAGCTGTGGCGCTGGAAGTACCGGGCCGACGGTAAGGAAAAGGTTATGGCCTTGGGTTCCTACCCTGATGTATCGCTGGCACAGGCGCGGGAAGCGATGGGCACGGCGCGCAAGCTGCTGGCGACGGGCAGCGACCCGATGGCGCAGCGTAAGGCTGACAAGCTGGCCAAACAATCTGCAGCCGAAAACTCATTTCAGACCGTGGCCCTGCTGTGGTGGGATCAGTGGCGCAGCGCCAAAAGTTCGCGCCATGCTGATGATGTGCATAAGCGTTTGAAGGCTGATGTGTTCCCGGCCATCGGCAAACGGCCCGTTTCCGACATTCAAGCCCCCGAGCTAGTGGCAATGGTTAAGGGGATCGCATCGCGCGGCGCTCTGGATATTGCCAAACGGGCTTTGCAGACTTCGGGGCAGGTGTTCCGGTACGCCATCGCGCATGGGCTGGCACAACGCAACCCAGCGACCGACATCAAGCCTGCGGACATACTGGCATCACGCAAGGTGGGGAACTATGCGCGACTGGACGCGAAAGAGCTGCCCCAGTTGCTACGGCATATGGAAGCCTATCAAGGCGCATCAGTCACGCGGCTGGCCATGAGATTGATGGCGCTGACGTTTGTCCGTACCTCTGAACTGATCGGCGCGCGCTGGGCTGAATTTGACCTAGAGGCCGGGCGCTGGGATATTCCGCCAGAACGCATGAAGATGAAAACCCTCCACGTTGTGCCTTTGTCATCGCAGGCGGTAACGGTCTTGCAAACGCTGCAATTGGTTTCAGGTCATGGGGCTTTAGTATTCCCCGGTGAGCGCGACCATGAAAAGCCCATGAGCAACAACACCATCCTGAAAGCGCTGGAGCGCATGGGCTACAAAGGCAGGATGACCGGGCACGGTTTTAGGGGTATTGCGTCTACCGTGATGCATGAAATGGGCTTTAACCATGCCCATATCGAACTGCAACTAGCGCATCAAGAGCGTGACCAAGTGAGCGCAGCCTATAACCACGCAACCTATCTCAAGGAGCGCGCAAAGATGATGCAGCATTGGGGTGACTATCTGGAAAACTGCACCACAGGCAAGGTGCTGACATTCAAACGCAAGGCAGCTTGATCTAACTTTTTTGCCAGTCCTAGGCTGATCCCCGAAACCCCGTTTCCCTGACGGGCTGGACTGGCACTTTCTCAGGGGCTGGGGGGCGCATGTCACACGTCAGGAAGCTATCGGGTAAATCGAGGCCAGTTTTAGCCTATCGCAAGCGAGGTCTGACGGCTGCTGAGTTTGAGGCAATGACGGCGTGTGCTATCTCAGAAGCTTGTCAGATGGCAGATGACGCGTCTGAGGACGCGCGTTCATTGCTGGCGGCTCTGCCTGATATGGGTAAATTGGATGAGATCGAAGGTGAGAGCGAACGCCATGCTTTTGCGTATCTGCACATGCGTGCGATGGAAGTGTTTAGGGAAAAAGCAAACCCTATGTCGCTAATCGAGGTAATTGAAATTGTGATTAGCGATACGAACTCCGCAAAAGCGTTGCTAAAACACGCACCGCACAGGAAGGCGAGAGAGTTTGTAATTGCAGAATGGGAGTTGCATCGCTCGAACTACGACAACAATAAATCCGCATTTGCGCGTGATTATGTGCGACGAGTTTGGAACGAAATGAGCGTTTCGGTTACGGAGAAACAACTGCGCGAGGTCTGGCTGCGCGATACCCCGCCTGCAGGCAAACCGGCCGGGTAGCTGGCAGGCGGGTAATGACTTCTACAGTCTAGACCAAGATCATCGACTCCATGCCAGCCACCACGGCGCTGGACACAGTTGGAGTCATTAATGGTCAGCAAATTCCCGGTTCAAGGCACCGACCAAAAGCCCCACTACGCACGCGCAAAAGCAGCTTGCGCGCATTTCCAGATAGCCCGGTCAACTCTGTGGCAATGGACTAAATCCCGCCATGGTTTTCCGCAGCCCTTGAAGGCCGGGGAGAAAGTCACGCTGTTCGACATCAACGCCATAGACGCTTTTCTCAAAGCGCAGGCAGCGAAGTAAGGGGGCAAACCATGGAAAAAAATAAGGCCACCTCCCCCGAAAAGAAAGCGGCCCTAGAAGCTATCAGGGCAGAGTTTAAGGGCACCAGCTCTGACACGCAATGCGCGCGGCTGCTGGAGGCCCTGGCGCGGTTTCCCATCACGACGTTCGAGGCCATGCGCTACCTGGACGTTTACCACTGCCCCGCACGCATATTGCAGCTACGCAAGGCTGGGCACCGAATCCTGACGCACAGGCAAACCGTACTGACGGAGGCCGGGGTGAGGCATTGTGTGGGCTTGTACACGCGGGAGGGCATGCAATGAACTCGCTTGACGCGGTACAGAACGACCTTGATCTGCCTACAGGGCAGCGCGAGCGCAAAGCCTATGCAACCCTTGCGTCGCAATTTGCCTTAGTAGGCGTAGAGCTGATTAAAGGCGACCCGGAGGTGATCGGCCAAACACCTTACTACGCAACCCGCTATGGGGTGTGGAAGCCGCTGGAAAGCCTGGACGCGGCGCGCGCCTACCTGGCCAAGTGCACAAAGGCAGGCCGTGGCCAAGAGTTACAAGCGCAGTAAGGACAAGCGGGACGGAGATCGCTACGTGGCTTTACCCCATGTGGTGATTGACAGCCCCAGCTATCGCGCCTTGGGGTATGCCGCGCGCGCCTTGCTGCTTGATATTGCACGCCAGTACACGGGCAGCAATAACGGGCGGCTGGTGGCGTGCGCCAAGTACCTCAAGCCGATGGGCTGGCGAAGTCACGACACGGTTTCGCGCGCGCTAACGGAAGTCAAGGAGGCGGGGCTGTTGATTGAAACCCGCATGGGTATGCGGCCTAATCGCGCGGCCTGGTTTGCGCTGGGCTGGTATGCCCTGGACGTGACGGACGGCATAGACCTTGATCCAAAAACCTACCGCACAGGCCAGTACAGAATTGCGGCGCTTAACCCGAAAGCCGGGGTAGAGAGGGTATGAACAGCCCCGATTTCTGGCGGTTGAATAAAGGACTTTGCCCCGACCTTCGGGGCTATCCGGCCACTTTCCGGCAAGGCGCTAACCCGATAGGCGGGGAGTATCTAGAAATACCATCTACCGTAGTCATTCACAGCCACAGTTACAGGCATGGAAGAAAAGGCGGGAAAGGTCCATTGATGGCGTTCGACTTGATTGAAAAAAGCGAGTTGGACTGTTGATTTCGTTTTCTGTGGAGGTGGCGAATGAGTAGAGGCGGCATGAGGTACGGCGCTGGTAGGCCCAGCTCCAAGCTCAAGGCAGAACACCTGCTCCGCGTAGAAATTGGCCGATGGCATCGAGGCGGCTATCTGCACGCCGGGCGGTCATTCACCTGGAGCTGGCACCGTAGCGATGAACCTACGGGCAACATTGGGGTTGTAGTGCATGGCGCTGACTCATTAGCCCTGCAATACATGGTGGGCAGTGACGACCAGCGGCGCGACGCAAGCCAAACGATCCGGCTGGCACACACGGCCTGCAATTACGGCAAGTCGCGGCCCTGGTTTGTTTGCCCGGTCTGCCAGAGGCGCGCGGGTGTGCTGTACATGCGCGCCGGGCGTTTTGCTTGTAGGCACTGCCAGCGTGTTGCCTACAGTTCACAGGCAGAGGACGCGATGACGCGCACATGGCGCCTGCAACGGCGAATTGAGGAAACGATTGGGGAAGACTGGCAGCGGCCTAGCGGCATGAGGCACCGAACCTATGCGCGGCTGCTGAATCAGTTGGAGGCTTGTCAGCAAAAACGCGATGCGGCTTTTTGTGTGGCAGCGGCTGGGCTGCTACGGCGCATTGGTGTGCGTGACCTAGCGCGGTGA
Organism: Polaromonas sp.; assembly: GCF_012927415.1. Lineage (GTDB taxonomy): Bacteria > Pseudomonadota > Gammaproteobacteria > Burkholderiales > Burkholderiaceae_C > Polaromonas. The sequence goes on along the minus strand of NZ_JABBPF010000078.1, from coordinate 7,579 downwards.
AAGGCCATGGTATCGGCCAACGCCTGGAAGGATGTGGAGTGGTTGAAGTTGAGACAAGCCACCAACTCATTGAATGCAGCACTGCGCGAACCACCCAGCCCGATGCCTTGATCTAGGCCCGTGTTGGGCAGACGAGATTACGATTTCACGTATGGCGGAAGGACTTTTACCGCCTGATTAAGAAATTGAAATTCTGATTCAGGCAAGTCTAGCGGTGCGAAGTCGAAGTGGCAAAGCGTGCCAAACAGTTCTCCGTTGTTTTTGGAGATCGGCAGTCCCACGTAGGTATTCAATACGCCTTTGTACACATGGCCCTGGAGCCTGTCATCAACCGCAGAATCGTGCGTTGTGAACGAACCATCACGCAGGACAAACTGGCAAAAGCTATTTTCAAAAGGGATGACCTTAATGCTTTCCGGCACGACCTCCCCAAGTTTGTCAATGATGGCAACGTTCCGCATCATCGCGCCATCAAACTTGAAAACTGCCGTGAACCGATGCGGAACACGTTGGTTCAGGACGGATAAGCCAGCCTCCAGCCCTTTGCGTTGAAGTTCCTCCAGTAATTCTGTGAGCGCCAAGTTCATGTCAAATCCAATCTTTCAGAGAGTCGTTCTTTCGAGTGCGTTTCAGTGCTGCACTTCTCGACTGGCAACGTACGGACTGTAGTTGAGTTGACTACTTTTCTTTCTGGCTGGGAAGGGGCTCTAGGAAGTCGTCCGCTTTTTCGCGTCGGAAACCACACCGTATCGCACGCAGTGAAAAAATTCCCCGCTCGAAAGGAATCAGATTTGCTCGGGCGGAAAAGTTGGGTGACGAACTCAATGTGGGGGTATTTTTGGGGGTATGAGCGACTTTGAACTAAGCGAAAGCTAGCGTTCATGGGGGTTGGCGGGGATGATGGGAACGACACCCTCGAAAAACCTTTATAGATTACTAATTTATAAGGGTTTTTTTATTTCTGGATTTTCACTTTTACCTCATGCTTTTACCTCAGACGTTGAGGTTAAAGACCACAGGGCTAATCTCCGACAAGCAGGTTCGGGCAGGAAAGAAAAATTTCGGTCCTGCCTTCAAAGGTGCAAAGATCATCCAGCTACGCCACTCTACTAACGAAACCATCACCAGCATCGTTGCGCGATGAAACTGACTCACGATCTAATCATGCAACACAGAACATCCAGGGAAGGGTGGAGCAAGGCGCAAATACAGGCTTTGGGCCTGACTTGGCTTCCCGGGCAGGGCTGGGTAAAGGATGTGATTGGCATGATGCTTTCAGATCACCAGCTGCACCAGCTCCACCAGTTCACCGGCAAAAACCCGGCACAGCTTGATCTATTGAATGCAGTCTTTTCATGACGGTTGCCCGTCTTCGAAGGCGCATCTTGGGAACAATTGAATTTACGGTAGGTTATCCACGACCGGGTGTTCTAAATACAATCTCGCCGCTGGGCACATGTACCACGCGAACCTCTTGATGCATCGCGTGAACGACGCTTTTCGCTGCCACGGCGACAGCCAGTGAAGGGTCTTTGTAAAGGCGGCTGGGACTTGTGGCTGGCAGCAGGCCAACTCCTGATATCGCTGCGCATTCGATAAGGTACTGACCTGACATGGTGTTGACCTCCCTGTTTTTTGTAAATAAAGTTTAACTTTGAATGTAAATTTGCACTCAATGGTTTTCCAGTAACTAAAACAGGGGATAGGGTTCACTCTATTTACGGTGGTGCGAACGTGTATTTTCTTTTTGACTTGCTGTCTGTCCATGGCACTAAACTTGACTCCATGAGCATCGAGTCCATCCCCCAAAATCACAGGCCCAGCCGCTGAACGGCGGGCAATCATTCCCGCTGATACCAAGAAGAAATGCTCTCGTACGTTTGGTGTGGGAAATGTCGTTACGAGGTCACCATTACGAACTTCACAGGGGGCCGTCAAAGGTGGCGCCCTGTTGTTGGTCGGTTTGTGTTCAGAATGTCATGGTGATGTGGCGAGACTGGTTGAGATGAATTGAAATGCCGCTTGTCATGATCGTTTCCACAAACCTGATCCCTGAAGGCTTCTCAGCCTGCTCCCTTTGGCCGTTCATCTTTGTGCGGCCAGAGCATCGCAGCGACATCGCCCTGATCGAACACGAGTTGGTTCACTACCGTGAGCAAGCGTGGATCATGCCGGTATGGGTGCTCCTGTATATTGCCTCTCGAAAATTCCGCCTCGCAGCAGAAGTTCGGGCCTACATGAGGCAAATTGAAATTGGCGGTATCACACGAGAGCAGGCAGCACATGCGTTGCTGAGCTATCGTCTTGACATCACGTTCGGAAAAGCCATGCAGGCGTTGGTTTAAAAAAAGCGCAACGCCTGCTGTGAGTGGCTGTCCAGAAGCGCACTTTTGTGGCTTTTGAGCGCGATTTTGATCCCGCTTCAACAACCCATCTCTTGATTCCATCCTGGTGGCCCGCGGGCCACCAGGATGGGCGCGTTTCATAATCCGGCCATTACTGAGGTGCTGTCGGAGGTGTCTTGCACGATCAGACCGGCAGGCTTTTCCTATGCGCACGATGCCAGGCACAAGTCCTGGTTTGCAGACAATGTGACCGTGGCCAGCGCTACTGCGCCAGTGGTTGCTCGACCATCAGCCGGCTGAGCCGACAACGCGAGGCCAGCAATCTCTATCAGCAAAGTCGCGCGGGGCGACACAAACACGCAGCTCGCATGCACCAATGGCGCCAACGCCGCGCCGCCTCAGCAAAGATAGTGACGCATCACAGTTCCCAGGTCCCCCCTGCCGATGCTGTACTACCAGCCAACGAATCAACCCCGGCAATCTCGCCCGATTCACAAGCACCATCACCATGCAGTCCTATCGCCTCGGATTCCATTGCACTGAATATCACTGCCAACACCCGGATCAGCATTCCTGCGCCTGTCTGGCGCTGCCACTGGTGCCAATCACCCTGTCCTGCGCTGGTGCGCCAAGGCTTTCTTCGCCACAGCCGGTGGGTGCGTAATGGTTGTCACCCCTGAACTGCGCGCCCAGATCCTGCGTCTGTACCTAGCCGATCAATGGCGAGTCGGCACCATTGCCCGCCAATTGCTTCTTCACCGCGATACCGTGGGGCGCGTCTTGGCAGTCTCCAATGTGCTCCGTGCGCCTGCCGCCGTGCCGCTGCGCTTGATTGACCCCTTCATGCCCTTTATTCAGGAGACGCTGGCCAAGTTCCCCACGCTGGCGGCCAGTCGCCTGTATGTCATGGTTCAAGAGCGTGGTTATGGTGGCGGTAGTTCGCATTTCCGCCACCTGGTGGCACCACTGCGGCCCCGGCCTGCAGCCGAGGCGTACTTGCGACTGCGCACCCTGGCCGGTGAACAAAGCCAGGTTGACTGGGCTCACTTTGGCTATGTGATGGTTGGCAAAGCCAAGCGGCCTTTGATGGCCTTTGTGATGGTGCTGTCGTATTCCCGGCGCATCTTCTTGCACTTCAGCCTGAATGCCCAGATGGATAGCTTCCTGCGTGGCCATGTTCTGGCATTCGAGGCCTGGGGCGGTGTTCCCAGGGTCGTTCTTTCGGACAACCTCAAGAGCGCCGTGCTGGAGCGCATGGGCGATGCCATTCGGTTCAATCCGCAATACTTGGCCTTTGCGGCCCACTACCGGTTTGAGCCGCGCCCCGTTGCGGTCGCACGCGGTAACGAGAAGGGACGCGTGGAACGCTCAATCCGCTACATCCGCGATAACTTCTTTGCCGCCCGCGTCTTTACGGATGTGGATGACCTTAACGCCCAGGCCAAGGTCTGGACGGACGGGCCTGCGTTTACCCGGCCCTGGCCAGAAGGCGTGCAGTTAACCGTGGCCCAGGCGTTTGAGACCGAGAAGTCCAAACTGATGGCACTACCCACGGATGGCTACCCGGTGGATGCGCGCCTTGAGGTATCGGTGGCCAAGACACCCTACGTTCGGTTTGACCTCAACGACTATTCCATCCCGCACACCCATGTGCGGCGCACCGTGACGGTGCTGGCCAGCGCTGAACGGGTCCGTGTACTCGACGGCGAGGCGGTGGTTGCCGACCATGTGCGCTGCTATGACAAAGGTATGCAAGTCGAGGTGGCGGCCCATGTGGAGGACCTGGTGCAGCAAAAGCGCGGTGCCCGCCAGCACCGGGGAATGAGCCGACTGACCCAAGCCGTACCGGCCATGGCGGATCTGTTGACAAGCGCTGCCGCCAAAGGCCATCACCTAGCCTCCATGACTCGGGTGCTAGGCCAAATGCTGGACCACTACGGCGCACCGGCCATGCAAGAGGCCGTGCTCGAAGCACTGCGCCGGGACGTGCCTCACTACAACGCGGTGCGCCTTGCACTTGAACGTGCACGCCAGGACCGACGGGATGCACCACTGATCGTGCCGCAACTCTCCGAGCGGCCCAGCGCATGGATGTGACGGTTCAGCCGCACCGGCTGGACGCCTATGACGATTTACAAGCACCCACCCCTGACACCGATGTTGAAGAGGACACCCAATGAAGAACAGCACACCGGTCAGCGCCAACATGGCGCAACTCCAAGCCCGAGCCAAGGAACTGCGACTGGCCGGACTGCTGGCCCACTGGGACACGCTGGTCAGTGACCCCGCCCGACTGGCTTGGGTGACTGAACTGCTGACCTGTGAGGAGACTGAGCGCGACCAGCGCAGCTTGGAGCGTCGCTTGCGCTCGTCCCACATTGGCAAGTTCAAGCCACTGGCAGACTATGAATGGGATTGGCCCAAGCGCTGTGACCGTCAGGCAATCCAGGAGCTGATGACGTTATCGTTCATGGCGGACGCGAGCAACGTACTGCTGGTGGGTCCCAACGGGGTGGGCAAGTCCATGCTGGCCTGCAATCTGGGCCATCAGGCCTTGATTCAGGGCTACACGGTGCTGTTCATCACTGCCGGGCAATTGCTGGGCGAGCTGGCTGCACTGGACAGTGACTCCGCCTTGCGCCGCCGCCTCAAGCATTACGCGGCACCGGATTTGCTGCTGATCGATGAGGTCGGGTACTTGTCGTATTCCAACCGACACGCCGATTTGCTGTTCGAGCTGATCAGTCGGCGTTACGAGCACAAGAGCACGGTCATCACCACCAATCGGGCGTTTAAGGAATGGCACGAGGTGTTTCCCAATGCCGCTTGCGTGGTGTCGCTGATTGACCGGCTGGTGCACCGCTGCGAGATTGTGGCCATTGAGGGCGAGTCGTACAGACTCAAGGAGGCCAAGGCGCGTTCAGAGAAGAAGGTGGCGACCCGTGCCGCGGCACCTGGCAGAGGGAAGAAGGTATGACACGGCGCAAACTGGTGATGGGACAGCGATCACACGAAGAAGGCAACAGTTCCGCCATGTGGGAGCTGCCAACGCATTGGACAGCCGCCCAGGCTTTGGCAGTATTTGAGGTTCTGGACAATCTGAGGGACCTGGTTGTGGACAGTTATGCGAAGAAGATTCAGCAGGCTGCGCGTTTGGAGCGCACCGTCACAACTTCATCCCGCTAGCAAATATTGATGATGGGGATGTGCCGTTCTAGGTAGGCTTCAGACTGATTGCGGTCCTTCACGCGTCGTCAAACAACGGCTAGTTTCGACGACATTGCGGACACTCGCTGTCGTAGGATGAATGGCTGCAACTCGGGCGCTAGGAGTCATCTATCGCAAGCGCTCAATTCAACCAATGACTCCACGTAAAGTTACTCGATTCACTCCATGTTTATCTGGAATACACAATAGGCTTTCTTTCGAGCCAAATTAAATCCTTTTTCCGATGACAAAACATTCATATCCGAGAATTTATCGACCAACATTTATAAGAGCAATTCTCCCGACTTTAATTATTTTCTGGATTGTTGTTGTAGATATTAAATTCCCACCTGATGACAAGTTCAATCTTGTCTGTGGAATAGCGGTAGGGTTGGTGATGGCGGTTGGTTTGTTTAAAATCAGCGGTTCTGCGCTTCCAACCATTACGCTCTTTGATGACAAAATCGTTGAGGATAGCCAAATTACGGGTAGGCGCGAATTAAGAAAGCAGGATATTTGTGGCTACAAAGTTGTGAGTTGCAAATATACAGTCATCGAACTGTTTACGAACAATACGCAGTTGCGAGCCATGGCAGTGAATAAGTGTTACGTAAACGATAGCGCGTTCTGGGATTGGCTCGATGGAATTCCGAATTTGGTTTCAAAAAAATAGCGAATATTTTTTCTTATTCAACCTGATTTGACAAATGGCCTCGCCTCAGATTTTTGGATGACTGGATCGGGCACGCTGCCGTCACTTGACCAAATTGAAGCAGAACGGCAGCTAATAGGTGCGAAGCGGTCACATGGACAATGCCACGCCAACGACTGCTTATGGCCCAAACCGGCCACTCACCTGATTTCGGTGAATGCCCGCTTCCCGCCCCGCAGGAGACATTCAATTTTGCCACCGGCCGTCCAAAAACCGCGTTCAAAAGCCATTTTTGTGCGCTTTCAGACCGCCGTTAACACCTGCATGGGGGCGTGTAGTTTGGCGACTTCACATTCTCGCGCCATAACTGACTCACGAGATCAACGCCTGATGGTCCCTGCAATATGCCAAACCACCAAACCGCTTTGGATTGTTCCAGCAATACTTTCCTTCAGGAAAGCTAATCTTGGCTGAACAATGAGCGCAGATCAACCGCTTCACTGGTTCTTCAGACGCGCCGCCAACAGAATTTGATGGCTGAACTTTGGCATGATCTCGTTTTGGTAGTAACACAGACCCGATTGCATTCTGTACAGCCGAAATCGGAACGGATGGTGCGACTTTGCTTTGTGCGCGGGGCTGCATGAAATCAGGCAATTCAAGCAAATCCGCAGGGCAGTGTTGCCGCATGAGTTTTTCACCCCAAACTTTAGTGGTCTCCAGACTGCGCATGTTCAAAGCACTTTTAAAGAGTGTGCCGATGCCAATCTTGTCCACAAAACGCTTGTGCCACGTCGGAAATTGGTCGGCCTTGATGACGTTGGTTGTGTCGAAGGTATCAGAAGAAGGACGCTCAATAGTTGCCTTAGGATGCAACATCACCACACGGCAAATATTTGGCATTTTTTGCGTGCGTCCCACAATGTTCAGTCGTTCCAGCAGTTTGCAAAGCACTCGCTCATGACGTAAGCTTTGCTCAATTGGTGACGGGATGCAAAATCGAGCGTTGTCGTATTCGGCTGTGAACTCGCCATGAGCATTGATCACAAGGTTGCAAGCATAATTTTTGGTCTCAAGCAGGTACATGCTTCCCGCTCGATTAATGATCAAGTGGTCAATTTGGGTTACCTCGCCTTCGATAACGAATCGTAGGTCGTGCAAAACAACGTGGTTTTCGGCATCTTTGAAATAGTGATCAAGATAGTGAGCCGATTCACGTTCGCCCTGTATGCTTTTTTTGAGGCGCATCAGTTCATCGCGCAGCCACCTTTTTTGTATTGAGTCGAGCACTTGCGAAAGTTGCAGTTCCTCAAGAAAAGCCAGTCGCTTCGATTTGTCGTCAGCAGATTTCAGCGGCATAAAAACCCTCTGTGTT
>NZ_JABBPF010000077.1 GCF_012927415.1 Polaromonas sp. | reverse complement strand
AAGCCAGCCATCGATGCGGCACCGAGCGCCTGCAGCATGCGGCGCCGGCCGGCGTCGGCGGTTGAGGGGGTGAGGACATTGTCATCGGATGGGTGCTTCATGAAGTCGCTCCTTGCAGCATGCGGGTTTAAAAAGTACGGCGAAGATTGCCGCGCTGGAGCCAAGATTAGGGTCAACCTCAATTCCCACCCATACGTCAATTAACGTATTGGAGCGGTCCGCTGACCGGCGGCTAAAGCGAGAACGATTCTTGCTTGCCTGTTTTCATGCCTTCGTCCACTCCACCCGATCCACCAGTTGCCACCCAGACAATTTTTCGTTTCCGGCGCGATTACAACTCGTGGGTTGCAGACGAGACCATGGAGGACTACGCACTGCGCTACACGCCGAAGAGCTTTCGGCGCTGGAGCGAGTTTCGGGTAGCCAACACGGCATTTGGCTCGCTTTCATTTCTGGCGCTGGAGGCGATCGGCGGTGCCATCGCCCTCAATTACGGCTTTGCCAATGCGATGTGGGCCATCCTCACGGTCGGTCTGGTGATTTTTTTAACCGGACTGCCCATCGCCTACTACGCAGCGCGCTATGGCCTGGACATGGACTTGTTAACGCGCGGCGCGGGGTTTGGCTACCTGGGTTCGACCATCACTTCGTTGATTTATGCTGTCTTCACATTCATCTTTTTTGCGCTTGAGGCCGCCATCATGGCGCTGGCCTTGCAGCTGGCGGTGGACTGGCCGATCGAGTGGTGCTATGTGCTGTCTTCGCTGGTGGTACTGCCGCTGGCCATGCGAGGCATCACGCTGATCTCGCGTCTTCAGGCATGGACGCAACCGGTCTGGCTGTTCCTGCTGTTTCTGCCGTTTGTGTGGATTGCCCTGGAAAAACCCCAGCTCTACCGCGATTTCACCGGCTTGTCCGGCTTCAAAAGCGGCAGCAGCGCTTTCGACCCGTTGATGTTTGGCGCGGCGGCGGCCGTGATCTTCTCGCTGGTCGTGCAGATCGGCGAACAGGTGGACTTTCTCCGGTTTTTGCCCGAGCGCACGCCAGCCAACCGCGTGCGCTGGTGGGGTGCGGTGCTGGTGGCCGGCCCGGGCTGGATTGTCATGGGCATGCTGAAAATGGCCGGCGGCGCGTTTTTAGCGTTTGCCGCCTTGCAGTTCGAGGTGGATGCGCAACGCGCCGCCGAGCCAACGCAGATGTTTCTGACAGGATTCACCCAGGCGGTGGGACACACCGGTCTGGCGCTGGCGATGACCGTCATCTTCGTGGTGGTGTCGCAGATCAAGATCAACATCACCAACGCCTACGCCGGCTCATTGGCCTGGTCGAACTTTTTTGCCCGCGTCACCCGAAGCCACCCGGGACGCGTGGTCTGGCTGGTGTTCAATGTGCTAATCGCCACGTTGCTGATGACGCTGGGGGTCTTTGGCGCACTGGAAAAAGTGCTGGCGGTTTACAGTAATGTGGCCATCGCCTGGGTCGGCGCGCTGGTGGCCGACCTGGTCATCAACAAACCCCTGGGTTTGAGCCCGCCCGGCATTGAATTCCGGCGCGCGCACCTGTACGACTTTAACCCGGTGGGCCTGGGTGCCATGCTGCTGGCAGCCACCGTGGCGTGTGGCGCCTATGCGGGTTTGCTGGGCCAGGCGGCCGCCGCGTTTTCGCCCTTTATCGCGCTGGCGCTGTCGATGGTCCTGTCGCCTTTGCTGGCATGGGCCACCGGCGGGCGCTATTATTTGGCACGCAAGCCAGACACTGGCTGGCAGCCCGGCGAGTGCGTGCGCTGCATCGTGTGCGAGAACCAGTTCGAATCGGAAGACATGGCGCGCTGCCCAGCCTATGGGGCAGCCATCTGCTCACTATGCTGCTCGCTGGAATCACGCTGTTATGACCGCTGCAAGACCGGCTCGCGCGCCTCCGAACAGCTACGTGCCGTGGCCGCCCTGTTGCTGCCACGGTCATGGGCATCGAAGGTCAATTTCCGCTTCGGACAGTACCTTTTGGTCATGCTCTCGCTGTGCGCTGCGATGGCGTTTCTGGTGGGGATGGTTTATGTCCAGGAAAGCCTGAGCACGCCGGCCCAGTTTTTGCGCATGCCGTTTTTCAAGGTGTTCTCCCTGCTGGCCCTGCTGGCTGCGGTGTGCGCCTGGTGGGTCGTGCTCAGCACCGACAGCCGGCGCATGGCGCAGGACGAGTCGGAACAGCAAACCCGCCGCCTCCTGGCAGAAATCGATGCCCATCGCCGCACCGACGCCGCGCTGCAAACCGCCAAGGACCATGCCGATTCAGCCAGCCAGGCCAAGACCCGCTACGTGGCCGGCATGACCCACGAGCTGCGCTCACCCCTGAACAGCATCCTGGGCTACACGCAGATTTTGCTGAAAAACCCGCAGCTTGAGGGCTGGATACGCGACACGGTGGCCACCATGCACCACAGTGGGCAACACATGCACGCCTTGATCGATGGTTCTCTGGACCTGGCCCGCATTGAAGCCGGACGGCTGCGGCTGGACCCGGTACCGCTGGCGCTGGCCGAACTGCTGGAGGATGTGCAGGGCATGCTGCGCCCGCAGGCTGAGAGCAAGGGGCTGCGGTTTGCCGTGCAGATCGAAGGCTCGGCGCCCACTTACATTCGCGCGGATGCCAAGCGGCTGCGCCAGATCCTGATCAACCTGCTGACCAACGCCGTCCGGTTCACCGATCGGGGCGAGGTACTGCTGCGGCTCGATTTTCGCCAGCACGTCACCCGAATAGAGGTGACGGACACCGGCATAGGCATCGCCCCCCAGGACCAGGAGCGGATCTTCCTGCCCTTTGAACGGGGCAGCGCGGGACGCCGCGCCAGCGAGACCGGCACCGGCCTGGGGCTCACCATCACCCACCTGCTGACCGAGCTCATGGGGGGGGAACTGACGCTGACCAGCACCCCGGGGCAAGGCAGCACCTTCACCGTGCGCCTTTATTTGCCCGGCATTTCGGTCGACCCGGCGCGGCCACCCGCGCGCGCGCTGGCATTGCGATCGGTGATTGGCTACCTGGCCCCCCGCCGCAACTTGCTGGTGGTCGACGACCAGCCCCTGCAGCGCCAGCTGCTTGCCGGGCTGCTGGTACCCCTGGGCTTCACGCTGCAAGAGGCGGCCAGCGGCCGTGAATGCCTGGAAATTGTGCAGCGCAAGCCGCCCGACCTGGTCTTGCTGGACATCACCATGGACGACCTCGACGGTTGGGAAACAGCCGCCTTGCTGCGCGAACTGCTGCCGGCTTCAAGACTCCCCATCGTGTTCGTCTCGGCCAACCTGTTCGACCATCAACCCGAGCGGCTGGCCGAATTCCAGTGCCAGGGATTTGTCGGCAAACCGGTCATTGAGTCGGAACTGCTGGAGGCACTGGAGCGGGCCCTGCAGCTCGAATGGGTGAGCGACAACACGCCGCTGTCGCTGGCGGGCGCCACGCCAATGCAGGGTGACGCAACCGCCGCCCTGCCCAACCCGGCCAGCCTGCCCGGGGAGCTGCGCGAGGAGCTGGCCGGGCTCGCCCGTCAGGGCCAGGCCAGCGCGTTGCGTGAATGCCTGCGCAAGGCCCTTTCCGGCCAGCCCGAACACACCGTCACGCTTCAATTTCTGCAGATTCTGGCCGAGCGCTTCGATTTCCAGACCCTGGCTAACCATCTACGCGAGCCCGATCATGACCAGTCAAGCTAAAGCCACTTCCCCACGCCACGTCATCCTGGTTGTGGATGACGCCGTTGACACCTTGCGCATGCTGTGCGACGCCCTTACCGCAGAAGGCTATGCGGTGCTGGCGGCGCGTGATGCCGAAGAAGCACTGCAACGCCTGGAAATCGTGATCCCCGACGGCATCCTGCTCGACGCGGTCATGCCGGGAATGGATGGCTTCGCCTTGTGCAGCCAGCTCAAGGCCACGGCGCACTGGTCCCACATACCGGTGGTATTCATGACAGGCCTGTCGGAAACCGAACAGATCCTGCAGGGTTTCTCCTGCGGCGGTGTCGATTACGTCGTCAAACCGCTGCGTATTCCGGAGGTTCTGGTGCGCCTGGCCACCCATGTACGCAATGCCCGGGCAAGCCGACTCGCGCGCGATGCGGTCGATGTCGCCGGCCTGGGCGCTGTGCTGCTTGACAGCCAGGGACGGGTGGCTTGGCGTTCTCCGCAGGCGACCCGCTGGCTCGACAGCGCCTTCGGTCACGGCGCCGACCAGCAGAGCGCGGCCTGGCTGCTATCGGCCACCGCAGGTGGCGAAATCAATGTCGCTATGCCGGAAAATTGCAGATTGGTGGCGCGCCACATGGGCCAGAGCGGCATTTCCGAATCCATGCTCCTGCTACAGGCCACACCCGCCGACTCATTGACCGCCATGCGTCCGCCGGACGTGCCGCTGACGCCGAGGGAAACGGAAGTGCTTTCCTGGCTTGCCAAGGGAAAGACCAACCGGGATATCGCCGACATACTGGGAATGAGCCACCGCACGGTCAACAAACATCTGGAGCACATCTTTGAAAAACTCGGTGTGGAAACCCGCTCAGCGGCAACCGCCGTCGCCGGCCGGCTGCTACCCGCGCCCTAGGGCCCGGAACGCAGCCCTGTCGGCCTGGCCGCGCCTGACTGGCTTCGCCGAGCGCTTGACGCGCACCCCTTCGTGCCCGCTGGCGTGACAGAGTGAAGGGCGGCAACACTGCCAAGGCCGGCAGCAAATTGCTATAAATTACATAGCATTACATACTGGTAAATATTGGACATGACGGCTTTTTGGCGCTCAAACCGCCAAAACAGAAGGCGTCGGCCGCTTTTTTATGCTGGACAATAGGCGCCTGCAGCCAAAGTTCAAAAAGCGGGAAACACTCCAGGCTTGTTTTTGAAAATTCTCCCCGCCGGAGTGTCCACGGACGTGCAGCCGGCGGGACAGGCCAAACCCCCTTTCTGAAGCAGCTCAACCACCTCATTTCCGGCCGCCGGCCGGCGCAATCAGGAGACCCCCATGACCACGCCAGACTCAAACCCCTCTTTTTTCAAACGCATACCCATCGCTTTCGGCGCCTTCTTCAGCAGCCTGTCGGATTCCCGCTACGCCGCCCGTATTCTGGGCTTGCGCCAGGGTGACGAGCCGGCAACGGCCCCAGTCTCCGCGCCGATTGCGCCGGCCCCATTGAGGCAAGCCACGCCGGACGCCGCGCTGCAGCTGCTGGCCCTGCTGCAGCGTGAGGCGCGCCTGATCGACTTCACCCAGGAAAACCTCGGCGCTTATTCAGACGCCGACATCGGCGGCGCGTCCCGGCTGGTGCATGAAGGCTGCGCCAAGGTGCTGCGCGAGTATTTCACCCTCGCGCCGGTGCGCCCGGAAGCTGAGGGCAGCCGCGTCACTCTGGAAGCCGGCTTCGATGCCAGCGCCGTCCGCCTGACCGGCAACGTGGTCGGCCAGGCGCCGTTTCAGGGCAGCCTGAGTCATCGCGGCTGGCGCGCCACCGAGGTCAGGTTGCCAAAACTGGCCGACAGCCATGACGCCACCGTGCTGGCCCAGGCGGAGGTGGAACTGTGAGCGCCGGGCCGGCTGCCGACGCCGCAAACCAGGCCAGCACGCCGCGGTTCTGCATTGGCATCGATCTGGGCACCACTCACTGCGCGCTGGCATACGTGGACATCGCCGCCAGCGACGGCGAGGCAACCAGTTACGGCGTGCTCGATATCCCGCAGCTGACAGCGCCGGGCAGCGTCGGGAGCCTGCCCTTGCTGCCGTCCTTTCTGTACCTGCCGCATGCCGAGGAACTGGCCGCTGGCGACCTGACGCTGCCGTGGTCGCCAAGCCAGGATTTCGCCGTTGGCGAGCTGGCGCGTACGCGTGGCGCGCAGACGCCGATGCGTCTGGTATCGAGCGCCAAAAGCTGGCTCTGCCACCCGGGCGTGGACCGGCGCGCGGCCATTCTGCCCAACGAGGCGCCGCCCGAAGTGGCGCGCGTTTCGCCGCTGCAAGCCTCGACCCGCTACCTGGCGCACCTGCGCCAGGCCTGGGACACGGCTCACCCGGAGGCGCCGTTTGACCAGCAGGATGTGACCGTCACGATTCCGGCCTCGTTCGACCCGGCGGCGCGTGAGCTGACCGCCGAAGCCGCCCGCGCTGCCGGCTACACCTCGCTCACCTTGCTCGAAGAGCCGCAGGCTGCTTTGTACAACTGGATTCAGGCCAGCGCCGGCGGCTGGCGCAAGGAGGTCAGGACGGGCGACGTCATCCTGGTGATCGACGTGGGCGGCGGCACCAGCGACTTTTCGCTGATTGCCGTGCTGGAGCGTGGCGGCCAGCTGGAACTGCACCGGGTGGCCGTCGGCGACCATATTTTGCTCGGCGGCGACAACATGGACCTGACGCTGGCGCATGTCGTGGCGCGCAAGCTGGCCAGCGAAGGCAAGCAGCTCGACCCCTGGCAGATGCGCGCGCTGACCCATGCCTGCCGCAGCGCCAAGGAAGCCCTGCTGGGTGATTCGACGCTTGATGCGCAAGCCATCGTGGTGCCGAGCCGTGGCGCCAAACTGATCGGTGGCTCGGTCCGTACCGCGCTGACACAGGCCGAGGTGCGCGCGACGCTGCTGGACGGCTTCTTTCCCGAGGTGAGCGCCTCGGCCCGGCCCGCCAGCCGCGCCCGGAGTGGCTTGATGCAGCTGGGCCTGCCCTATGCGCAGGATGCCGGCGTGACGCGCCACCTGGCAGCGCTGCTAGGGCGGCAGGCCGGCGCCACGGATGAACTTGACGGTTTTGCCGGCACCACGGGTGCGGACGCGAGCTTTCTGCACCCGACCGCCGTGCTGTTCAACGGCGGCGTCTTCAAGTCCGGCCTGCTGACGGAGCGCACGCTGGCGACGCTGAACGGCTGGCTCGGCGCTGAACACGCCGCGCCGGCCCGCATGTTGACAGGCGCCGACATGGACCTGGCGGTGGCGCATGGTGCGGCTTACTACGGCTATGTGCGGCGCGGTCAGGGCGTGCGAATCCGCGGCGGCACAGCGCGCGCCTATTACGTCGCTGTGGAGTCGTCCATGCCGGCCATTCCCGGTGTTGAGCCGCCGATCCAGGCCTTGTGCATTGCGCCGTTTGGCATGGAAGAAGGGGTCGAGGCCGAGCTGCAAACGCAGGAATTCGGCCTGGTGGTGGGAGAAGCCATGCACCTGCGCTTTTTTGGCTCGTCGGTGCGGCGCCAGGACCCGCTCGGCATTCTGCTCGACTTCTGGCAGCCCGGCGAGTTGCAGGAGCTGGGTGAAATTCAGGCCACGCTTCCCGCCGAAGGCCGGCAGGCCGGGGAAATCGTGCAGGTCAAACTGCGCGCCGTCGCGACCAGCAGCGGCACGCTGGAGCTGACTGCCGTGGCGAGCCAGGGCGACGAACGCTGGAAGGTCGAGTTTGACGTGCGAGCAGTTCAAGCCGATCGCTGAAAAACCTGGAAACTTCAAACCTTCCAGCGCTCTTCATGGCAAGGCAAACGCAGCAATGCACTGCATCGACGCGCCATCGGCCGCGGCTTTGCGGCGGGGCGATGACGGGTTGAGCGCATTTCTGTCATCGTTACATCCCTGAAGGCGGAATCAATGAGCCAGTACATTGTCGGCATTGACCTCGGCACCACTCATACAGTGGTCGCCTACGCCCTGCTGACATCGCCAGTGCAGGCCGGGATCAAGCTGTTCGAGATTGGACAATTGGTCGCGCCGGGTGAAGTTGCTGCCCTCGCGTTGTTGCCTTCCAGCCGCTACCACGCGGCCGAGGGCGAACTGGCCGCCACGGCGCTGCAATTGCCCTGGCCTGGCGAAGCTAGCGCCTGCGCCACGCCGGTCGTGATCGGGCAGTGGGCGCGCAAGCTCGGCGCGCAGGTGCCGGGCCGGCTGGTAGCCAGCGCCAAAAGCTGGCTGTCCCACGCGGCAGTCGACCGGCTGGCGCCCATCCTGCCCTGGGGCGCGCCTGCCGAGGTGCCCAAGGTCTCGCCGGTCGAGGCCAGCGCCAGCTACCTGCGTTATGTGCGAAGCGCCTGGCACGGGCGCTTTCCGGGCAACCCGCTGGAGCAGCAGGAGCTGGTGCTGACGGTGCCCGCGTCGTTTGACGAGGGCGCCCGCGCCCTCACTCTGAGCGCCGCGCGCCAGGCCGGGCTGCCCCGGCTGCGGCTGCTGGAAGAACCGCAGGCGGTGTTCTACGACTGGCTGCTGCGCCACCGCAGCAGCCTTGATGCAGAACTGGCGCAGACCCGGCTGGTGCTGGTCTGCGATGTCGGCGGCGGCACCACCGACCTCAGCCTGTTCCAGGTCGAGCCTGGCACTGGCCAGCCCCGGTTGACGCGCATCGGCGTGGGCAACCATCTGATGCTGGGCGGCGACAACATGGATCTGGCGTTGGCGCACGCGGTCGAGGCGCGCATGGCCGGCACCGCCGACGGGCTGCCGGTACGCCAGCTGTCGGCCAGCCGGCTGGCCCAGCTGATGGAGCGCTGCCGCGCCGCCAAGGAGCAGTTGCTGGCTGTTGATGCACCCGAACAGCTGCCAGTAACGCTGCTGGGTGACGGCGCCCGCCTGGTGGGAGGCAGCCGCACGGTGATGCTCGCACGCACAGAAGCCGAACACCTGATCGTCGACGGTTTCTTTCCGCGGGTCGGGCCTGATGCGCGGGCCACGCAGGTGCGCGGCGGCATCGTGGCCTTTGGCCTGCCCTATGCCAGAGACCCGGCCATCACCCGCCACATTGCCGATTTTCTCAGGCAGCATGGAGAAGCCATGCCCGATACCCTGCTGCTCAACGGTGGGGTGTTTCGCTCTGAAGCCCTTGCGCGGCGGCTGCAGCAAACGCTGGGCGACTGGCGCGGCGCGCCGCTGCGCCTGCTGCACAACGACAACCCTGATGTGGCGGTGGCGCGCGGCGCGGTGGCTTTTGCGCTGGCGCAGCGGGGGCAGTCGCCCCGCATTGGCGGCGGCTCGGCGCGCAGCTATGTTCTGCGCCTTGATGATGCCAAAGACGCGACCAAAGCGCGCGGCATTTGCCTCCTGCCGCGCGGCAGCGAAACCGGCCAGGAAATCCTGCTGACCGGCCGAAGCTTTGCCCTGCGCGTCGGCCAGCCGGTGCGCTTTCATTTGTTGACCTCGGTAGCCGATGCGGCCGACCAGCCCCAGGCCGGCGAACTGGTGCATCTGGACGACGATAATTTTGTCCGCCTGCCGCCCATCGTGATGGTGTTGCAGGGGACGGCAGACAAGTCATCCGCCGGCCAGACCACCAGCCGCCAGCACATCGCGGTGCAACTGGCGACCTGTCTGACCGAGGTCGGCACACTGGAGATGCATTGCGTCAGCCTGGCCGACCCAGGCCGGCGCTGGCTGCTGGAGTTTGACCTGCGGCACGCCGACAAGCTTGCAGCAGCCGAAAGCAGCGCTGGCGAAGGCGGCATGGCAGCGGCCCGGCTGCGTGAAGCGGTGCAGAAAATCGATCGCATTTTCGGCAGTAATGCCCAGCGCGTGCCAGGCAAGCAAGTCAGGCAGCTGCGCACGCAGCTGGAGCAGATCCTGGGCGAGCGAGAGCGCTGGCCGACATCCGCGTTGCGCCAGCTCTTTGACGCCTTGTGGCAACGCGAGCGCGGCCGGCGCCGCTCTGCCGAGCATGAGCGGGTCTGGCTGAACCTGGCGGGGTATTGCCTGCGGCCGGGTTTTGGCGACGCGCTGGACGCTTGGCGAGTGCAGCAGCTCTGGCCGTTATTTCAGCCTGGCGTGCAGCATGGCAATGACAAGCAGGTCTGCGCCGAATGGTGGACCCTGTGGCGGCGTGTCGCAGGTGGCCTGGACGCCAGCGGGCAGCTGCGGCTGCTCGATGACTTTGCCTTCAACCTGCAAGGTGACAGGGAGGGCCTGCAGGCTGCTGACACCCGGCCCGTCATGGGTAGCGAGCAGGACATGCTGCGGCTGGGCGCTTCGCTGGAGCGTATCCCGGCGGAATACAAGAGCGAGATTGGCGACTGGCTGCTCGACCGCCTGCAGTCAGCCGGGACCGCGCCCGGACCGCGCGCCGACCCGGACAGTCCCGACGACAGCCTGACGCTGTGGGCACTGGGCCGCATCGGCGCACGCCAGCCCTTCTACGGCAGCCCGCACGATGTGGTGCCGGCGGGGACGGCTGCAGGCTGGCTGGCAAGCCTGTTGGCGCTCGACTGGAAACGAAGCGAGGCCGCCGCTTTTGCGGCCGTCAATCTGGCCCGCATGACCGACGACCGGGCGCGTGACCTGCCGCTGGCGCTGCGGGAGCAGATCATGGCGCGGCTGCGGGCCGTCAATGCACCGCTTGGCTGGCTTGACATGGTGCGCCAGCGGGTCGAACTGGACGCCGCCACAGAGCGCCGCGTGCTGGGCGAATCACTGCCGCCCGGCTTGCAGTTGATGCCCTGAATTTTCGTTCATTGAGTTTTGCTGAAGAGCGCCAACGATCCGGCAACTCATGGTTTTACGGGCTGTGCGGGCCGCTGCTGCGCCAATCATCCGCGACAAGGTGATATCAATTAAATAGCAAGCAGGTTCCGAAATATAAGGACCTGAGCCATGTTTCGCCTAAAAATACAAAAGAACGGCAAACCGAACTGCCGTCTTTTCAGCCGCCCGGTGCGCTTTCCAGTTGCGCCGCCAGCCGCTGTAGTCGCCATCAGTCATCAAGGTCCACAGCGCAAGCGCCACGACGGCCAGGTCGGCGACACCGTCATCAGCGTGGCTTGGTCTTCCGTCATGAAGCCGAGGGCCCAAGGCGGCATGATCAGCCACCGTCCGGGCGCACCTGCGGTCTTTTCTTTCCGGGCACGCGGAACGAAAATCGCCCTTCGAGCCACGACGATCATCGCCGGTTCCGCGGCGAACGCGTTTGACCGCGCCCTGGTTTTGCCCTGAAGGCCGGGTGCCCGCGGCGGCAGAATGACCCGGGTACCCCATAGGGCGTTCACCGGTATCTCGCCAATGTTTCATTCGTTCCCTGTGGTCCGCTTCCGTCAGCCGGCAAGAAAGCCGGCCAATACGGCTTAAAACCGGCGCGCACGGCTTCGTTCCCGTCGGACTAGAGCGGCAAGACCTGTGAATTCAGTCGGCCGGCTTGCTACCGCCTGCCAGCAGCAACTCATTTGGCCCTTCCCAGCCCTCCGGCGTCTGAAAGACGTCAAGACGCTCCTGCTTGGCGGCCCCGGCGGCCTCCTGGGCCGCAGGATCCAGATGGCCCAGAATCTGCATGATCGGTGAGGCCGAGGTGCGGACAAAGTCCAGGTAAGCGCGGGCCGATGCAAGCTGAAACGGCGCGGGGATCCGGCTGGTTGTTACAGCGGTAAAGCCGGCCTGCCTGAAGTGGGCCTCCAGCAAGCCCGGCTTGCCCAGGCTCAGCAGGCTGCCGGGTTGAAATGGATCGCGCGGCCCCAAGCCCGCGTGCGTGAGCACCGTTGCCATCAGGATGGTGATCAACGGATTGTGTTGCGGCTCGGAAAATACCAGCACGGCGGCATGCCCGCCTGGCTTGAGCGCGCGGTGCATCTGGCGCAGCGCCTGCACCGGGTCCGGGCAGAACATCAGGCCGAGCCGGCACACGGCGGCGTCGAAACCCGCCGGCTGCACCTTCAGGTCTTCGGCATCGGACACCCGGGTTTCGACCTGGAGCAAGCCGGCGCGCTGTGCGTTGTCTTTGGAAAACTGCAATATGGTTTCGGAAATGTCGGTGGCCAGCACATGGCCGTCGGCGCCGACCCGCCGGGCAATGTCCAGTGTCTGGTCACCCGCGCCGGCTGCGATGTCGATCACCTGCATGCCTTCGGTGATGCGCGCCACATCCATCATGGCCGCGGTTGCCGCCGCAAGCCAGCGGTGAATCGCCGGCGTATGGCTGTTCCAGCCGCTGGCTGACCGGTCCCACGCCAGCCGGATGGCGTCCTTGAACTCTTCAGTGCTAACAGGTGTCATGGCAAGCTCCGCTGCGTCAATTCAGGAACTGCCAGTTTGCTGCCAGACAGCAGCCAATGCAAGCACCGGCCATCCCTCGGTTATCAGTTATCCGCTATGGGCATCGGCTGTCGGCTGTCGGTTTTATGCCTGTCTGAATAAAGAAATATCGGAAAGCAGGCATTCCGGCGGCTCACAGTTCGTTCGCATTCACAAGTAGCCGACGCCTGATTACCATCCGCAGCGCCGGATGGTCCGGCCGCCCCGAGCGAAACAGCATGACGTCGGCCCCGGCGCTGACCCACGAGGCGGTTTGCGCCACCCCGTCCGGCGCAGCGCCGAAGGCAGCGAGTTCAGGGCCCAGCCGCGCCCGCAAGGACTGCACCAGGAAAGCCTGGGTCTTCGTCACAGCCGCTTCCGCCCCCGGACCGCTTGCCGGATCGAGCAGCACCAGGTCCATTTGCTGCAGTGCCTGGTGTAAAAAAAACAGGGTCTGCACAAAGTGCGAGCCTTCGCAGACCGCATCGGCCACACGCAACAAGCCCGAAGCGCCTGATGAAAGCCGCCGGGGCGAACTGACCGGCCGGGCATCGGGCAGCACGGGTGCCAGCTGCTGCCGGCTCATGCCCAGCAGGGCCGCGTTTTCCAGCACGGTCCGCGCCCGGGCAGGCGAAGCTGCCACCAGCGCAAGGCCTAGCAGCAAAGGCAGCCCGAGTCTGGTTGGAAGGGATCTGACAGAAAGGAGATGCGACGGGAAGAACTTCAATTCAAACTCATGTCAGGCCGCGTTTGTCCGGTTGTGAGGAAGTTGGCAAACATGGATCTTATAAAAATACCGCTTTGCCCGTGCAGTGCTTGCTGTGCCTGCGAGGGCCAAAGAGAACCAGCCAACGCAAATACGGGTGTCGGCAGCTGTATTAAATTGCAATAAACTGAAACAATTTGCAAGCATTTCGTTTCAACCCTCGTTGCCCCCTTACCCTAGGATCAGTCTTGATCAGGCGGCGTTGGTATTTTGCCTGTTGAGCGTATTAATCAAACGTTTCCGGGAATCCCGCTCCAGATGGCTTCGCAACCAGACCTTCTTCAAGCTTGCCGTCAGGAAGCAGCCAAAGCGGCCAGGCCCGCGCTGGAACGCTGCATGGAAGACGCCGTGGCGGCCCTGCAGATGGCTGAAACGCAGAGCATGAAAGTGACCGAGCGCAATGAGCTGTCCACCGCCTGGCTGGAATTGCTGAAAAACAAGGCGTCCTGGAGCACTCGATACCCCGCTGACCTGCTGCTTAAATTCAAGGCCAATGTGGCTGCGGCCGAGCAGTCCGGCCGCGCGCCTGCCGCACCTGCCAAGGCTGCCAGCCGGGTAACGCCCCCGGACAGCGCTTTTACCACCCTTTCTCCGGGCATTTTTTCGCTGGTCAATGACACCGATGTGTCGCAGGCGATCGAGGCCGCGCGCTTGCTGCAACAGGTATTGCCAGCGGTGGAGCAGGTGCTGGCCGAACTCAACAGCCTGATCAGCGCGGTGCAAGGCCTGGCCAATGTCAGGCCCGAGCTTAATCCGCTGCGCCCGGAGGTGTTCGCACAAGCGCTTCGCGAGATGGTTTCTGCCGCCCCGGTCGCGCCTGCAATCGCCTCGCTGTGGAACAAATACCTGGCGCCACCCCTGGGGCGCGAGCTCGGGCACATTTACCAACAACTGGTGCATCAGCTCGAGAGGGCCAACGTGCAGCGCGCCAGCTACCGGGTGCTGCAAACACCGGCTGGTGCCGTCTCGGCGCGAAGCGGCAGCTCGGGGGGAGAAGGGCAAAGGTCAGGTTTACAGGAGAGCCCCGGCGGCGGGAATAGGGAAAATCGCGGACCCGGCGTTGCCCCGTCCGGGAGGCAGCCGGCCGACCAGCCCTTTCAGTATGCCGACCCGACCGGCGACGAAATCAGGGACGGGCTGTTGCAGGACTTTTTGTTCCATGGCGGCGGCCATGCTGACATCGGGTTGGCCCCTGCCTATTACGAAACGGTCGACGAGGAGCTGGCCGCGCTGCTGGCAACCGGGGAAGATTCGGTCCTGCCCTCACTATCCGGATGGTCGGGCGCGCCACCGTCCGGCTACGGGGATCTGCCGGCCGTCGATCGTCCGCCGCGCGCCGTCGACGAGGGCAGCGAGCTTGACCCGCAGCGGTGGGGCGCTTTTGGCCGTCCGCGCGAGCGTGCACTGGTCCGCGCCCGGCTGAAAAAAGAGGCTACGCGGGTCGGGCAGGTGCTCGGGCTGGAGGTGGTGCGCAAGCTGGTGAACCAGGTGGCGCAGGACCCGCGCCTGTTGGCACCGGTGCGCCAGGCCATCGTCGCGCTGGAGCCGTCGCTGCTGCGCCTGGCCATGGTCGACCCGCGCTTTTTCAGCGATGAGGGCCATGCAGGGCGGCGCGTCATGGAACGCGTAGCGCAGCGCAGTTTCAAATACAACGACGAATTTAGCGCCGAGTTCCTGGATTTTTTTGAACCGGTCAGCACGGCCTTCAATGACCTCAATGCGCTGGCCATTGATGATGCGCAGCCCTTCGGCATGGCGCTGGCCACGCTTGAAGACGCCTGGGACGGACAAGACCAGCTGGAGTTGGCAAACCGCAACAAGGTGCTGCGCGCCCTGCGCTTTGCGGAGGACAGACAAACACAGGCCGACCAGATCGCCTTTGATCTGAGCGCCCGCTCAGACCTTGAAAAGGTGCCCGGCATCGTGCTGGATTTCCTGTTTGGTCCGTGGGCACTGGCGATGGCGCAAGCCCGGCTTGCCGATACCCGCAACCAGGTTGACCCGCAGGGCTTTGGATCGGCGGTGCCTGACCTGCTGTGGAGCGTCAAGCGGGACGTGACCCTGAAGCAGCCCGCGAAACTGATCGAGATGATCCCCAGCCTGCTCGGCAAGCTGCATGCCGGGCTGGAACTGCTGGGCCAGGACCCGCGCGAGAACGAATTGTTTTTTGAAGGACTGATGAATCTGCACCGGCCGGTGCTCAAGCTGCGCCGCCTCAAGAGCCAGCAGGATGCGCTGGAGTCCGGCACGATGCCGCTGGAGCCCGAAGAAGCTGCGACAGCGCCCGCCCAACGGCTGGCCAGGGCGGCCGCGCCACCGTGGCTGGCGCGCAATGAACTGGACGCGGCCGGTTTTGAAGACACGCTGCCCAGCCTGCAGGCCGGACTCATGCCGCTGCAGGGCGAGGAAGAAGTCATTGACACCATCCTGCCAAGTGCGGTGATTGCAGCGCCCGGGGCCGGCGACAGCCCCGCGCAGCCCGCCCCGGCGGATGCGGACCAGCCCGTTGCCAGTACGGCCATGGCCAGCACCGAAGCCACGCAGATCCTGCTCGGCCTGCGGACCGGCGGCTGGGTCGACCTGTATTCACGGCGCCGCTGGTTGCGCGCCCAGCTGATCTGGGCCAGCAGCAAGGGCACGCTGTTCATGTTTGTCAGCCATGGCGGCCAGCCGCATTCGATGACGCAACGCAGCTGCGAGCGCCTGATCCGGGAGCGCCTGCTGCGCCCGGTTGAGACGCATGGCGTGGTGGCCCAGGCGCTGAACCAGCTGGTCAGGGAAACCGGAGCAGCCGAAGCGGCGGCGGTGCACGACAACCTGTAATTCGCTGCCGCAGCGTTGTTACTATTATTTTTATAGCTAACAACAACGTAAAGCATTGGACCTGATGCCGATTGGAGTGATTTTTTGAGAAACTCGCAGTCGCTTGGCGAACCGACCAAATACCGGCTCCCCGTGCGTTTACCGCTTCACCATCAAAAGTTTCAGCGTACGCAGCATGGCTGCGGCCCCGGTCTTCCCACTCTGCCCCGCCCAAGGCAACCCGCGCCACGACTCGCGCCGGATTTCAGGCCTTGCACCTGAACGAACAGGCCGCTTCAGACTTCGCTGAGACCCGCCAGCACGCTCTTGATGCGTTGGTAAAAGCCGAGCTCGTTGATGGTGATAAGGGGACGTGCTCCCACCAAGCCCAGTTCTGGCTGGCCCGCAGGTAGCGAACCGCCAGCGTCAGCAAGGTTGCGGCATACGAATCATCCGAGTCGGCCATCGCCAGCGTGAAACTGCTGGTGTTGGCGCGGCCAAATGGGAAATGCACGTCCTTGATCGTCATATCGGCCTCAAGCTTGCTGAGGTACAGGTCCAGATAGACACGGATGTACGTGTCCAGGCTGGGCGCATCGAGGTATTGCACAACGGAAATCAGTCCGATGTTGGCGAAATACCAGTTCATCAGTCCGTTGGGCGCGATCTCGTAAGCCCCGGTGTAGGGACCGGTAGGTATGCGCAGGGCCTGCATTTCCCGCAGCACATTGATGGGGCCGCCTGTAAAGACGGCAGGCGTTGCTGGATAACGGAGAGACGGAGCGGTTTGGGACTGGGCATTGCCTACGACTCCCAGCATGGTGGCGGCCAATGCGGCGGCCGATGATTTCACAAAAAAATGGCGACGATGCATGAAGCGTTCCGATTGAAGAGATGAACAAAGAAGCAAGCGCGCGCAAAAATTGCTAATTTGTATGCGGGCCGGTGCGGTCGCATGACAAAACTGCGGTTGTTCTGGAAAAGTGATGCCGATCATGGAAATCCACGGTGGCAACTTTTTGTAATATGAAGCACCTGATCCGTTGTTCGGCTGTGTGTGCGCTGGCACACATAACTTGTAAGAATTCGCCTACATGGGGTAGGACTTCTCCGCCGGCTTTTTATGGCCCGCTGAAAGCGCTTCCTCTCTCAGAAATCGTGATGTCCCGACCTCCGCCAAACCGATACGTCAGTTCCGATTAAAGGTAACGGGTCACGGATACGGGGGTTTTTATTAAATCAACCGCATGCAGCTCGCTGGTTCAGGGTTCAACGGCATTATTGTGAAACATGATGTGTGATAAAAAACACACCATGTTTCCATGGTCAGGGGTTTGAGATTGATTTAATCGTCAAACGGTTGTGTCGAAGACCGGGTAACGAATTTTTCATCGCGGATTGCGGTGGATGCTTGTGGGAAAAGTTCCGACAGATGTGCAGCCTCATGGCTGATTTACCCTGTGTGCGCAGCCCGTTTCAAGCCGTCTTGACTTCCCCCGCTCCAATCTGAAAACTGTGCGCGCTGGCCAGCGGCCAGTAGCTGCGAAACACCTTGTGCTGCGAAGACAGCGACCCGAGCAGCGCGCCGGGCGCCACCTGCAGGACCAGGTTGCTGAGCAGCCGCACGTCGGTATCGGTGAGTCGCCGCACGATGTGGTGCGCGTTGAGCTCGCCCGGGTGATGCAATCCCGCGGCCTGCACCAGCTCCTTCAGCGCGTGCAGCGTGCTGCGGTGAAAGTTGCGCACCCGCTCGGCCTTGTCAGGCACCACGAGCCCCCGCTGGCGCATCGGGTCCTGCGTCGTGACGCCGGTCGGGCAGCGTCCGGTGTGGCAGGTCTGCGACTGGATGCAGCCCAGCGCCATCATGAAACCGCGTCCGGCGTTGCACCAGTCCGCGCCCAAGGCCAGCAGGCGCACGATGTCAAAGGCGCTGACGACCTTGCCGGCCGCGCCGATCGAAATGCGGCTGCGCAGGTTCACGCCGATCAAGGTGTTGTGCACCAGCAGCAAACCTTCCTGCAGCGGCGCGCCGACGTGGTCGCTGAACTCCAGCGGCGCCGCACCGGTGCCACCTTCGGCGCCATCCACCACGATGAAATCGGGCGTGATGCCGGTTTCCAGCATCGCCTTGACGAGGGCAAACCATTCCCACGGATGACCGATACAAAGCTTGAAACCGGTGGGTTTGCCGCCGGACAACCGGCGCAGCCGCGCGACAAACTGCATCAATTCAAGCGGTGTCGAAAACGCGCTGTGGCTGGATGGCGAGATGCAGTCCTGGCCGAGGGGTACGCCGCGCGCCGCTGCAATTTCGGCAGTCACTTTGGGCGCGGGCAGCACGCCTCCGTGGCCAGGCCCCGCACCCTGGCTGAGTTTGATTTCAATCATCTTGACCTGCGGGTCGCAGGCATTGGCCACGAATCGCCGCTCGCTGAAAGTGCCGTCGTCGTGGCGACAGCCAAAGTAGCCCGAACCGATTTCCCAGATCAGGTCGCCGCCATGCAGCCGGTGGTGTTCCGAGATCGAGCCTTCCCCGGTGTCATGCGCGAAGCCGCCCAGCCGCGCGCCCTTGTTCAGTGCCATGATGGCATTGGCCGAGAGTGCGCCAAAGCTCAGCGCCGAAATATTGAAGACGCTGGCATGGTAGGGGCGGCTGCAGGGTTGCACAGAGGCAGACGGCTGGCCGGGCGTGCCGCCAATCCAGAGGCGAAAGTCGTGGGTGGGCAACCGGGTGGGCGCCATCGAATGGTTGACCCATTCATGGCCCTGCCTGCCCACATCGAGTTGTGTGCCAAATGGCCGGTTACTAGCCTCGCCTTCGGCGCGCTGGTAAACCAGCAAACGCTGTGCGCGTGAAAACGGCGTCGCCTCACTGTCGCTTTCGATGAAGTACTGACGCAGCTCGGGGCGGATGAATTCGAGCAGAAAACGCAGATGACCGATCACCGGATAATTGCGCAGTACGGCATGGCGGGTTTGCCGCAGGTCATGCACGCCCACCGCCAGCAGCGCGGCACACACCAGCAGGGCCAGCCAGCCGACGCGAAAAGCGACCAGGCTGAAAAGCGCCAGCAACACGCCGAACCCGCACAACACCATGACGGAGTAGCGTAGCGGGAACATGGCCTCAAGGCGCTGCAGCAGGGCGTTCATTTTCTTTCCGAGCGACTTTCGGTTGGACCGCAAGCCAGAAATTGCCGCGTCGCGGCAGATACACTTGTCCATCATAAGAGCCTTGTCTGAGGCTCAGGATTGCACCTTCATGACGACCTCAAACCCCGGCCCAGGCCCAGTGACACCGATGGATACCCCGTGGATGGAAGTCGAAGCCTTTGATGAGCTCGACGCCATTCTCGACGACTTGCGCGGCCGTTACGAGGAAACGCCGCAATGGGAATTTTGCGAGGGCTTCATGGCGGCGGTGATCTGCTCGCGCCGGCCGATCGCCCAGGACGAATACCTGTCCGTGCTGCTGGGCACGGCTACCGAGGGCGAGGTTGCCGATGATGAAAGCGGCTCGTTTGCCAGCGACGCGCAACAGGGGCGCTTCCTCACGCTTTGGAACCAGCGCTGGAGCGAGGTCGAAACCGCGCTCGGCGCGGAAGTGGACTCGCTGGAAGACGACGCCTGCTACCACCCCGAGGTGATGGATATTCGCGGGGTCGTGGCTGACATGCCGCCAGAAGAGCAGGCCGCCTTCAAGGGCGAAGACCTGCCCGCCTTTGCGCAGGTGTGGGCCCTTGGATTCATGTTTGCCGTGGAAAGCTGGCCCGACGAATGGATGGCGCCGCGCGACAAGGACGCCGCCAAATGGCTGGACGGCGCGTTGCAGGCCGTGGTCGCCATGACCGAAGACGACAGCGCCGCACCCGAAATATCACCTCTGAGCGAAGAAGGCACGCCCAGCACCAGCATTGCCCGGCTCAACGCCTTCGGCGAAGCGATCTGGGCGGTTTACGACTTGCGCGAGTTGTGGAAGACGATGGGACCGAAGGTGGAAACCATCCGCAAGGAAGCCGCGCCGGGGCGCAATGATCCTTGCTCTTGCGGCAGCGGAAAGAAATACAAGAAGTGTTGCGGGGCAGAGTGAAGCGGCGGCCGAAATCAGGCTTGAGTGATTCTGATTCGGTGGCGGATGGAACCCACTTTTTAATGGCCGGAGACTGACTTTAAGGTCAGGAAAAATTTCTGATTGTGACGGCAGGGTAGCGCCGCTCAGCTTCAACGGTAGTCGTCGGCTTGATGCCGGGTTTATGTCCGTCATATTCATAAAAGTCCTCGGCGCTTTGCTTCAATAGTTGGCGTGTACACAAAGTGCGCGAACACCACTTTGAACTCGGTGGTGCTGCGCCGGCCACGCCAAAATTTGACGCTCTCATTTCGCCCGCCCAAAATGAGGCAAATTATCTTTAGCGAATCCTGGCTAATGTCTGGACCAAAGAAAATGCCAGTCAGGCACTCAGAGTCGTAAACGAATTTGGTCCCTGTTTGTGCATGAATGGCACGCCACTCTGCTTCATATTTCCATGAATCTGACTTCGTGCAGAAGAGTTGGGACACCAAGCAGTCTGGGTCATCACCTTCAGGCTGCAAAATTGGAACAAGGTTTATGGACGGAAAGTCATTGCGATACCTGACCTGCATGACCTTTTCGAATGCGGCTGAAGCGGTAGCGAACTCGAGGCAAAAGCCTGTGTAGCGTCCACCGTAATGAGACCCCATCAATAGCTCGTCGTTTCGCTCCGAGAAGCAAGTAACACCTCTGTTTTTAAGAAAGTTGGCAATCGTGTCGCTAAGCACGGACCGCCCATTTTTCAAAAAGATATGCCTAAGCGTCGGTCATACTGAAGTCTCAGATTCCAGCCAAGTAATGCTATTTGGCACTAATTAAGCCTATGGCGGAATAAGAACGGCCCCAAGTCGCTATTTAGTTGATAGCAACCTGCTTGCAGGCCCAGGCCGGTCAGCAGGCGGGCGCGCGACGTTTCAGACACCGGACCGGAGCGCGCCGTAGACCGGCTCGCAGCGCACCTCGGATTTGACCGAACTGGCGATGAAGCAGGCCTCGTGCGCCGCGTGGTGCAACTGGTCGAGTTCGTCGCGCATGGGCTGGCGGTCGCCGGAAAACGTCACGTCGGGGTGGAGCGTGACGACGGTCATGGCCAGTTTTCCATCGGCGTTCCTGGCCATAACGCCGCTTGCCGTATCAAGATAACGGTCCACGCAAAATTTGCGCCTGGCTGCGATCGACAGAAACCAAAGCATGTGGCAGCTGGACAGCGAGGCGACAAACGCCTCTTCCGGGTCCAGCGCCGAGGTATCCGACCAGGGCAGCGGCACCACATGGGGTGACGAAGAACCCGTCACTTCCAGGCCGCCGTCAAAACGCAGCAGATGGCGGCGGCTGTAGCGGTTGTCCAGGAAGTCGCTGTCAGACTCTCCCACTGTGCGATGCCATAAAACTTCTGCGCGGTAAGTCGACATGATGAGCTCGCCGTGTCAGTTGAAAAAATGCCGCAGCGCCCTGGCGCTCGCCTTCGGCTGCTCTTCGGGGATGAAGTGGCCTGCCGCCAGACCGTGGCCGGACACCTCGCCGCTGCATTGCGCCTCCCAGAGCGCCAGCGGATCGAAGAGGCGGCGGACCACACCGCGCTCGCCCCACAGCACCAGCATGTCGCAGGCCACCTTGAGGCCATGCCGGCGGCTTTCGCGGTCGTGCTCCAGGTCGATGCCGGCGCTGGCGCGGTAGTCTTCGCAAGCCGAGTGAAGCGCCTCGGCATTGCAAAAGCAGCGCTCGTATTCGGCCAGCGCCTCGGGCTCGATGTAACTCAACCCGGCGCTGCCCCAGCCGCCCAGCTTGGCGTGCAGGTAGGCTCTTGCCGTCTCAGGGTGATTGGCGCCCATCATGATTTCCGGCAGCGGCGCGGGCTGCAGCATGTGGAACCAGTGGTAGTAGGCGCGCGCAAATTCCATGTAGGGCTGGGTCATGCTGCGGCCCTCGTACATGTCCAGCGTGGGGGCGATGTCGATGACGCAAAGCCTTTTTACGCGGGCGGTGTGGTCCAGCGCCAGCCGATGCGCCACGCGAGCGCCGCGATCGTGGCCGCAGAGGTCGAACCGGTCTATGCCCAGCGCGTCCATCGCCGCCACCATGTCGTGGGCCATGTTGCGCTTGCTGTAATTGCTGTGATCCGGCAGGCCCGCGGTTTTGGAGGAGTCACCGTAGCCGCGCAGGTCAGGCATGACCAGAAAATAGTGCTGGCTCAAGTGCTGCGCCACCCGGTGCCACATCACATGCGATTGCGGAAAGCCATGCAGCAGCAGCAGGGCAGGGCGCTGCGCTTCACCGGGCGCGATTTTTGAAAACCGGATGTGGATGGACGCGCCGTTCACCTCAAAGCTGCGCGATTCAAAGCCGTCAAACCAGCTCATTGTTCAACTCCTGCGTTACGGCATTACTTCGTTACTGCGTTACCGCGTTACTGCGTGGACGGAAAGATGCTTCTCGCCTGCGCACTTTATACCTTGTCGGGCTTGTTGCTGCGCCGCCGACGTGCCTGCTTGGCAACTGGATCAGTGCGGTAGGCATGCCCGTGCCGTGTTCTGCGTCGTCGGCCGCACAGCAAGAAAAAAACTTCACGATGGTATGAAAAAAATAGCAATATACATTGACAAGCATTGGACGTGGCGTCATTTTCGCCCTCAAAATGCGACTGATCCGTGCTTTCCGCGAAGATAGCCCTTCCGCGCAGGATTTGCGTCCTACTGCCGCTGTCTACTACTGTCGGTATGACAACTCCATTCGCACAGCGTGTGGTGTTTGAGGATGTCGTGATGAAACAGCGCCTTGATGGCGTGCAGGCCGATGTTGAATTTGTGCCGGCGCACAGCAGGCGCGTCGGGGCAGCGGCAGTCACGGCCGGCAGCCGCGCGTGGTCTCACCACCGCAACATTATGTGAAAGACCTGCGCGACAACGCAAGCAGCCGCTGTAGCGCATGCTGCACGGTCGCCTCGCGCACCTCGCGCCGGTCGCCGTCAAAGTGGCGCATCTCGCTCACCACTCCTGCAGGCGTGGCCCAGCCAAACCAGACCGTGCCGACCGGCTTGGCCGCGCTGCCGCCGCCAGGGCCGGCCACGCCGGTCACCGCCACCGCCACCTGAGCGTGCGAATGAGCCAGCGCGCCCTGCACCATCGCACGCGCCAGTGGCTCGCGGCCGGCGCCTTGGCGGGCAATCAGTGCCGCATCGACGCCGAGCAGTTCGGTTTTGGCTTCGTTGGAGTAGCTCACAAAACCGCGTTCAAACCAGTTGCTGGAGCCGGCCAGATCGGTGCAGGCAGCGGCGATCATCCCGCCAGTGCAGCTTTCGGCCGTGGTCATCAGCCAGCCATTTTCCTGCAGGATTTCAGCCAGATCAGTCAATAGTCCGGACAATTCCGGTATTTTCCGCTCTGAAACCGAGAGTAAATTGGTCACCAGAATCTCCACAGCGCAATCACCAGCAGCGTGCAGCCCGCCGCTACCAGGTCGTCGAACATGATGCCAAAGCCGGCCCAGCTCCAGGCGTGGCGATCCGTGGCTGGATTCACGCCGTGCGACAACTGGTCGGCCCAGCCGACCGGGCCGGGCTTGGCGGCGTCAAAGTAGCGAAACAGGGCGAAAGCCACGGCTTGCCCCGTCAGGCCGGTCGGCATGACCAGCCACAGCACCAGCCAGAAGGCGGCGATTTCGTCCCAGACAATGCTGCCGGGATCGAGCACGCGCATATTTCTCGCCGTGACGGTGCAGACCCACCAGCCTACCGGAATGGACGCCGCGATCAGCCAGCCCAGCTGCGCCGCCGACAGCCACTGCTGCAGCACCAGAAACGACAGCCAGCCCCACAGCGTGCCGGCGGTGCCGGGCGCGACCGGGCTGAGGCCCGAACCAAAGCCGAGGGCGATGAAATGCGCGGGATGCGTCAGCATGAATCTGGCGGTGGGCCGCACGGGGGCGAGACTGACGGGCGCTGGTGAAAAGGGAATTTCGGTCATGGTCGAATCATTGTCAGGCGGGGGCGAAATGGTCAAACGAAGAGAACCGGCCGGCCAGGCGCCGGCCAGCCGCGTCCACCAGCCGCAGACCGGGCTCGGGGTCGATGCGGCCGATGCGGGTCACTGGCGTGCCTGACAGACGAGCCGCGTTGTGCACCGCTTCACGAACGGTGACCGGGGCGGTAAAGGCCAGCTCATAGTCGTCGCCTCCCGCCAGCACGCATTCAAGCTGTTTTTCCGGGGAAATAGTGCCTGCAGTCCAGCAGGAATGGTTGTAGACTGCTATTAAATTAATAGCTATCGAAGTGTCCAGCGTGGCTCCGACGCCGGAGGCCTGCAGGATGTGCTGCAGATCACCGACCAATCCGTCGCTGAGGTCCAGCGTGGCTGAGGCCACGCCGCGCAGTGCCTGGCCCAGCGCGACGCGGGGCGTGGGCCGCTCCAGCCGTTGCCGGGCCTGCGCGAGCACTGCGGCCGGCAGGCTCAGCGCGCCGCGCAGGGCCTGCAGCGCCAGCCGGGCATCGCCCAGTGTGCCGCTCACATAAACGTCGTCACCGGCGCGGGCACCAGAGCGCAGCAGCGCCTGGCTTTTGCCGTTGATCACGGGGACTTCGCCAAATACCGTGATGCAGATGTTGAGCGGCCCTTGCGTGGTGTCGCCGCCAACCAGCTCGCAGCCGTGGACGTCGGCCAGCGCGAAAAGCCCGCGCGAAAAA
>NZ_JABBPF010000076.1 GCF_012927415.1 Polaromonas sp. | reverse complement strand
GTCGCTGCGCATGGACGAGGAAGCGCTGTCCTGGTTTGTCGACAATGACGTATCGCGCAAGCTGCTGGCGGTGCGCGGTGTCGGCGCCATCAAGCGGGTGGGCGGCGTGTCGCGCGAGGTGCGCGTGGCGCTTGATCCGTCCCGCCTGCAGGCACTGGGTGCCACGGCCACCGACATTTCGCGCCAGCTGCGTCAGGTGCAGCTTGACGCGGCCGGCGGGCGGGCCGACCTGGGCGGCAGCGAGCAGCCGATGCGCACGCTGGCCACCGTCAGATCGGCTGAAGAACTCGGCCGGCTGGAGCTGGCGTTGAGCGACGGTCGGCGTATCCGGCTGAGCGATGTCGCCAGCGTCAGCGACACCACCGCCGAGCCGCGCGCCGCCGCTCTGCTAGATGGCCAGCCGGTGGTCGGCTTCGAGGTCTCGCGAAGCCGCGGCGAAAGCGAAGTTGCTGTCGGTGCGGCGGTGCAAAAAGCGCTGGCCGAACTCAAGTTGCAGCGCCCTGATCTTGTACTCACCGAGGCTTTCAACTTCGTTCAGCCGGTGCAGGAAGAATACGACGGCTCAATGCACCTGCTTTACGAAGGCGGCATTCTGGCGGTGCTGGTGGTATGGCTTTTCCTGCGTGACTGGCGCGCCACCTTTGTCTCGGCGGTGGCGCTTCCGCTGTCGGTGATTCCAGCCTTTATCGGCATGAACCTGCTGGGCTTTTCAATCAACGTCATCACGCTGCTGGCGCTGTCGCTGGTCATCGGTATCCTGGTCGACGATGCGATCGTCGAGGTTGAAAACATCGTGCGTCATTTGCGCATGGGAAAAACGCCTTATGAGGCGGCTATGGAAGCGGCTGACGAGATAGGTCTGGCCGTGGTGGCGACCACTTTCACGCTCATCGCGGTGTTTTTGCCCACGGCCTTTATGAGCGGCGTGGCGGGGAAATTCTTCAAACAGTTTGGCTGGACCGCCTCGCTCGCCGTCTTTGCCTCGCTGGTGGTCGCGCGGGTGCTGACCCCCATGATGGCGGCCTACCTCCTCAAGCCCATCGTGGGCAGCCATGAAGACCCTCACTGGATGAGAGTCTACCTGCGCGCGGCGGCCTGGTGCCTCAAACACCGGGGCCTGACCATGGTGGTGGCCACCGTCTTTTTCTTCGGTTCGTTAGCGCTGGTTCCGCTTCTGCCCACGGGCTTCATCCCGCCCGATGACAACTCGCAAACCCAGGTCTACCTGGAGCTGCCACCCGGTGCCACGCTGACACAAACCAAAACCTCTGCCGAGCAGGCCAGGCTGCTGGTAAGCCAGCTTGAACATGTCAAAAGCGTCTACACCACGATAGGCGGCGGTTCGGCCGGCACCGACCCGTTTGCCATGCAGGGCGCGGCGGAGACGCGCAAGGCAACGCTGACGGTGCTGCTGGACCAGCGCAGCGCGCGGCCCCGCAAGCAGGTGATTGAAAACCGGATGCGCAGCGCGCTCCAGGCCCTGCCAGGCGTTCGCAGCAAGGTCGGGTTGGGCGGCTCGGGCGAAGCTTATGTGCTGGTGCTCACCGCTGAGGATCCGGGCGTGCTGCAGGTGGCGGCCCAGGCGGTTGAAAAAGATTTGAGGACCATTTCCGGCCTGGGCAATATTTCATCCAGTGCCAGCCTGATCCGCCCCGAAATTGCGATCCGGCCCAATTTCGCGCGCGCCGCTGATCTGGGCGTGAGCAGCGCGGCGATGGCCGAGACGCTGCGTATCGCCACTGTGGGCGACTACGCGGAAGCGCTGCCCAAGCTGAATCTGCCCGAGCGGCAGATTCCGATTGTGGTCAGGCTGGACGATGCGGCGCGCAAAGATCTGAGCGTGCTGGAGCGCCTCACAGTGCCCAGCGTCAAGGCCGGCGTCGGCCCGGTGATGCTGGGGCAGGTCGCGACGCTGGAAATCACCGGCGGCCCGGCCGTCATTGCCCGCTACGACCGGTCGCGCAACGTGCAGTTTCAGGTCGAACTCTCGGGCGTGGCGCTGGGCGACGTCACCGCCGCCGTGAAAAAACTCCCCGCCATCAAGAACCTGCCGGCCGGTGTCAAGCTGGTGGAGGTCGGTGACGCCGAAGTGATGGGCGAGCTGTTTGCCAGTTTTGGCCTGGCGATGCTGACCGGCGTGCTCTGCATCTACATTGTGCTGGTGCTGCTGTTCAAGGATTTTTTGCATCCAGTCACGATTCTGGCGGCGCTGCCGCTGGCGCTGGGCGGCGCATTTGTCGGCCTGCTGATCGCGCAGAAAAGCTTCTCCATGCCTTCGCTAATTGGCCTGATCATGCTGATGGGCATCGCCACAAAAAACTCGATCCTGCTGGTCGAGTACGCCATCGTTGCCCGGCGTGACCACCAGTTGTCCCGGCTCGACGCCCTGCTGGACGCCTGCCACAAACGAGCGCGGCCCATCATCATGACAACGCTGGCGATGGGTGCCGGTATGATGCCGATCGCGCTGGGCCTTGGCGCCGCCGATTCGAGTTTTCGCTCGCCGATGTCGATTGCGGTGATTGGCGGGTTGATCACCTCGACAGTGCTCAGCCTGCTGGTCGTGCCCGCCGTATTTACCTACATCGACGATCTGGAGCAAGCAATCAGGCGCGCTGCCAGGCGCTTGCGCGGGCAGGCAGATGCCGGCGCAAGCACAGCCCGGGCAGAGGGTGCAGAATCGGCATTGGAAAATAACTGAAAATTTTCTTCCCGCTGGTTTCAAGCCAGCGCCTTTTCTCTGTGCACCGGCGCTGTGCCCGACACCGCAAACGGGCGGCCGCAAAGACAGTGCAAGTACACTCACGGGCTTTTCTTTACATTTCTTCACATGTCAAAACGCGTACTTCTTTCGGGCGCAACCGGCCTGATTGGCGGCGAGCTGATGCTTGTACTGGCCGGGCGCGGGGTTTACAGCACCGCTGTGGTACGAGCAGCCGATGCCGGTCAGGCGCGTCAGCGGCTGCTGGAGCGCTTGCACAAGAGCTCTTTGTGGAAAGCTGAATTTGCTGACATGGTGTCAGCCGAGGCCGGCGATGTGACCGAGCCCGACTTCGGCCTGGGCGCTGCCGTGATTCAATCGGCCGACGTGGTGCTGCATTCCGCCGCCAACACGTCCTTCAAGCCGGGGGCGGGCGTGTACCCCATCAATCTCAAGGCTGCCGGGCAGTTTGCCACCATCCTCAAAAGCCTGCGCCCCTCGCAGCGCGGCTTCTTCGTCGGCACCGCGGCAGTTACCACCGAGCCGCGCGGCGTCATTACCGAAGACCAGCCTTTTGCCGGTTATGCCAACGACTACATCGCCTCCAAACGCGATGCCGAAACATCGCTGCGCGCTGCTGGCTCGCCCTTTATCAGCCTGCGGCCAGGCATTGTGCTGGCGCGCGGCATTGATGACGCCAAGCTGTCGCGCAACATGCTGTGGTCGATTCCGGTAATGGCCGAGCTCGGTGACGTGCCGCTGGACCCGCTGGCCAGACTTGATTTTGCCCCGGTGGACTTTATTGCCAACGCTTTTGCAGAGGTGTTGCTCAAGTCTGATCTGAAGCACGACTGCTACCACGTGTCGACCGGCGAAGACTCCATGACCTTCAAGGCGCTGGCTGAAACACTGACCGCCAGCATGCCCGGCATAGGCAAGCTGGTGATGCGCGGCCGAGATTATGTGCCCACACCCAAATTTGCCCGGCAGCGCTGGATGTACCAGGCGCTTGAGCCCTACCTGCCATTCCTGACCGCCGATGTGGTGTTCAGCAATGTCCGCCTGCGCGGCGAAATCGGTGCGGCAGCCATCGCGCCTGCACCAAGCAGCTATCTGAGGGACATGCTGGCAAGCTTCAGCCTTTCCGATGCCGTGCGGCAGATGTACACACCTTGAATCCAGTGCGTAGCTCCCTCATGTATTACCAGTAGCGCATACTGGACAATCTCGCCTCGCCTGCATCCATACAGCTTAGTTTATGAACCCTGATTTGATTCACCTTTTCGTCGAAACCTTTGGCATCAGCCAGGAAAAACTGCTGCCTGCTGCGACGCTGGAAAGCCTGGGACTGGACTCCCTTGCGGTGATTGAATTCATGTTCCAGATTGAAGACAAGTTTGGCATTCAGATTCCCGATCAGGCCAACCCGCCGCGCACACTGGGCGAGATGGTTCAGCTCATCGAGCCATTGCTGCCAGCGCGCAAGCCGGTCGCCTGAGCGCCTCGGCCTCCTTAGCAGAATGCCCATTCGTCGCGTTGCCATCACGGGTTTCGGCGTCGTTTCCGCAGTCGGAACGGGTGCTGCCGCCTTCTTCGATTCGCTTTTGGCGGTGCGTTCGGGCATCCGGCTAACCGATGTGGTTTTTCCCGCCGGCCCCGAAAGCGTGCTGGCTGGCGCCGTCGACTTCGAACCTGACGCGCATTTTGCGCGCGCCCGACTGCTGACCATGGACCGCGTCAGCCAGCTGGCGCTGGTCGCAGGCCGTGAGGCGATGGTGCAGGCCGGGCTGGGCGATGCAGCGGCCCGGCCGCACAGCCTGGCGGCCGAGCGTTTTGGCGTTTGCGTGGGAACGGGCAATGGCGGCGCGGGCTCCACCGACCTGGCTTACACCGCCCTGCTGGAACAAAAAGCCGCTCGCCTGCGTCCCATGACCGTCGTGTTGGCCATGAACAATGCGATTGCGGCCCACGCATCCATGGAGTTTGGCCTGAAGGGCCCGAGCAGCACCATTTCCAATGCCTGCGCGTCCTCGGCCAATGCCATCGGCGAAGCCTTTCGCCAGATCCGCCATGGTTATGCCGACGCCATGCTGGCCGGCGGTGCCGACGCGCCCTTGAGCCGGGGCACCATCAAGGCCTGGCAAGCCATGCACACGCTGGCCAGGCTGCATGCAGCAGGGGCGGAGCGTTCCTGCCGCCCGTTTTCAATTGACCGCAGCGGGCTGGTACTGGGCGAAGGCGCAGCCATGCTGGTGCTGGAAGAATGGGAGAGCGCCCGGGCGCGCGGTGCCGACATACTGGCTGAACTCGTCGGCTACGCCTCGACCACCGACGCCCATCACCTGACCCAGCCCGAGCCCCACGGACAGGCTCGCGCGATGCAGCTGGCGCTGGCCGATGCGCGGCTCGATGCATCGGACATCGGCTACCTCAACGCCCACGGCACGGCGACGGAAGTCGGCGACGTGGTGGAAACCCAGGCCATCAAGCTGGCGTTTCAAAGCGCCGCCGCCGGCCTGCCCATCAGCTCCAGCAAGGGAGTACTTGGGCATACCATGGGCGCGGCGGGGGCGATGGAATTCATCGTGAGCGTGATGGCCCTGCGCAACAGGCAACTGCCACCGACGGCCTTTCTCGAGCGGCCGGATCCCCGTTGTGACCTGGACTATATCCCGCTGACCGCGCGGGATTGCCCGGGTTTGCGGACCGTGATGTCCAATTCTTTCGCCTTCGGCGGCTCCAACGCAGTGCTAATCGCCAAGGCGGCTTGAAGCCTCCTGGCAATCACCGGGCAGTGACGGGGATTTCAGCGCGTGGAACGGATTTTCTGCACCAGCGCGGTGGTGGAGTAACCCGCGACGAAGGGTATCGCCAGCGCCTTGCCGCCTTGGGCTTTCACCAGCGCGGTTTCGGCCAGAGTGTCCATGTCGTAGTCGCCACCCTTGACCAGCACGTCGGGTTTAAGCTCGGCGATCAGTTCCAGCGGCGTGTCTTCATCGAACCAGGTCACCAGACTGACTGACTCAAGAGCCGCCAGCAGCATGGCACGGTCGTCCCGCCGGTTCAGCGGACGATCCGGGCCTTTGCCCAGGCGTCTTGCCGACGCATCGGTATTGAGCGCCACGACCAGGCTTGCGCCGAGCTGGCGAGCCTGATCCAGATAGCTGACGTGGCCGCAGTGGAGCACGTCGAAAACCCCGTTAGTAAACACCACCGGCTTCGCAAGCTTGGCGACCCGGGCCTGCGCTTCCTCGCGGGTCGCTATTTTGTCGAGAAATGAAGGTTTGTTCATGCGTTTTGCGGGCTGACGTCGACGACCACGAGCGCGGCGACTTCACGGTTCAGCGCCTTGCGGTAATGATTGAGTTCCTGCACAGTCTTGAAACTCTGGTTCAGCAAAAGGCTCAGGTTATGCAGCAGCCGGTCGATCACCCGCGTC
Source organism: Polaromonas sp. (assembly GCF_012927415.1). Taxonomy (GTDB): domain Bacteria; phylum Pseudomonadota; class Gammaproteobacteria; order Burkholderiales; family Burkholderiaceae_C; genus Polaromonas. Next base: position 18,967 of record NZ_JABBPF010000076.1, on the reverse strand, counting down.
TCCCAGCTGGCATCAAACCTGATCTGCGTATCCAGCCAGCGCTCCAGCCATTCGGGATCCGGCAGCCGGCTCTGAATGGTGTCGCGCGGAAACAGGCTTTTGTTCACATGCAGATTGGTCGGATGCAGGGCCTGCGCCGTGCGCCTTGCGCTGGCCATGAGCACGCCCACCTTGGCGAAAGCCGTTTTTGCCTCGTTGCCGAACTTGCCGATGGCACGCTTCATGTAGCGCAGGTAAGCGCCGCCATGGCGCGCTTCGTCCTGGCTGAGCCGGGTGTAAATCTGCTTGATGACGGGCTCGGTATGCCACTCGCTGGCACGCCGGTACCAGTGGTTGAGGCGAATCTCGCCACAAAAATGCAGCATCAGCGTTTCCAGCGCGGGCGCCGGCTCAAATTCGAATCGCACCGCATCAAGTTCGGCCTCCGTAGGCACCAGCTCCGGCCGGAAGCGTTTGAGGTATTCCATGAGCACCAGCGAATGCTTTTGTTCTTCAAAAAACCAAATTGACATGAAAGCCGAAAAATCGCTGTCGCCCCGGTTGTCGCGCAAGAACATTTCCGTCGCCGGCAAGGCCGACCATTCGGTGATGGCGTTCATTTTGATGGTCTGGGCCTGCTCGTCAGTCAGTTGGGCAGCCTCAAAACTGGACCAGGGAATATCCTTTTCCATATCCCAGCGGACGGCTTCCAGTTGTTTAAACAGTTCAGGGTAAAGCATGAGAACTCCTTCAGGGACAGATACGCAGCAGAATCTGCATTGGATGTCGTGCTGGCTCTGACAGGCGCTGCGTGATTTTAGGCGGCGAATATGACAGATGGTGGGGTGGTGAATGCCAGGCGGAGATTAACGTGCGCGCTGAATCCGGTAACCAAGTTAGCGCGTACTCCAAAGACCCTGCCTCCATCAAGCGCTTTTCGCAGGGTGACGCCCTTGCCCGAATCGCGTCAGAATAATCTTCACAACTTTTTGACTGCGAGAAATCCATGCGCCTCCCTTTCTTCAAGCAGCTGCTCCTGCTGACGCTCGCTCCAGCCGCTGCGCTGATAACGCCCCAGGCCTGGTCGGCCGCGCCGCAGACACCTGCGGCCACCAACTGTTCCGGCCTGCTGCAGCAAAATGTTTTGCGCCTGCAGGATGAAAAGCCACAATCGCTCTGCCAGTACAGCGGCAAGGTGGTGGTGGTCGTCAATACCGCCAGCTTCTGCGGTTTCACGCCGCAATACCAGGGCCTCGAGGAGCTTCATGCCAAGTACAAGGACCGCGGGCTGGTGGTGCTGGGGTTTCCTTCCAACGACTTTTCCCAGGAAACCGGAAGCAATAAAGACATTGCCGATTTCTGCGAAAACACTTTTGGCGTGAAATTTCCGATGTTCACGAAAACCAGCCCTCTTTTCAAGCAGCTGGCGGCCAAAACCGGCACCACGCCGCGCTGGAACTTTTACAAGTACGTGATCGCCAGGGACGGCGTGAGCGTCGTCAGCTTCAACTCCATGACCGAGCCCACCAGCCGCAAATTTATCAGTGAACTGGAAACGCAGCTGGCCCGCCCCTGAGCTATTTTTCAAAAAAGTTACTGAACGGTCACTATTTTGACTAATCGGTAATTTACCCGTATCATGGTGGCATGTGCCTACTTTGCCATCGCTCCGATTGCTCGCCGCAGAAGCCTGATCAACACATCCGGCTAGTCGATGGCTTGAACCGGCACCCAGCTAAAAGCGCAGGTCCCGAAAACGCGCTGTTTTGCCTTAACAAAACTTTACCAGGCGCAGCACGCATTCAACGGGAACCCGCAGACCGCTTGCAAGCTCAGACAAAAGCAAAAACGCTTGTATTTACTCACCGGCGTTGTCTGCTAAATCACAGTTTCATTGTTGCGAAGCCTTCCAGACCGTCGTGGTCCGGATGCTCCCCCGGGGCGGTTTTCCTCCTCCCTCCCTCCCTTGTTCGCACCGGGATGCTTCGCAACATTTTTATTTTCCGTGTGTCCGCATGAGCGCCGCTGCGCTACGCGTCGCCATCATCGGCTCCGGCATTTCCGGGCTGGCTGCGGCACATGCGCTTGAAGGCCAAGTCGACATCACGCTGTTCGAAGCAGGCAACTATTTTGGCGGGCACACCCACACCGTCGACATCACGCTTCCCACAGCCCAGGGCCCGGTCAGCCACGGCGTTGACACCGGTTTTCTGGTTTTTAACGAGCGCACTTACCCCGAGCTGATCAGTCTTTTTGCCCAACTGGGCGTGGCAACGGCGCGCTCCGACATGTCGTTTTCAGTCAAGGCGCCGGTCAGTGCCGATGGTGACGTCCTTGAATGGAGCGGCTCCAGCCTGAACAGCGTCTTTGCCCAGCGCCGCAATCTGGTGAGCTGGAAATTTCTGCGCATGCTGCGCGATATCGTTCGCTTCAACCGCGTCACGACCGAACTGGCAACGTCAGGCGCCGAGGCCGCGATGGTGCAACCGCTGGCAGATTTTTTGCGCGCCCAGAATTTCTCCGACGAATTTCGTGACTGGTATTTTTTGCCCATGATGGGCTGTATCTGGTCCTGTCCGACCGACCAGATGCTGCAGTTTCCAGTGGCGACCATGATCCGTTTCTGCCACAACCATGGCCTGATCCAGATCACAGACCGCCCGCAATGGTGGACCGTGCAGGGCGGGGCCCGGCACTACGTTGAAAAAATCGTCCAGCGCATTGCAGACAAGCGACTGAGCACTCCCGTTTACCGTATTGAACGTGACGCGCTCGCGACGCGCGGTGGCGTGCGCGTGGTCAGTGCCAGCGGCACGGAAATTTTCGACAAGGTGGTGCTGGCCGCGCATTCTGACCAGTCGCTGGCCCTGCTGCCCGGTGCCAGCGCCGAGGAGCGCGCAGTGCTGGGCGCCGTACGCTTTCAGCCCAACCACGCCGTACTGCATACCGATGCGTCGGTGCTGCCGAAAAAGAAGCTCGCCTGGGCCGCCTGGAACTACGAACGCGCCGCTCAAACCGCGCGCGAATCGTCACGGGTCTGTCTGCATTACCTGCTTAACCTGCTGCAGCCGCTGCCGTTTTCGCAACCGGTGCTGGTATCGCTGAATCCATTGCAGGAGATTGAGCGTAAATACATCATGGGCGAATACGACTACATGCATCCGGTTTTTGATCTGGCCGCGATCCAGGCTCAGCGAGAGCTGCCAGCCTTGCAGGGCCTGCACCACAGTTATTTTTGCGGCGCCTGGACAGCTTATGGCTTCCACGAGGACGGCCTGAAGTCGGGGCTGCAGGCCGCGCGCCTGCTACTGGCGCAACACGCCGGGAGTGCGGCATGACCGCTGCCGCGCCGCAGGCCCAGCCGCTGATCGGTTTTGGCCAGGTCATGCACAAGCGGCTGCGGCCTGCTCCCAACGCCTTCAATTACCCCACCTATTTTCTCATGCTGCCGATGCGCAGCCTGCACAGCCAGGGCAGCGGCGCGCTGGCGCACAACCGCAGCGGCGCGTTGAGCTTTTTTGACCGCGATCATGGCGACGGGGGCGACAACGCGGTGACCTGGATCGATGCCCTGCTGCGGCGCGAAGGCGTGACCGACGCCAGCGGCGAGATCTGGCTGCACACCTTCCCGCGCGTGCTGGGCTACACCTTCAAGCCGGTAAGTTTCTGGTATTGCCACCGTGCCGACGACAGCCTTCGCGCCATTGTGGTGGAAGTCAACAACACCTTTGGTGAGCGCCACTGCTACCTGCTCGACCCGCCGCAGGGACTTGCTTACGGCCAGGATCTCAAGGCCGACAAGGTATTTCATGTCTCGCCGTTTTGTACGCTGGCGGGTGATTACCGTTTTCGTTTCATGCAAAGTTTGCGCCATGGCGCGAAACATACCATGGCCCGCATTGACTATTACGACAACGCCGCCGGCAGCACCGGCCCGCTGCTGCAAACCAGCGTCAGCGGAACGTTGGAACCAGTGACAGCCGCCAGTTTGCGCAAGGCCTTGTGGGGCTATCCGGCGATGACGCTGGGCGTGATGGCGCGCATTCACTGGCAGGCGCTGAAGCTCTGGCGCAAGCGCGTCCCTTATGTGCCTTATATCAGCAAACCCAAGCCTCCCAAAACTCCCGTGACGCGATGAACATCTTTCCTTCTCCCTCAATGCCCCAGGCCTTCGTCATTCCGGGCGACGCGCCGGGCGCTGCGCGCACCGCACTGAAAATGCTGCTGCGCCTGAAGCACGGCACGCTGACCGTGCAGCTGCCCGATGGCTCGCTGCAGCGCTTTGGCTCCGGCCACGCGCCAATGGCCAGCCTGCACCTGCATAACTGGAACGCCTGCGGCGCAGCATTGCGCTCGGGCGACATCGGCTTTGCCGAGAGTTACATGGCTGGCGACTGGACCACGCCGCACCTGACTGACTTGTTGCAGGTTTTCATCCTCAACCGCAAGGAGGTGGAAGACGCGATTTACGGCAGCTGGCTGGGGCGCCTGGCCTACCGCATCAAGCACCTGCTCAACCGCAACACCAAAGCCAACAGCCAGAAAAACATTCACGCCCACTACGACCTTGGCAATGCCTTCTACCAGCTCTGGCTCGATGACACGATGAATTACTCGTCGGCGATTTTCGAGACGCAGGAAAGCACCATGAGTGAAGGCCAGCATGCCAAGGTACGTCGCGCCTTGAGCATGGCCCGCGTCAAGCCGGGTGACCGGGTGCTGGAAATTGGCTGCGGCTGGGGCGCACTGGCCGAGATGGCGGCCACTGAATTCGGGGCTTCGCTGGTCGGCGTCACGCTGAGCACCGAGCAGCTGGACTGGGCCAGGGACCGCATGGAACGCGTGGGGGCCTCGGCCCGGGCAGACCTGCGGTTACAGGACTACCGCGACATCGGGAAAACCACGGCGGACGAGCCCTTTGACGCCATCTGCTCGATTGAAATGGTCGAGGCGGTCGGCCGCGAATACTGGCCCGGGTATTTTCAGACCGTCGCGCGCCTGCTCAAACCCGGCGGCCATGCCTGCATCCAGAGCATCGTGATTGCCGATGAGTTGTTCGAGCGCTACGTCGGCTCCACCGACTTCATCCAGCAATACATTTTTCCGGGTGGTTGCCTGCCTTGCCCGCGTGAGTTTCGCGCGCAGGCACTTGCTGCCGGTTTTGAGGTGGTCGATGAATTTTCGTTTGGTCTGGACTACGCGCGCACCCTGAGAATCTGGCGCGACAGCTTTCTGGCCCAGGAGTCACGGGTGCTTCAGCTCGGGTTCGACAAGAGGTTTATTCGCTTATGGGAGTTTTATCTGGCGTATTGCGAAGCCGCGTTTGCACAAGCCAACACCAGCGTCATGCAGTTCACGCTGCGCAAGCGCTGAGCATGTCGCCAAGACACCGGCTGCTCGCCGGCAGCATGCTCATCCTGGCGTGCTTCCTGCCGATCAGCCCGGCCCTGGCGCAAACCACGGCGGGCGCCTCAGACTCCGCACCAGCGACATCGGCTACGGACTCGCGGCCTGAACTCAGGGACGCGCTGCCGCAAGGCCGGCTGCTGGGCAAGGCCCGCCTGAGCGTCTGGGGTTTTCAGGTCTATGACGCCAGACTGTGGGCCGCAGCGGGCTTCGGCGCCAGCCGCTATGCCAGCACACCGCTGGCGCTGGAACTGAGCTACCTGCGCAATTTCACAGCCGCCGACATCGCCGGGCGTTCCATCAAGGAGATGCGGCGGAGCCAGACAATCAACGACGACCAGGCCACCCGCTGGACGACCGAGATGCTGCGCGTGATTCCCGATGTGCGGACCGGCGACCGCATCATGGGCGTGTACCGGCCAGGCATCGGCGCAGCCTTCTGGGTCAACGGAAAATCGCATGGCGAGATCCGCGACGCCGAGTTTGCAAAACTTTTCTTCGGCATTTGGCTGTCAGCCAAAACCTCGGAACCGGCCATGCGTGACGCGCTGCTGGCGGGAGGCGGCGAGTGACGCAAAGCCTCGCCACGCCGGCCCTTTCGGCGCGCGCCGCCAGCGCCAGCGCAGATCTGTCTGCTTTTTCGACCCGCAATGGTCTGGCTTACGGCCTGCTCGGCCTGCCGCTGGCCTTTGTGGCGCTGCCGCTGTATGTCATCCTGCCGAATCACTATGCGCGTGAATTTGGCGTGCCGCTGGCCACGCTGGGTGCCCTATTGCTGGGCGCGCGGCTTTTTGATGCCTTGATCGACCCGCTGCTCGGCCGATTGAGCGACCGCCTGTTTGCGCGCTCCGCGCCATCGGTATTGTTGCTCGGCGCCGTGGCCGCGCTGCTGCTTGCGCTGGGCTTTGGACTGCTGTTTTTTCCACCCGCCAGCGTGCAGCGCTCGGCGGGCGCACTCACCACCTGGCTGGTGGTCATGCTGATGCTGACCTACGCGGCCTACAGCGCGCTCAGCATCTCGCACCAGTCCTGGGGCGCCATGCTGGGTGGCAACGAGGCGCAGCGCAGCCGCATTGTGGCCTGGCGCGAGGGCCTGGGCCTGGTCGGAGTGGTTCTGGCGTCAATAACACCGGTGGTCCTCGGTTTACCGGCCACGACCGCCCTTTTTTGCATCGCCCTGGTGATTGGCTGGCTGGCCTGGAGCCGCGCTGTCCGGCCGGTTCCGCGCGCCGCCACCGGGTCAGCGCCGCAGCTTGCGCCGGCGCTGTGGCTGCCTTTCGAGTCCCGTGTCTTTCGCCGCCTGCTCGCGGTTTTCATGCTCAATGGCATTGCCAGCGCCGTGCCGGCCACGCTGGTGCTGTTTTTCATTCAGGACCGGCTGCAGGCGCCCCAAAGCTCGGAGCCGCTGTTTCTGGGCAGTTATTTCATCTCTGCGGCGCTCGCCATTCCGCTGTGGCTGGCGCTGGTCAAACGGCTGGGGCTGGCGCGCAGCTGGCTGGCCAGCATGGGGCTGGCGATAGTCGTGTTCGCCTGGGCCAGCCAGCTCGGCGCTGGCCAGACACTGGCCTTTGCCATGGTCTGCGCGCTGTCGGGCGTCGCGCTAGGCGCCGATCTGGCCGTGCCCGGCGCGCTGCTGGCCGGCGTGATCCAGGCCAACGGCCAGGCCGGCCAGGCCGAAGGCGCTTACTTTGGCTGGTGGAATTTCGCCACCAAACTGAATCTGGCGCTGGCCGCCGGGCTGGCGCTGCCGCTGCTCGGGCGGTTTGGCTACGCGCCGGGCGTACGCGACGCCGGCGCGCTCAACGCGCTGGTGGTTGCTTACTGCGTGCTGCCCTGCTTGCTCAAGCTGGCTGCGGCAGCGGGCGCTTACTTCCTTCTCATCAAACCTGACGAAAGACTTTCATCATGAAACAGCTGTTTTCCCGCTGTGGCGGCAGGATATTGGCGCCCTGCTTGGCATTTTTCATGGCGTTCGCCATGGCGCTGCTGGCGGGTTGCGCCGGCCCGCAAGTGAGCGACTACGCGGCCGAAAAACCGCTGCTCGACATGCGCCAGTATTTCAATGGCACGCTGGACGCCTATGGCCTCTTTACCGACCGCTCGGGCAAGGTGGTGAAACGCTTCACCGTCGTCATGAACTGCAGCTGGAGCGGCCCGCCAGGTCTTGAGACCGGCGTGCTCGACGAAGCCTTCACCTACTCCGACGGCAGCACCGACCGGCGCGTCTGGACGCTCAGGCGCACGCCCGATGGACGCTACACCGGCACGGCGGGCGACGTGCTGGGCACGGCCACCGGTGAGGAAAAAGGCAATGCTTTTCGCTGGGGCTACACGCTCAAGCTGCCAGTCGACGGGCGGACGATCGAAGTGCAGTTTGACGACTGGATGTATCTGATGAACGAAAAAGTGATGCTTAACAAGGCGCAGATGAGCAAGTTCGGTTTCAAGCTCGGCGAAGTCACCCTGTCCTTCGTCAAGCGCTAAAAAATGCATCAAATCACGCTCTCGTCCAGCAAGGACGGTCATAGACCGCTATTAATTTCATACTATTGCGGATTGTGCACATGTCCTTGAACCTTCCCTTCAACGACTGGCGCGGCAAGACCGCCTGGCTGGTTGGCGCCTCCAGCGGCATCGGCCTGGCGACCGCCACAGCGCTGCATGCCCAGGGAGCCAGGGTTTTTGTGTCGGCGCGCAATGCAGACGCTTTGGCAAGCTTCACTCGAGCCCACCCCGGTGCCGTGGCGCTGGCGCTGGACGTCACCGACCCGGTGGCGGTGAAAGCCGCAGCGCAGACCGTGCTGGCCGCCGGCCCGCTCGATCTGTTGATGTACTGCGCCGGCTATTACAAAGAGCTGCGCGCCACCGACTTCGACCTGAAGGAGATGCTCACGCACGTCGACGTCAATTACAACGGCGCGCTGTATGCGCTGGACGCACTGCTGCCAGCGATGCTGGCGCGCAAGTCCGGCCACATCAGCCTGATCAGCAGCGTGGCGGGTTACGCCGGCCTGCCCAAAAGCCTGGCCTATGGACCGACCAAGGCGGCCCTCATCAACCTGGCCGAAACGCTCTACCTGGACCTGCATGACAGCGGCATCGGCGTGAGCCTGATCTGCCCGGGCTTCGTGGAAACAAAGCTGACGGCGCACAACCAGTTCAGCATGCCGGCGCTGCTCACGCCCGAGCAGGCGGCTGAAGAAATCCTGCTGGGGTGGCGCAAGGGCCTGTTTGAAATCCATTTCCCCAAGCGCTTTACCCGCTGGGTCAAGGCGTTGCGCCTGCTGCCCTACGGCGCGTATTTTGCGGCCGTGCGCAAGGTCACCGCGCTGTGAGCCGCAGGCCATGATGACGACGGCCGCTGCGCCAGAGCCTGGCGCCCAGGCAGCAGCGCGCGTGGTGGCGTTTTTTGAAAGCCTGAGTCCGCTCAGCCTGGACCGGCTGGACGCCTTCTACACGCCGCAGGCCTGGTTCAAGGATCCGTTTAACGAAGTACGTGGCATCGCGGCGGTACGGCAGATTTTCAGCCACATGTATACGGCCCTTGATCGGCCACGCTTTGTGGTGACCGACTGCATCGCGCAGGGCGACCAGTGTTTTCTGACCTGGAACTTCGAGTTCCGCTTCAGGAAACTTGACCAGGGCACGCTGCAAACCGTACGCGGCGGTTCACACCTGAAATTCACTGCCGACGGCTTGATCGACTACCACCGCGACTACTGGGATGCCGCAGAAGAGCTGTATGAAAAGCTGCCCGTGCTGGGCCGGCTGATGCGCTGGCTGAAAAAACGCGCCAGTCAGTAACCGCGCCAAAATCGTCGGTTGCTACTATTTTAATAGCTACTAATTACCGTAGTTACTGGACAAGAACGCTATTTGACAAAAAAATCAGCTTGCTCGGGTTTCCATGAAGCTCGGCCGCTGCGTGAGTTTGTCCTGCAGTTTGCCCAGGCTGGGGTAAGTTTCGCGCCAGCAGTTCTGCGGGAAACGGAAGTCCAGATAACCGAGCGCGCAACCTACCGCCACATCGGACAGGCTGAAATGGATGCCGCTGCAAAAAGCCTTGTCGCCCAGTCCGATGCTCATGGCCCTGAGCGCGGCCTCGATCTTGCCTTCCTGCCGCAGGATCCACGCGTTGCAGCGCTGCGCGTCGCCGCGGCCGGGCCAGGTGGCCTCAAGACGCGCCAGGATGGCCGCATCTAGCACGCCATCGGCCAGCGCCTCCCAGGTCTTGACCTCGGCGCGTTCGCGGCCCTGGGCAGGAATCAGCTTGCCGACCGGCGACAGCGTATCCAGGTATTCGACGATGACGCGCGAATCGAACACGGCTTCGCCGCCTTCCATCACCAGGCAGGGCACCTTGCCCAGCGGGTTGGAGCTGGTAATGGTGGTGCCGGCAGCCCAGACTTCTTCCAGCACGAGCTGGTAGTCGAGCTTTTTTTCAAGCATCACGATGCGTACTTTGCGTACGTAGGGGCTGGTGGCGGATCCGATGAGTTTCATGTGTTCAAGGTGAGTCTGGATCGAGGTCCGTAGTAAAGCATTCTATCGAGTCGGCGGGCTTTCAGCCTGACAGCAGCGCGCGCGCAAATCGGGATCGTCGGTGCGGCGCCGCCCGCCGGGGTTGCCAGCGGCCCGGCCTACAATGAAGCATGAGCTTTTCCCCCATCAACGCCCTGTCGCCGCTGGACGGCCGCTATGTCGGCAAACTCGCCATTCTTCGCCCCCTGATGTCCGAGCAGGGTTACATGCACCGCCGGGTTCAGGTCGAAATCGCCTGGTTCATTGCACTGTCCGATGCCAAATTTGCCGAGTTCAAGCCGCTCAGCCCCGGCGCACGCACCTATCTGCTCGGCCTTGTCAAAAACTTCTCGGAAGCCGATGCGCTGGCCATCAAGGCAATTGAAAAAACCACCAACCACGATGTCAAGGCGGTGGAATACTGGATCAAGTCGAAATTTGAAGCCCGGCCGGAACTGCAGGCGGCCAGCGAGTTCGTGCATTTTGCCTGCACCAGCGAAGACATCAACAACACCAGCCACGCCCTGCAGCTCAAAAGCAGCCGTGAACTGGTCTTGCTGCCGGCGCTGGACAAGCTGATTGCGCAGCTGCGCCAGATGGCGCACGAGCATGCAGGCGAACCCATGCTCAGCCGCACCCACGGCCAGACCGCCAGCCCCACCACGGTCGGTAAGGAAATTGCCAACGTCGTGGCCCGGCTGGTCAGCACGCGCGAGAAAATTGCTGGCGTCAAGCTGATGGCCAAAATGAATGGCGCGGTGGGCAATTACAACGCCCACTTGGCCGCCTGGCCTGATTTCGACTGGGAAGCATTCAGCCGCAGCGTGATTGAAACGCCTGAGCCGCTGGGTCTGGGCCTGACCTTTCAGTCGCACAGCATCCAGATCGAGCCGCACGACTACATGGCCGAGCTGTTTGATGCGGTGGCGCGAACCAACACCATACTGATCGACCTGGCGCGCGACATCTGGGGTTATGTCAGCGTCGGCTACTTCAAGCAGCGCCTGAAGGAAGGCGAAATCGGCTCGTCGACCATGCCGCACAAGGTCAACCCGATTGACTTTGAAAACGCCGAAGGCAACCTCGGTCTGGCCAATGCGCTGCTCAGGCACATGAGCGAAAAACTGCCGATCAGCCGCTGGCAGCGCGACCTGACCGACTCAACCGTGTTGCGCAACATGGGCGTGGCCCTGGGCTACGCCGTGCTGGCCTATCACTCGCTGTTCACCGGGCTGACCAAGCTCGAACTCAACCGCGAAGCGCTGAGCGACGACCTGAACGCCTCGTGGGAAGTGCTGGCCGAACCGATACAGACGGTGATGCGCCGCTATGGCGTGCAGGGTGCCTACGAAAAACTCAAGGAAGTGACGCGTGGCAAGACCGTCAGGGCCGAAGACCTGCACGCGCTGATCCGCTCGCTGGAGATTCCCGAAGCCGAAAAAGAGCGCCTGCTGGCAATGACGCCGGCCAGTTACGTGGGCATGGCGGCGACCTTGGCCAAACGGGTTTAAACGTTTGTTAAAAGCGGGTCGCAACAGCCCGCTTATTTATTGATGTATGACAGCGGCGGAGCAGTTACAGCTCACGGCACAAGCGATTCCAGCACCGTATCGCTTCTGGCACAACCCGGTACACGGCAGTGCCGCCAAGCACAGGTTCCAAATCCAAGCACCCGACCGCCCGCGTGGGGAAATTGTTTGTCAGCAATTTGTAGGCTCTCTTCGGCACCCTGCCCCGCTGGAAGACGGTTGATGCCGGTTTCCGTACAAAAGCAATTTTTAACTTTCTGAGTGATCGGGAAAAACGACATTGGAAAACAAACCACTGACATCCATACGCGGTTTTGCGGCGCTTTGGGTCGTCATTCACCATTTAGGGTCTAGCGTTGGAATTTCCGCCCTTGCTTTTCAATTAGGCTATGCGGCCGTCGATCTTTTTTTCATTCTTAGCGGAATGATTCTCGCAAGTGTCTACAGCCATCTTTCCTTTGGCGATGCAGGGCTTTTCTGGTTGAAACGTGTGTGTCGGGTCTACCCCGCACACTGGGTATCACTGATCGGGCTTTGCTTTATTTTCAGTTATCCGGCCTGGGCATTGGCAGCGCTGCAAAACCTTTTCCTCAATTGGGGATTCGCTGCTTCTGCACTTCTGCTACAGCCATTTTTTTCACTGCAATCACCTGCCAACCCGGTGGCCTGGTCGGTTGGCATTGAGCTTTTTTGCTATTTCCTCTTCCCGGTTGCCATCATTTTTGTGCGTCGACTGGCGCCCCTTCGATCGGCCGCGATAGCTCTGGCTGTGCTTCTTGTCATAGAGTGGGTGGTTCTGCGGACCTATATCGGAGACACGCACGGGGTAGGCGCCGTCTGCCGAGGCCTGGCCGGCTTCGGTGTTGGCATGCTGCTATGGCGGGTCGGTAGCGGGCTTCAGCTGACGGCAAGGGGGGCTACCCTTTTTGAGGTCATGGGGCTGCTTGGCATGGCAGGGGGCATCGCGATGAACAGGCCGGAACTCATTCCACTGTGGTCCGCGTCGCTTTATTCGGCTTGTCTTTTGACCGTGGCCTGCTGGCACGCGCCCTTCATGTGAAATGGTGCTTTTGGCTGGGCAATATCTCCTTTTCCATGTATCTCTTGCACTATCCACTCGCTTTAGCGACAGATAAATGGCTTCCAGTGACGCTGTTCCCTGGCAACCCGGTCCTGATTGCCTGGCTACGCTTTAGCCTGCTACTGGCGGTTATTTTGATCATGTCAGCCTTGTCGTATCGTTTCATAGAGACGCCCGGACGGCGCATTCCGGCCCTGTTGAGGGACAAATTACAGCGCAAGCAAAAAAAGAAACCGGTGAAAGACATCACGACCTCTGGCCTGGTCGAATCGCTGGCTTTGAAACCAATGCCCGATACGGATCGCAAGCCGTAAGGCAGGCAAATCAAGCCAAGCCCACCGGCATGGCCGCGCCGCAATGCCAGCACTGCTCAAAGCCGCCTTCAACGATTTCGCCGCAGCGGCAAAGCCAGCGCCGCTGCGGCATGTTCTGCAGGGCGTGCAGCAGCGCCTGGGCGGCGGTCTTTTCTTCATCTATGCCGAGCCAAACCTCGGGCAGGCACTGGTCGGGCGGCAACTCGCCGGCGATGCCGCTTAAAAAATAGCGTTGCACACTGGCTGAAAACCCGGCTTGCTGCAGCGCATCCACCCACAGCGTGGCAATTGCAATATTGGGTGCCTGGGTCAGTTTGAGCATGACAGCAGTGTAGTACGGCCAGCCCGCCAATGCTACTAAATCAATAGCTGATTGTGACCGTATTCATTGGACATGAAGCAGTTTTGGCAAGAAAAGCAGTTTTTACGCGGCGCCGTCACGGCTTGCTGTTCTCAAGCGCGCGGTCGGCGTAGCGGCCGAAACGCCAGGCCGTGGCCTCCTGGGTGATGCGCCGCCAGGTGCTGCGCTTGTCTACCGGACTCATCGCCAGCCAGTGCTGCACCTCGCCAAACGTGCGGCCGCAACCCTTGCACAATTCGTCGCCCTGGCTGGTTGAGCAGATGGCGATGCAGGGCGTGTCGGCCGTGCTGTCGTACCAGGCGAGCCAGGCCGCCATGGCCCCGGGCGGAAAGCTGCTTTCGTCGGCCAGGTCTTGCCGCTGGAACACGATGCGCGCATAGACCTCGGCCAGCACGCGCACCTCGGCGGCCAGCGTCACGCCATCGGGCGAAGGCGCTTTGGCGCGCCAGTAGTTGATGGCCGCTTCAATATCGGTGATGTGGATGCCAGGCATGGGGACCAAAATGAGCTTGCAGCCGGACTTCGCCGACGGGATTTTGCATTATCGGTGCCCCGGCGAACCCGCCGGTCGCCATGGACTTGGCCTTTCAGCGTTTCACCGAGCAGGCCCAGAAAAACAGCGCCGCGCAGCCCAGCAGCCCCGTCCAGCTGGTCAGCGCGGCCAGCGTGATGGCCAGGCCCAGCAGCAGCTCGACGGCGGCAAACACGGGCCAGCCTGGAAAGCTCCACAGCAGCGTCAGCGTGAACAGGTTTTGCGCCACGCCGCCCCACACTGCCGCCACGGCGCTCAGGCCCAGCAGCTGAAGGCCGCCGGACGGCTTTTGCGTGGCGCGGCGGACACCGGCGAGGCGGGCAAAGGCCCAGGTCACCGCGCGTGCCAGGATGAAGGCGCAGGCCGCTATCAGGCCGAAATCCGCCAATACGGCGCCGGCAACGCGGCCGGCCGGCTGCGGCAGCGTGGCCAGCGGGGGGTCCAGCGAAAAAACCCAGCCAAGCTGCCAGTGCGTCAGTGCCCCGTTGGCGGCCAGCAAGGCCGACATGTCCTCGCCCAGCGCCAGCAGGCACTGCCAGAGCGTCATGCTGTCAGGTGCGATCGAGCCGTGCAACAGGCCGCCGGCGAGCAAGCAGAACAGGGAGGCCAGCACGGTCGCCACGACCAGCCCCCAGACCGGCCGGCGGCGCGCCCAGACCGTGTCCGCTGGAAAGCGCAAGCCCAGTTTCGCCACCGAGGGATGCTCCAGCGGCACCACCGCTTGCGGTTTCCCACTGTCGAGCACCAGATGGGTGTTGCGCTGGCGCAGGCCGGCCAGCGCCCACAAAGCGCTGGGGTAGGTTTCGCTATGAATGCGGGCGCGGGACGACGCGCTGCCAGCGCTGGCCCCCGCCAGCCTGGCCAGCACGGCCTGGGTGTCCACCACCCCATCGTCGTTTAGCAGCCCGGCGCGCAGGCGCAGCTGGCATTGCACCGCTTCCTGCAGCATCCACATCAGCGTTTCGTTGGCCAGGCGCGCCTGGCGGGCGCCGTAGCCGCCACCGACATCGCAGTGCGCACCCGAAAACCAGCGCTGGTCAATACTTTGCCCGGAAGCTGCGTAGTCGTGACCGGGGTCAATGTAATAAGGCCGCGGCTCGAATGAGCGGCGGTACTCGTCCAGCGCCAGTGCGTGGCGCACATGATTGAAGCGTTTGCCGACGATGGTCGGCGCAGCGGTGATGGTGCGGCTCAACAGGGGCGCGCCCACCGAAGACACGGTATCCCACACGCCGACGAACCAGACCGGCGTGGCACGGCTCTGGTCGGACGCAAACAGCCGGCTGATCTGATCGCGTATGGCGGTGTATTTGGAGCCACCGAGTTCGCGATCGGAAAAATAGACGTGCAGCAGCGTCGGCACCAGGTTTTCCATGACCGGACGCAGCAGGCCGAACTGCGTCACCAGCCCGCCTATGCTGCGCGCCGTGAAGGCGCCGCGCGAAAAGCCCAGCAGGAATATCTGGTCGCCGGGCTGGTAATGCCGCATCAGGAAGAGATAGGCCCGGGCGATGTTCTCGTACACGCCCTTGCCAAAAGCCAGGCCATGCAGCCGAGCGGAAAATCGGCTGATGCTGTCCGTCAGCGACGCGCCGGGCAGCTGGTCGGGGTTGCCGACGCCGGGGTCGTAATACAGCAGCTGGTCATTGGCGTCCGGTGCGAACAGTTCGCAGAGCCGGGTGACGTTGGTGTCGCGGGCGCCGCCGGTCAGGTTGTTGCTGGTGCCGTCGCAGCAGATGATCAATTGCCTGGCCATGGATGCGCTCCTTCACTGTTGTCCCAAGCCGCGTCGTCGTTTGGCAGTGTCGCGTCCGGTCTGGCGCGGGTCAAGCGCTGCGCTGGCCGGGCAGCGCCAGGCGTGCCAAAGAAAAGCCCCGCATTTGCATAAAAGCCGTTTTTATTGTCAAATACATGACCGAAGGGGAGTAACTCCCTCGTTTTGCTGCGTTGTTTCGTCAACACAAACCACAGCAAAAGCGAATCAACAAGTCGTCAATACGAAGTCCGGACACACGTTCATGGCTTCCGGCTTGTTGGACATGCAGCGACACTGCATGTCGAGCCAGACCTTCGATTGAAACCTGTTTAGGTTTGATCGAGGCGTTGGCGGTACCCAAGCTTTATCCGCACCCTCAGCCAAGCACCAGGTTTCACGAAACCGGAAATCCGCCGACCCGGATTTCCATGTCGAAACCTGATACTGGAAAGCGTGCGCTATGGAACTATTTACAACCCCCTGGTGGTCCGCCCTGCTGGCGATCATCCTCATCGACCTGGTATTGGCCGGCGACAACGCCATCGTGATCGCGCTGGCCGCGCGCAACCTGCCGCCTCAGCTGCAGAAAAAGGCCATCGTCTGGGGCGCGGCCGGCGCCATCGTGGTCCGCTCGGTCATGACGGTGGGCGTGGTGTGGCTGCTCAAGATTCCCGGCTTGATGCTGGTCGGTGGCCTGGGCCTGCTATGGGTGGCCTACCAGTTGCTGGCCGACCACGGTGACAAGGAACACGACGGCCCGGTGGCCAGCACCTTTTGGGGCGCGATGAAAACCATCGTGGTGGCCGATGCGCTGATGGGCATTGACAACGTGCTGGGCGTGGCGGGCGCGGCGCATGGCGCGTTTGACCTGGTCATTATTGGCCTGCTGGTGAGTGTGCCGATCGTGGTGTTTGGCAGCACCATGGTGCTCAAGCTGGTGGAGCGTTTCCCCATCATCATCAAGCTCGGTGCGGCAGTGCTGGCCTTCACCGCCGCCAAGATGATTGTCGGCGAGCGCCTGCTTGACGCGGTTTATGGCGGCCCGGACAGCCTGCCATCGGCGAAGGCCCTGAACACGGCTGCTGAATGGGCCACTTATGTGCTGGCGGTGCTCGGCGTGCTGGCTGCGGGCTGGTGGGCCGGTCGCCGGGCCAAAACTGCAGCCAGCGCCGCCAAGAACCTCATCGCCCGCTAAAACAGGCGATACCGGCGGTCCAAAGTCCAACCGTCGCCTTTTTTTTGCAAGCAACCGTTTCCCACCTTTACAACGACGACAACTCAAGGAGCACTTCATGGACAACATCATTGTGTACGTAGACGATGCCGCGTATGCGCTGCAAATGCTGCACCCTATGCTGCCGGTGGGCGACGACCGCACACCCACCCGCTGGATTGTGGTGGGTTGCGCGCCGCGCATCACGCACCGGGTCAGCAAGTGGGTCACCCACAGCGCCCGCCAGAGCTGGCGCGAAAAGTGGGCTGACAAGGTCTTCGGACAACTGCTGCCCGTACTGCAGAAAGATGGCGACAGCGTGCTGACACAACTGGCGCAAGCTGCCCTGATCGCGCAGACCGAGTCGCTGATCAAGACCCACGGGGCGGCGCGCGTGCTGGACGCCCGCAGGCCCAGGTTTGGCCAGGACCTGCAGCCCGTGACGACCACCCAGGCCCGGGAAAACCACGGCGTGCTGGGCTATGCCGCCGCGCTGGCGGGAGCGGGCTTGCTGGTTGCGACAGACTAGGAATATGGCCCCCACGGTCGCTCACTGCGTGTAGCTCTCTACCCCCCAGGGGGGCCGCTGCGCCTGTGGCCCGGCGAAGCCGGTTCCACGGCCCCTGCTGGAATGAAGAACCCTCACGGTCGCTCACTGCGTGTAGCTCTCTGCCCCCCAAGGGGCCGCTGCGCCTGTGGCCCGGCGAAGCCGGTTCCACGGCCCCTGCTGGAATGAAGAACCCTCACGGTCGCTCACTGCCTTTCCGTTCGTCCTGAGCCTGTCGAAGGATGCCCCCCAATGGGGGCTGTGCTTGCTTGGGGCGGCGCGGCGCGGCGCTGCGCACCTTGGCTT
This sequence comes from Polaromonas sp., assembly GCF_012927415.1. Lineage (GTDB taxonomy): Bacteria > Pseudomonadota > Gammaproteobacteria > Burkholderiales > Burkholderiaceae_C > Polaromonas. Next base: position 1,422 of record NZ_JABBPF010000076.1, on the reverse strand, counting down.
AACCCGTTTGCTGCGTGTGATCGCCTCCTCCGCCAAGGGGGCTGTGCTTGCCTGGGAGGGTTCCGCACAATGGTATTCTTTGGCCATGAAACTCCTTCTCAAATGGCTCTTGAGTGCTGCCGCCTTGCTGGCGGTGGCCTATCTTTATTCGGGTGTGGTCGTCACCAGTTTCACCGGGGCGCTGATTGCGGCAGCGGTGCTCGGCGCACTCAACATAGTGGTGCGGCCCATTCTGGTTTTGCTGACGCTGCCTGTCACCGTAGTCACACTGGGGCTCTTTCTGTTCATCATCAACGCGCTGATGTTCTGGGCCGCAGCCGGCTTGGTCAGCGGACTGAACGTGAACGGGTTTGCCGCAGCGCTGATCGGTTCGCTGATTTATTCGGTGCTTCAGCTAGCGATCGACTTTGTCCTGGAGCAGCTGCTCTTTAAGAAGTAGCTCGATCTGGCGGGTTCGCGTGTCAAGAATCGAGCCTTCCACGTAATCGGCGCTGGCCGGCTTGCTGCGCATCAGCGTTTGCGCGGCTTTCAGGCGGTCCAGCGCCCCGGCGTAGTCAAGCTGCGCGGCGTGGCTTTCAGCATCGGCGCGAATTGCCTGAACGCTCTGGTTTTGCTGGCCCCAGGCCACCGAGAGCAGCTGCCAGGCCATAGCATCTTTGGGATGGTCAGCCACCCAGACGCGTAAGCCCTGAGACACCTCCGGTGCCCGCTTTGCCGCCATCAATACCTTCGCATGGAACAGCACCTCGGCGCGCGAGGCGCCGGCGGGCATTTCGGCCAAGGCAGCCGAAGCCGGTGCCCTTCCTTCCAGCAGATCAAGCTCTGTCGGCAGCAGCTCGATGGCCTTGTGCGCGCGCTCGATGCTGGCGACCAGCGGCTGGAGCCGCGCCAGCAGGCTTCTCGCGCCGGTAAAATCACGCAGCTGAGCCGCCGCCAGCACGCCGCCATAAAGTGCGCCCGCATCGCGAACATTGGCCGGCGAGGCCGGTGCCTGCAGAACCGCCACGCCAGCGGCGCGGCGCTGGGCTTCGGCCACCATGGCGCGCAAGGCGTCGACCCCGGGAACAGCCAGGATGCGGGCGCGCGCAGCCATCATGGCGTGCAACAGCTGCGCCTGGCCAAGGTCCGCCAGTTTCTCCGCTGACGGCCTGGCAGCCGACGCAGACGCCAGCTGCACCCGGGCTTGCGCCTCGGCAATGCGCTCGGTTGTGAGCGGGTGCGAGCGCAGGTAGGGAAAAGACCCGTTGTCGTTCAGCCGGCTGGACTGCTGCAGCCGTTCGAACACGTTGGCCACGCCTCGGCTTTCAAAGCCGGCATCGCTCATGACGCCAAATCCTACCCGGTCGGCGGTGGGGGGGCCGGGGGCGGCGCAAAATGTATAGGAGAGAACACCCCCCCCCCCCCCCCCCCCCCCCGCCCCCC
>NZ_JABBPF010000075.1 GCF_012927415.1 Polaromonas sp. | reverse complement strand
GTCGCTGTCCTTATTTTATTCGTGGCAATCGGCACGCTGAGCGCCTGCGCGGGCAAGCAACCGCCTGGGGCATTACCACTTTACCAGTGTGAGCATGGCATCGAGTTCACCGTCCGGTTTGTCGATGACACGGCGGTGCTGGAGGGCACGCGTGGCAGGGACATCCTGTTCCGGGATGCTGGTGGCCAGGGCGCGCAGACGGTTTACAGCAACCCGCGGGTGCGCGCCGAATTCGGCTTGGGCGCCAGCGGCCACGGGGCTGTTCTGCACTATCTGCTGCTGCCGCTGGAGGCACGCTGCGTGCGTGGCTGACCGGCCCACCAGCCGGATTTGCTGCGGCCGGCATGGCTGCCTGTCATGAAGCTGCAACATGACTGCGTCAAAGTAAGCGGGTTTTCTGTCCCGCTGACGCCGGCCTTTTCGCCGCGCGCGGCTTACCTGTCTGGAGCGAAACCCATGAATCCTGCCGTCAATCCTTCCCGTCGTCGCGCCCTGCAATTTCTGGCCGGTGTTCCCATGTTGCCGCTGTCATCCACCCTTGCCGGAACCAGCCTGCTGCTGGCCGGTTGCGGCGGTGGCGATGATGCGGTGGCAGCGCCACTGCCTGCGAGCTATAGCGGCGTCAGCTTCTCCTCCATGCCTGCGCCCACGCTGGCCAACGCTGCCGCCATGGCCACGACCACGGTCGGCTCCGTCATGTCGGTAAACTTCAGCGACAAGAGCAAACTCGACTTCAAACTCGCCTACCTGCCCTTTTTTGTTACTGGTGACATGGTGTCCGATGGCAAAGGAGGAAAAATTCTTGCGGGTGGTTATCTCGACATCAACAACCAGGTCATCATTGACGCCACCGTGCCCGGTAAGGAGCGCCAGTTTTTCTCGGACTCGCCAGATGGCACCTCGCTGCTGAGCGTGCCGGGCGCCAAGGTCGATGGTGTCAAGGGCAACACGGTGTTTGCCGTGGTGCAGTTTGAATACACCACCTTTGCGCAGGATGGCACGACCGGCATGTACGGCAAGCTGCCGTCGCCGATTGCCGTGCTCACGCTGGACCAGAACCCGGACACCGGCAAACTCACGCTGGTCAAGTACCACAACGTCAACACTTCCGCGGTCAATGGCCTGTGGATTACCTGCGGCGCCAGCCTTTCGCCGTGGAACACCCACCTGTCGAGCGAGGAGTACGAGCCCAACGCGTTTACCGCTGCCAGCGATGCGCAGTTCAGGGCTTTCAGCAAGAATCTTTACGGCAGCGAAACGGCGGCCAACCCCTACCACTACGGTCATATGCCCGAGGTGACGGTCAACCCGGATGGCACGGCCTCTATCAAGAAGCACTACTGCATGGGTCGTATTTCGCACGAACTGGTGCAGGTCATGCCCGACAACCGTACCGTGTTCATGGGCGACGACGCCACCAATAGTGGCTATTTTGTGTTTGTGGCGGACAGGGAAAAAGACCTGTCCGCTGGCTCGCTATACGTCGCCAAGGTTGGTTCTGGCTTCTCCATCGACCCGGCCGCCGCAGCCGCAGCGCTGACCTGGATCAAGCTGGGCAACGCCAGCAGCGCGGAAATTCGCGCGCTGGTCGACGGCGGCATCAAGCCAGCCGAAATCATGGACGTGCGCAGCACCGACCCGCTCGACGCCACGTTCAGGAAAGTGATTTCCAACGGCAAGACCGAATGGATCAAGGTGTTCAACGAGAAGGCAGCCGCCTTCCTCGAAACCCATCGCTACGCCGCTTATGTTGGCGCCAGCATGGGCTTCACGAAGATGGAAGGCACCACCGTCAACATCAAGGACAAGGTCGCCTATTCAGCGCTGCAGAACATCCAGGCCTCTATGGTGGCTGGCGATAAAGCCAACGTGCCGGGCAACGGCATCGGGGTGCCCAAGGCGCTGGTGGCCGGTGCCGTGATGGCCCTGAACCTCAAGGGCGGCATCAAGGATGATAAGGGCGCGGCCATCATCAGCGAGTGGATGCCGGTGGACACGAAAGCCCTGATCACCGGTGAAGATATCAGCGCTGATGCGCTGGGCAACACCGCCAACCCCGAAAAAATTGCCAACCCTGACAACCTCAAGTTCTCCGAAAAGATGCGTACTCTCTTCATCGGTGAAGACAGCAGCCAGCATGTCAACAACTTCCTGTGGGCCTACAACGTCGACACCAAGGCGTTGTCACGGGTGATGTCGATTCCCGCTGGCGGCGAGTCAACCGGCCTGCATGCGGTGGACGAGCTGAACGGCTGGACTTACATCATGAGCAACTTCCAGCATGCCGGTGACTGGGGCAGCATCCACGGCAATGTCAAGGCCACGCTCGACCCGCTCATCAACGCCAACTACAAGAACAAGTTTGGCGCTGCGGTGGGCTGCCTCACGGCTGAACCGACGCAGCCGAAGCTCTCAAAGGCGTAATACCAGCAAGGTCTGCGTCAGACCGCAACCATAAAGACGCAGCGTCCAGCAGCGCCGCTGGCCCGATCTCCCGCAGGAGGTCGGGCTTTTTGCTGTCTGCGGTCAAGGTTGCGTTTGCTATTTAATTAATAGCTGTTTAGAGCCGAAATCATTGGACCACAGCCCTTATTTCCTTAAATTTTAGGGAATCGAGCGCGTCAGGTGCCCCAGCGGCAGGGCGCTGCTGGCCTTGACCTCTCCCAGCGAAAAGCTGGTATGCAGGTCTTTTACATTGGGCAGGTTGATCAGCACATCGCGGGCGAACTGGCTGAACGTATTGAGGTCGCGGCTGACCACCTGCAGCTCGAAGGTGCCGGTGCCGCTGATGTAGTGGCAGCTCACCACCTCGGGAATCTTCCGGATGGCCTCTTCCAGCGTCTGCAGCACATCGCCGCTGTTGCGGGCAGCGTCCAGCCGCACAAAGGCCAGCACGCCCAAGCCGATCTTGTGACGGTTGATTTCGGCGCGGTAACCGGTGATGAAGCCAGCTTCCTCGAGTGCCCGGACGCGTCGCCAGCAAGGCGCAGCCGACAGGCCGACGCGTGACGCCAGTTCGGTGTTGGTGAGACGAGCCTCGCGCTGCAACTCGTGCAGGATGGCGATGTCAAACTTGTCTAATGTTTCCATTTTTGATATTTTGCAGCAAGAATCTTTCGTCAACCGGCATAAATGGAACAAAAAAAGCAAAGACATATCAGAACGCGAGACCTACACTTTTAGCTGGAGTCAGACATCAGGCCTAACCGGGCTTGACGTTTGCAGATTTACGGGTCCACGAGGCCGGTTACGACAACAATCCCGGAGACAAAAAACATGAATGCCCCACTGCCCGAGCACATCCGAAAAGCGCTGGAAACCGTCACCCTGGACGACAAATATTCACTTGACCACGGCCGCGCCTTCATGAGCGGCGTGCAGGCGCTGGTGCGGCTGCCGATGCTGCAGCGCAGCCGTGACGCCATCGCCGGGCTAAATACGGCAGGCTTCATCAGTGGCTACCGTGGCTCGCCGCTGGGTGGTTATGACCAGGCGCTGTGGGCGGCCAAAAAGCACCTGGCGGCGCAGAACATCGTGTTTCAGCCCGGCGTCAACGAAGAGTTGGGCGCAACCGCCGTCTGGGGTACGCAGCAACTCGACCTGTACCCGCAAAGCCAGAAGTTCGATGGCGTGTTTGGCATCTGGTACGGCAAGGGCCCGGGCGTGGACCGCTGCTCGGATGTGTTCAAGCATGCCAACATGGCGGGCACGGCAAAGCACGGTGGCGTGATCGCCATAGCTGGCGACGACCATGTGTCCAAAAGCTCGACCGCGCCGCACCAGAGCGACCATATTTTCAAAGCCTGTGGCCTGCCGGTGTTCTTTCCATCGAGCGTGCAGGAAATCCTCGACATGGGGCTGCATGCTTTCGCCATGAGCCGGTTTTCGGGTGTCTGGTCGGGCATGAAAACCATTCAGGAAGTGGTCGAATCGTCGAGTTCGGTGTCCGTCGATCCGGACCGGGTAAAGATCATCATTCCCGAGGATTTCCAGATGCCGCCGGGTGGCCTGCATATTCGCTGGCCCGACGCGCCGCTGGAGCAGGAAGCGCGGTTGATGGACTACAAATGGTATGCCGCGCTGGCTTACATCCGGGCCAACAAGCTCAATTACAACGTGATTGCGGCACCGGACGACCGTTTTGGCATCATCGCCAGCGGCAAGGCTTTTAACGACACGCGTCAAGCCCTTAGCGATCTGGGTCTGGATGAAGACACCTGCCACCAGCTTGGCATCCGGCTGCACAAGGTCAACGTGGTCTGGCCGCTGGAGGCCAGCATCACCCGCGACTTCGCCCTGGGCCTGCAGGAGATCCTGGTGGTCGAGGAAAAGCGCCAGGTCATCGAATACCAGATCAAGGAAGAGCTCTACAACTGGCGCGCCGACGTGCGGCCCAATGTGCTGGGCAAGTTTGACGAACCCGAGGGCGATCAGTCAGGCGGCGAGTGGGGCCGCGCCAACCCGAGCGACCACTGGCTGCTCAGGCCCAAGGCCGACCTGACACCGGCCATCATTGCCAAGGCGATTGCCAAGCGCCTGACCAAGCTCGGCGTGCCGGCGGACATCATCGCGCGTATGAAGGCGCGCCTGGCCATTATTGACGCCCGGGAACGAGCCCTGGTGGAAGCCAAAATTGACACCGGTGAACGCGCGCCCTGGTTTTGCAGCGGCTGCCCGCATAACACCAGCACGCGTGTACCGGAAGGTTCGCGTGCCGTGGCCGGTATCGGCTGCCATTACATGACGGTCTGGATGGACCGCAGCACGTCCACCTTTAGCCAGATGGGCGGCGAAGGCGTGAGCTGGATTGGCCAGTCAGCCTTCACCACCGACAAACATGTTTTTGCCAACCTGGGTGATGGCACCTATTTCCACAGCGGCCTGCTGGCCATCCGCCAGGCCATCGCGTCGGGCGTGAACATCACCTACAAAATACTCTACAACGACGCCGTCGCCATGACGGGTGGCCAGCAGGTCGGCGAGCGGCCTGAGGGCCATTCGGTGCTGCAGATCATGCAAAGCCTGATTGCCGAAGGCGTGACCAGGCTGGTCATCGTGACCGACGAGCCGGAAAAGTATGAGGGCGCCAGGCTGCTGGACGGTGTCACAGTGAAGCACCGCGACGAGCTCGACAAAATCCAGCGCGAGTTCCGCGAAATAAAAGGCACGAGCGCCATTATTTACGACCAGACTTGCGCGACCGAAAAGCGTCGCCGGCGCAAGCGCGGCACGCTGGTGGACCCGGCCAAGCGCGTGGTTATTAACGAGCTGGTGTGCGAAGGCTGTGGTGACTGCTCGGTGCAGTCCAACTGCCTGTCGGTAGAGCCGCTGGAAACCGAATTCGGCCGTAAGCGCCGCATCAACCAGAACACATGCAACAAGGACTATTCCTGCGTCAAGGGTTTTTGTCCGAGCTTTGTGACGGTTGAAGGAGGCCAGCTAAGGAAACCCAAAAAAGAGAAAAAGGGCGATTTGGGCAGCTTGCCCGTGCTTCCCGATCCCGTGCTGCCAGTGGCTGAAAGCGCCTGGGGCATTGTCGTGGGCGGCGTCGGCGGCACCGGCGTCATCACCATCGGCCAGTTGCTCGGCATGGCGGCCCATCTTGAAGGCAAAGGCGTGGTGACGCAGGACGCGGGCGGCTTGGCGCAAAAAGGCGGCGCCACTTGGAGCCACATCCAGATTGCCAACCGGCCCGAGGCCATTTACACGACGAAAGTGGACACCGCCAAAGCCGACCTCATCATCGGCTGCGACCCGATCGTGACGGCCAGCCCCTACACGCTGGCCACCATGCAGCCGGGCCGCACCTTTGTGGCGATGAATTCGCATGGGACGCCGACGGCGGCGTTTGTCACCAATCCGGGCTGGCAGTTTCCCGGCGGCAACTGCGAAAGTGCCGTGCGCTTGGCGGTGGGCGTCGAGGGCATGGCGAGTTTTGATGCCGAACAGGTCGCCGTGCAGATGATTGGCGACTCGATCTACACCAACCCCCTGATGCTGGGCTTTGCGTGGCAAAAAGGCCGGGTCCCGCTGTCGCACGCCGCACTTATGCGCGCCATCGAGCTCAACAACGTGCAGGTTGACAACAACAAGGCTGCTTTTGAATGGGGCCGTCGCTGCGCGCATGATCTGGTTTCGGTGCAGGCGCTGTTCAAGGCCGCCCAAGTCATTGAGTTCGTCAAAAAACCATCGCTGGCCGAAATGCTGGCCAAACGGGTGGCTTTCCTGACCGACTACCAGAATGCAGCTTACGCGCAAAGCTACCAAGTCTTTGTCGACAGGGTGCGCACAGCGGAAGCCCCGCTGGGCAAGACCACGTTGACCGAGGCCGTGGCGCGTTATCTCTTCAAACTCATGGCCTACAAGGACGAGTACGAAGTGGCGCGCTTGCACACCGACACGGGCTTTCTCGACAAGGTCAACGCCATGTTCGAAGGCGACTTCAAACTCAACTACCATTTGGCGCCGCCCCTGATCGGGTCCAAAAATGACAAGGGCGAATTGCAGAAGCGCCAGTTCGGCCCCTGGATGCTGACCGGCTTCAGGTTATTAGCCCGGCTCAAACGCTTGCGCGGCACGCCGCTTGATATCTTTGGCCGGATCGAAGAGCGTCAGGTGGAACGCGCGCTGATAGGTGAATACCGGGCCAGTCTGGAAGAAGTTCTGGCAGGCCTGACGGCTCAAAACCATGCAACCGCCCTTGAAATCGCCAGGATTCCCGAGCTGATCAAGGGGTATGGCCATGTGAAGGCGCGCCATTTGGCGATAGCGCGGCCACAATGGGCCGCGCTGATGGATGATTTCCGGCAGGCCGAGCTGGCCCGCCACCAGCGCGCAGGCTGAATGAGGCGAGCACCGGGTTGCTGTCCAGCGTGCCGGGGTGCCGGCTTTGCCTGGCTCAGGCAGGCGAAAAATCGTGCTGTCCGTATTGAGCCCGTTTGAATACTGCCTCACGCGCCCGGTCAAGCCCGCTGGCCGTTTCCTGACGCATACAATCGGGCGAACTATGCTCTGGCTTTTTCGCTCGGGCGATTCTTGGTGTTTTATTAAATAGTTGTGGAGTCAGCCGTGTTTATTTCTTCTGCTTTTGCCCAAACCGCTCCCGCTGCCGCTGCAGGCGGGGACATGATGTCTTCGCTGACCGGCATGCTGCCGCTGGTGCTGATGTTTGTGGTGCTGTATTTCGTGATGATTCGCCCACAGATGCGCAAACAAAAAGAGCATCGCGCCATGATTGAAGCGCTGGCCAAAGGCGATGAAGTCGCTACCGCCGGCGGCCTGCTTGGCAAGGTCACCCGCATGGGAGAGGGTTACCTGACACTGGAAATCGCACCCGGCATTGAAGTGCAGCTGCAGCGCAGTGCCATCGTCCAAGTGCTGCCCAAGGGTGCCATTTCCAGCGTCAAATAAACCCTACGGCCACCCGGTTTAGCGGGGCCTGCTGATACCAGCAAGGCCTGCTCTTTGTCCATCGTTCACCTGGAACAGTCCTCTCATGAATCGTTATCCGGCCTGGAAGTACGCCATTATGGTGGTGGTGCTGTTGATCGCAGCCTTGTACACGCTGCCGAATTTTTTTGGCGAAGCGCCCGCCGTGCAGGTGTCCAGCAGCAAAGCCATTGTCAAGGTCGACACGACGACTCTGGCAAAGGTGGAGCAGGCGCTCAAGGACGCCGCCATCACGGCTGATGCCATTACGCTGGAGGGTAGTTCGATCAAAGCGCGTTTCGGAGACACCGACACCCAGCTCAAAGCCAAGGACGCAATCCAGAAAGCCCTGGCCCCGGATCCCGAGAATCCTGCTTATGTCGTGGCACTCAATCTGCTGTCGCGATCGCCCGCTTGGTTGACATCCCTGCATGCTTTTCCGATGTATTTGGGTCTTGACCTTCGCGGCGGTGTGCATTTCATGCTGCAGGTCGACATGCAGGCCGCACTGACCAAGCGGGCCGAGTCGCTTACCGGTGACATCCGTCTTTCACTGCGCGAAAAAAATATCCGCCATGGCGGTATTGCCCGCAACGGACAGGCTATCGACATCAGATTTCGTGATACTGAAACGCTGGCATCCGCCAGGGCGCTAATTCAGGACCAGCTGCCGGACCTGCAATTGGCCGATGGCCCGGATGGTACCGAGTACAAGCTGACTGCGACCATCAAGCCTGAGGCGGCACGCCGGATTCAGGATCAGGCGCTCAAGCAGAACATGGTGACACTGCACAACCGCATCAACGAGCTGGGTGTTGCCGAGCCCGTGATTCAGCAGCAGGGCATTGACCGCATCGTGGTGCAATTGCCGGGCGTTCAAGACACTGCCAAGGCCAAAGACATTCTCGGGCGCACTGCGACGCTGGAGATGCGTCTGGTCGAAGACGGCGCCGAGGCCAGGGCAGCGGAAAACAATTCCGGCCCGGTGCCTTTCGGGGCTGAGCGTTTCCTTGAGCGCAATGGCCAGGCGGTAATTGTAAAAAAGCAGGTCATCTTGACCGGTGAAAATCTGACCGATGCCCAGCCCGGCTTTGACTCCCAGAACCAGCAGCCCAAGGTCGATCTGACCGTCGATGCCAAAGGTGGCCGCATCATGCGCGATACCAGCCGCGAAAACATCAAGAAGCGCATGGCGATCCTGTTATTTGAAAAAGGCAAGGGCGAAGTGCTGACCGCGCCGGTTATTCAGGGTGAATTGGGTAACCGTTTCCAGATTTCCGGCTCCATGAGCGTCAACGAGGCAAGTGACCTGGCGCTGCTGCTGCGTGCCGGTTCGCTGGCCGCACCGATGGAAATCATTGAAGAGCGCACGATTGGCCCAACGCTGGGCGCGGAAAACATCACCAAGGGCTTTCACAGCGTATCTTGGGGCTTTGCCGTGATCGTGGCCTTCATGGCAATGTATTACATGCTGTTCGGCCTGTTTTCGGGCATAGCGCTGGCGGTCAATCTGCTGCTGCTGGTCGCGGTGCTGTCGATGCTTCAGGCAACACTGACTCTGCCTGGCATGGCGGCCATGGCGCTTGCGCTGGGCATGGCGATTGATTCCAATGTGCTCATCAATGAGCGCGTACGCGAGGAGTTGCGCGGTGGCGCGTCGCCGCAGGCCGCCATCCACGCGGGCTACGAGCGGGCCTGGGCCACCATTCTTGATTCCAACATTTCGACCCTGATTGCCGGCCTGGCCTTGCTGGCCTTTGGCTCCGGCCCGGTACGCGGTTTTGCCGTGGTGCACTGCATAGGCATTCTGACCAGCATGTTCTCGGCCGTATTCTTCTCGCGCGGTTTGGTCAACTTCTGGTACGGCCGCAAGAAAAAGCTCAAGACAGTGTCGATTGGAACGGTTTGGCGGCCCGACGCCTCCACTGAACTGGCCAAATAATCCCGCTTTTTTTTCCTGAGCTTCGTCCTAAGGTCCACAGATGGAATTTTTCAAAATCCGGCGTGACATTCCGTTTATGCGGCATGCCCTGATCTTCAACATCATCAGTTTCGCCACCTTTGCGCTGGCAGTATTTTTCCTGTTTTCACGCGGATTGCATTTGTCAGTGGAATTCACCGGCGGCACCCTGATGGAGGTGAACTACACCCAAGCTGCCGATGTCGGGAAAATTCGCAACACGGTCGCGATGTTGGGCCTGAACGATGTTCAGGTGCAAAATTTCGGCACGTCGCGCGACGTGATGATCCGCTTGCCGGCGCAAAAAGGCGTGAGCACGGCCCAGCAGAGCGAAGCCGTCATGACCGCGCTCAAGGCTGCCAATGGCGACGTCACTCTGCGCCGCACCGAGTTTGTCGGACCGCAGGTGGGAGAAGAACTGGCGCAGGACGGGTTGAAGGCGCTGGCCATGGTGGTGTTCGGCATCATGGTTTACCTTGCCTTCCGCTTCGAGTGGAAATATGCCGTCGCCGCCATCATTGCAAACTTGCATGACGTGGTCATCATTCTTGGATTCTTTGCCTATTTCCAGTGGGAGTTCTCGCTTGCGGTGCTGGCCGCCGTGCTGGCTGTGCTGGGTTACTCCGTCAATGAGTCCGTGGTGATCTTTGACCGGATTCGTGAGAATTTTCGTCGCTACCGCAAAATGAACACGGTTGAAATCATCAACAACGCAATCACATCAACCATCAGCCGCACCATCATTACCCACGGTTCGACCCAGATCATGGTGCTGTCGATGTTGCTGTTTGGTGGCCCCACCCTGTTTTATTTCGCGCTCGCCCTGACCATCGGCATACTTTTCGGAATCTATTCGTCCGTCTTTGTGGCTGCCGCCATTGCCATGTGGCTGGGCATCAAACGTGAGGATCTCGTCAAAGGGCCCACAAGAAAAGAAGAAGATCCCAACGATCCGAATGCAGGTGCCACGGTGTAAGCTAGTGCGGTAATCGTTTCAAGGTGGCCGTGGCTCCCAGTAATTCAAAGAACCGACTTCTCGCAGAGCAGGCTCGTGCGTTGTTCACTGAGCAGGCTTTGCGTATGTTGACCTTGCTGGCCAATACGATCGGCGACGCGCTTTCGGTTTTGGTGGGACAACCCGGCAGCACGCGCGAACAGCAAGAGCGGCGGGACGCCGTGCTGGTTTATCAGAAAAACCGGGCGGTCTGGCTGAAGGGCTGCGTCGACGCCTTTAGCAAAGCCTTGCCGCCTCCTGCAGTAGCTGCTCAAGCAGGGTTCTCCGACATTGGAAAACTGGAGTTGATGGGCAATGAGGTGGTGGAAAACAGGATTCTTTCCTCGCGTCTGGCCTTGCGCATGCTGGATTTCGCGAGTTGGGAACTCAACGATCTGCGCCTGCGCATTCAAAACCTGGAAGCCGTCCCAGAACTGCGCCAACAAGATATCTTTCGTCCCGAAGTGCTTGCGCAGCATTTGGTAGAACAGTGGACGCATGCGCCCTTGCCGCAGCATGTCTGGGTGATGGTTCAGGATGTTGTCCAGAAAAGCATGGCAGAGCAAATGCTTGAGGTGTATCACGCCACCAATGAGTTTCTCATCAGTCACGGCGTGATGGCAGAAATTGATTTGCGCCCCTTGGTCAGGCGCACCCCTTCGGCCGTGCTTGCGAAATCGTTCCCCGGTAATTCGGGTTTCGCCGACCCGGTTGGCGGCGCCAGCGCTGCGGGACGCGCAGTCACGGCGGTCCGAAGCGAGCAACCTGATGCGCTGACTTCGCGAAGCGCTCGTGACCTGGATAGTGGCGTTCAGGACGAGACACGCATGCAGACGGCGACCACGCCACTGGCCCGGGTTCGCATGCGCGCCCAGGGCGTGTTAGGGCACCTGAAGCGGCTGCTTTCAAACCAGGTGCCAGGCTTTGACGAAACGCGGGCCAGCCAGGCTTCTCCGCAGCTGGCGCAAGCCATGGGTAAAGTTCAGCGCGCCCAAGACAGAGACGTGGAGCCTACCTTGCTGGCCGAAGCGCAAGGCCAGGTTTACGGCCAGACCCATGTCGACCAGGCGCTGGGTAATTTGCGCAGACGTACCAGCACGCTCAAACAGGCCGCCTCCACATCCTCGGAGAAAGCGACGATTGAAATCGTGGCACTGATGTTCCAGAGCATTCTGGCGGAGGACCGGATTCCACCCGGAATTCGTGTCTGGTTTGCCCGGCTTCAGATGCCGGTGCTGCGGGTCGCCATCGCCGAGCCAGAATTTTTCGGGTCGTTGCAGCATCCCGCAAGGCGCCTGATTGACCGGATGGGTTCCTGCGCGCTGGGCTTTGATGTCACGGTGGCGGGCGGCGTTCTGGAGTTGGAGATCAAGCGGATCGTGCAGGTCATCGAGCAATACCCGGAAACCGGGCGCAGGGTTTTTCAACTGGTCTACGACGAGTTTGACAAATTTCTTTCCCGATTTCTCGCCGAGCAGGGCAGCACGGCGCGAGTGGTCAGCGTGGCGCAACAGATCGAGCAAAAAGAAACCATGGCGATCCAGTACACCATTCAGATGCGCAGCATGCTCAATGACATGCCGGTGCGCGATGAAATCCGTGAGTTCCTGTTCAAGGTGTGGGCTGAGGTATTGGCCATTGCCGCCATGAAAAACGGCCCCCAGCACGCCGAAACACTTGCGCTCAAGCACGCTGCGGCCAGTCTGGTATGGGCGGCAAGCGCGAAGCCCAATCGGGAAGACCGCGCACGCGTAATTGCTGATCTGCCCGGCTTGCTGCAAATTTTGCGGCGCGGCATGGCCATGCTGGGCTTGGGCCTTCCCGAGCAGGATCAGCACCTCAAGATTGTCAGCAACACGCTGGCCGACGCTTTCATGTCCAAGACCGACGCCATCCCGATGGAGCGGGTGGACGCCATGGCCAAACGGCTTAGCAATCTTGAGGACTATTTGTCTGACGAAGACGTGGGCGATCTTCCGCTGGACACGGACAACCTGGTCATGATGATCGGCATAGATGCGGCCGATATCGAGGTGATTACCGATGGCGGCAGCCAGCCCAGCGAAGCCATGCGGGCGTGGGTCAACGAGTTGCAACTGGGGACTTGGTACAGCCTGGATCACAACGGCAAGATCAGCCATGTGCAGTTTGCTTGGTGCAGTGATCGCAAGCAACTTCACCTGTTTGCTGCCGTTGACGGACGTAACTTCCTGATCCAGGCACGTCGCCTGGCGGCTTACCTGCAAGCCGGATTGCTGCTGCCCACGGAGGAAGAGGCGCTCACGGTACGTGCCACACGCGATGCACTGGCCAAGCTGGACGCCAATCCCGAGCGATTGCTTGGATGAGTTCCGTGCATTGAGGGGCCTTCGCCAGGGAATTTCGAGTACGGCGCCTGATTCAAAAACCGTTACGAAACCTAGTCGGATAAAGGCGCTTAATGGGCCAGGCGAAACTCCGTGTCGTCACAGAGTTCGTCGAGGACCAAGGCGTCAGGCTCTTCGCCGAAGCTCCAGTAAACCATGAGCACAATGATCTTCAGATCGTCAAGCATCACCGGCTCGCCTGGCGCGGCCATGGCACGGTCAATCACGATTTCGCGCATGTGTGGCGGCAACACGCCGGACGATTCCAGAAAGCTCACAAAACCCAGGCTTTGCGCGCCCAGATGCGTCTGCTCGGCAATGGAGTAAATACGCAGGCTGCTCGCCGATTGCAGCTGGATTCCCGACAGGCTGGTGTAATCGGCACTTCCGGAGTTCACTTTGGCGGGCAGGCTGATTTGTGTGCCTTGCGCCGCCACGTTCAAGCCGTCCAACCATACCAGCGCTTCCTGGATTTCCTCTGCGTCAAACCCTGCGGCGGTGAGCTTTCGCCCCAGTCGGTCAAACTCGGGGCAGGCCGCGCCTTGCCAGTAATTCTCGTAAACGTAAACCAAAACTTCAAACATGCAATCAATATAACGCAGATAAGCTCAGGCCGTGGCAAGACGTTGAAACAAGCCGCCAGGCAGGCGCGCGACGTGCCCGCCGAGCTCAAGTTCCAGCAGCTGCGACTGCAGGCCGGCCGTATCCAGGCCGGTGCGAGCCTGCAAGGCGTCCAGGCTTACGGCGTCATAACCCAGCGCCGCCAGGAGAGGGCCGGCGCTCGGACTCACCGCCGCGTCATCCGCTGTCGAAAAGCCGCCGGACTGCATGGCGTTCGCGGCGACCGACGGAAAGTGCAGCTCTTCCAGCACATCCTGAGCCACTTCCACCAGTTTGGCGCCCTGCTTGATCAGCGCATGGCAGCCGCGCGATTGCGGTGAATGGATGGAACCGGGAATAGCGAAAACATCCTTGCCCTGTTCGGCCGCCAGCCGCGCCGTAATCAGCGAGCCCGACTTCAGTGCCGCCTCAACCACCAATGTTCCGCGGCTAAGCCCCGAAATGATACGGTTGCGTCTGGGAAAGTTGCTCATCAATGGCGGCGTACCGAGCGGAAATTCGCTCACCAGCATTCCCTGCTGTGCAATGCGGTGCGCCAATGCCAGATGTTTTTTGGGATAGACCCTGTCCAGCCCGGTGCCGACGACAGCAATCGTGTCGCCGCCACCCAGCATGGCGCCGTCGTGGGCCGCACCGTCGATGCCCAGCGCCAGGCCCGACACCACGCACAGCCCGGCGCCGCCAAATGCGCGGGCAAATTCACGGGCATTGCTTTCACCCTGTGGCGTGGGGTTACGGCTGCCGACGATGGCCAGGCTGTCTGCTATTGTTTTTGTAGCAGTATTTGCCCTATTTGAAAGGACGCCGAGCATATAAAGCATCAAAGGTGGATCTTCGATGTCAAGCAGGGCGGCCGGATAAGCGTCGTCGCCCAGCGTGACAACATACCTGTCCTCACCGCTTTGCAGCCATTCCTGCGTGGTTTGCAGCTGGGCTGCCAGCGTTGCCGGTTCGCTCTTTAGGACGCCTGCCAGCTTGTCGGAGCCCAGTTGCCGCAGCGTGGCGCTGCTCTGGTCAAAAATTCCTTGGGCTGAGCCGAATGTTGCGAGTAGTTTACGCGCGGCGGTGTTGCCAACACCGGGTGAAAGGGTTAGCCGCAGCCAGGCCAGAAGCTCTTCGGAATTCACAGGAATGCCGGTTCAAAAAACGCAGAGGCGGGCCGGGCCCGCCCTTGAAGTCAACGCTGGCGCGCGAAAGGCGCTCAATTCGGGTTGGCGAAACGGTCGCCAATTTTTACGCCGTCGGTCACCTGCAGCACCAGCGCGTAGGACAGGTGCTCAAAGGTCCGGAACACCATCATCAGGCCGTTGCGCTCGTTGGGCAGTTTTATCTGCGGATTGGCGCTGTCGGTCTTGTCCCGCAGGCGCTCGCCGTCCTTCAGGATGGCCACGACGTTGCCGCGTTCCAGCCCGTCTTTTGACCCGCGGTTGATCACCACGACCTGGTTCTCGGCGGCATAAGTCACCGCATTGCCGTAAACCGACACGATCTGGCCGGCGATGGGAACGGATGGCGCGCGCGGAACGTAGCTAAGCAATTCCCGCGGGGGTTCGGCAATCAGCCGGTCGCCTACCCGAATCTCTTCCTTGGTTGCCACGATATCAATAGTGGCCGGCACAATTTCAAATTGCGTCTTGCCGTCCTTGTCCTGGGTCTGCGTGGTGGATTCGCCGCGCACCAGTTCAGCCTTGCCGACGTACTGCGCTTCGTAGCCGAGGATGACCTGCGTGGTCGGGTCTTTCAGTGGTTTTGCATTGCGGAAAACCCGGAAATCCAGCGGCTTTCCTTTGGCATCACTCAGCGGAGTGCCCGTCGCGTTGGCACCCGAATATTCGCCACGCGCGTAGGCGCGGTCACCACGGCTGAGCAGCACACGACCCTCCTGGGTCGCCACGATCCGCGGCGCGGTTTCAAAGGTGAGTTCGTCGACAATCAACGCCTCGGTCAGAAAGGGCTCGATCGCACCGGGTGACAGGGTCGGGATGGACGCGTCCGTCAGAGATTCAGAGCGGGTGCGCGGGGACACGCGGACGGTGTCGGTGGGTGGGCCGTCGCCGGTTGCCTGACCGGTTCGCAAGGTCGCGCGGCCGTTGCTTTTGTCAAGGTAGAGCTGCTGGCCCGGATAGATGCGGTGCGGGTTGCGGATGTCCTGCAGGTTCATGCCCCAAAGTTCCGGCCAGCGCCATGGACTTTTAAGATAAAGCCGCGAGATTGCCCACAGCGTATCGCCTCGCTTGACGGTGTAGCTGTCAGGCGCGTTGGGCGCCAGGTCAGCCAGCGGAATGCCGGTCTGCGCGACCTGCGCCGCAATGGCTTTCTGGCCAGAAGTGATCGGAAAATTCTGCGCATGCAGGCCGAATGTCGTGCCCAGCAAAGTGGCGGCGGCTATTGAAATATGACTGAAACGACCAAAAATAGTGTGCATCTTTGAGAACTCTTGGGCTAATACAGGTCTGGCGCGGTTACATTTCGACCAAAAAATCGCGTTTTGTATTGTTTGTATCTTCATAAATCACAAACGATTCTGTACTTAAGCCCTTGATTAAGCAACGATTAGACGATTCTGCGAATATCGAAGTGTCTAAAAAGCCGAGAAAAGTGGCGAAAATAGCGACTTCCCACCATTTCCCCCATGAACCCACTGACCATTCTTCGTTACCCCGACCCCCGATTGCACACCGTAGCGAAGTCTGTGGTCTCAGTCGATGCACGCATGCGCAAGCTCGCCAACGACATGCTGGACACCATGTATGAAGCGGCAGGGATCGGCCTGGCCGCGACACAGGTCGACATTCATGAGCGCCTGGTGGTGATCGACGTGAGCGAAAGCCGCGACCAGCCGCTGGTGCTGATCAACCCGGAGATCATCTGGGCCAGCGAGGAAACCCGCGTCGGTGAAGAGGGGTGCTTGTCGGTGCCCGGCATTTACGACGGCGTGGAGCGCGCGATGGCCGTCAAAGTGCAGGCGCTGGATCTGGACGGCAAGCGCCAGGTTCATGAAGTCGAAGGCATGCTGGCAGTCTGCATCCAGCACGAAATGGACCATTTGTTGGGCAAGGTTTTTGTGGAATACCTGTCGCCTTTGAAGCGCAACCGCATCAAGACCAAAATGATCAAACTGAAAAAGGACGAAGAGCGGGACTGAGCGCTGAACCTGCCACGCCCAGGCGCGGGTTTTCTGTTTTTTTACCCGCACTTTCAGTGCGACTCGAATGTGGGGGGCGTGCATCAACGCGTGACTCTTTAGAATCACGCCTCATGCGCATCATTTTTGCCGGTACCCCTGAATTTGCCCGTGTGGCCCTTGAAAAGGTGCATGCCGCCGGTTTCGACATCCCGCTGGTATTGACCCAGCCTGACCGGCCTGCGGGTCGCGGCATGCAACTGCAGGCTTCGGCAGTCAAGCAATGGGCGCAAACCCGGCACATTCCCGTGGCACAGCCGCGCAGCCTGCGGCTCGACGGGAAACACCCCGACGATGCAGCAACCGCCCGCACGGCAATCGAGTCAACGCGCGCCGATATCATGGTGGTGGCCGCCTACGGGCTGATCCTGCCTCAATGGGTGCTGGATGCGCCACGGCTGGGTTGCCTGAACATTCACGGCTCACTGCTGCCGCGCTGGCGCGGCGCCGCGCCGATTCACCGCGCGATTGAAGCGGGCGATGCTGAGACCGGCATCACCATCATGCAGATGGATGCAGGTTTGGATACCGGTGACATGTTACTGGTCGACAAGCTGCACATCGCTCCGAACGATAGCACCGACTTGCTGCATGACAAGCTGGCAGACCTTGGCGCACGCCTGATTATCCAGGCGCTGCAACTGGCGGAGCACGGCGGTTTGCTGCCAGTGCCCCAGCCGCCGGACGGTCCTTCAAGCGGCGTGAGTTATGCGCGCAAAATCGAAAAAAGCGAAGCCCTGCTGGACTGGACGCAAAGCGCGGTCACCCTGGAGCGCCGCATTCGTGCGTTCAATCCCTTTCCCGGCGCTGCAGGCGTGCTGGCTGGCGAAACCCTCAAATTCTGGCGTGCCGAAGTGCTGGCAGCTGCCCCCAGGCCGGTAGATGCACGGCCGGGGCAAGTGCTGGCCGTGGGCCCGCAGGGCGTGGACGTATGCGCTGCGGACCATGTGCTGCGCCTGAGCCGCCTGCAAAAGGCCGGCGGCAAGGCACTCGATGCAGCCGATTTTTTACGTGGGTTCGAGCTGCGGCCCGGGATGGTTTTTAACCAACAGGAATGAGGTTGTTGTGAGGGCATTGAGGGAATTGATCAGGCACCCGGAGTTTCGGATCGGTGCCTCTGACATGGCGTCGGTGGCGCCCGGCATTGCCGCCTGGGGCCTGATGACCGGTGTGGCCATGGTCAAGTCGGGCATGAGCCTGATCGAGGTGCTGCTGATGGGGGTGCTGGTTTTTGCCGGCAGCTCGCAGCTGGCCGCCGTGCCGCTGATCGCCGCCGGTGCGCCCATGTGGGTAATTCTGGCCACCGCGTTTTGCGTCAACCTGCGCTTCATGGTGTTCAGTGCCCATTTGCGTCCCTATGTGATGCACCAGAGCCTCTGGCGGCGCATGGCCAGCGGTTATGTCATGGCCGACCTGAGCTACGTGCTGTTTACCAGGCGTTTCCCGCACCCCGCCACGGACCCGGTCGTGATCAAGGCCCAGGATGCCTACTGGGCCGGTAACTGCGCGACCGGCTGGTTCAGCTGGGTCGGTGCCAGCCTGTTGGGTATTGCGCTGGCCAATTTCATTCCGCTCTCATGGGGGCTCGGTTTTGCCGGCATCCTGGCGTTGCTGGGCATCATGTGTTCGCTGGCCAGCACCCGGCTGCGTGTCGTGTCCGGCGGCATTGCGGGGGCGGCCGCGGTCGCAACCTTCGCCCTGCCGTTCAAGCTCAACATCCTGTTTGCCATTGCGGCGGCCGTGGCTGCCTGCCTGATGCTGGACAAGCTGCCGGTGACCAAGCCGCTGCCCGCCAAAGCGGCCGGGACCGGGGACCCGGTGTGAACAAGACCGATCTCTGGACAGTGGTCACCATCATCGGCATGGCGCTGGTGACGGTGCTGACGCGCTCCTTCTTTTTTCTCTCCAGCAAGCCATGGACCTTGCCGCAATGGGCCCAGCGCGGCCTGCACTACGCACCCATCGCGGCGCTGGCGGCGGTCGTCGTACCTGAAATGGTGATGACGCAGGGCCACCTGATCACGACCTGGAAGGACGCCAGGCTGTTTGCCGTAGTGGTCGGAGTCGCCTGGTTTTACTGGCGCCGCGATTTGCTGGGAACCATCGTCACCGGCATGGCGGTGTACTTGCCGCTGCACGTTGTATTGGGCTGGTGAGGCGCCCCCACGGTTGCTCGCTTCGCGTAGCGCCCTGCCCCCCCGAGGGGGCCGCTGCGCCTGCGACCCGGCGAAGCCGGTTCCGCGGCCCTGGCTTGGGTGGAAATGTTAACGGTGGCGAAGCGCTTGTCGCGCCCAGCCCCTCCCGGGGAGGAAGTTCACCGGTACGGGCACCTACAATTTGGGGTCGGGGCAATCTGGCCCCAAGGCCTTTTTCCATTTTGTGAGTTGTCCATGAATTTCATCCGTTTTTCCGATCTTTGTGCCAGCGGCAAGGTTGCCGGCCAGCGCGTTTTCATCCGCGCCGACATGAATGTGCCCCAGGACGCCAGCGGCAACATTACCGAGGACACCCGCATCCGGGCGTCGATTCCCTGCCTCAAGATGGCGCTCGATGCCGGTGCCGCCGTGATGGTGACGTCCCACCTCGGGCGTCCGGTGGAAGGCCAATTCAGGCCGGCGGATTCGCTGGCGCCCGTGGCCAGACGGCTGGGCGAGTTGATGCAGCGCGAAATCCCGCTGGTCGCCAACTGGGTCGTTGGCGTGGACGTGCAGCCCGGCCAGCTGGTCATGCTGGAAAACTGCCGTCTCAACCAGGGAGAGAAGAAAAACGACGAAGCGCTGGCCCGCAAGATGGCGGCACTGTGCGACATTTTTGTGCACGACGCTTTCGGCACCGCGCACCGCGCCGAAGCGTCCACCTACGGCATTGCGCAGTACGCGCCGATCGCCTGCGCCGGACCGCTGCTCGCCGCCGAGATGGACGCCATCACGGCGGCGTTTGCCCGGCCAAAAAGGCCACTGGTTGCCATCGTGGCCGGCAGCAAGGTATCTACCAAACTGACCATCCTCAAGGCGCTGGCCGCCAATGTTGACCAGCTGATCGTGGGCGGCGGGATTGCCAACACCTTCATGCTCGCCGCCGGCCTGAAGATCGGCAAAAGCCTGGCCGAGCCGGACCTGCTGGCTCAGGCAAGCGCCGTGATGCAGGCCATGAAAGCGCGCGGCGCCGAGGTGCCCATTCCGACCGACGTGGTGACCGCCAAAACTTTTGCCGCCGATGCCCCCGCCACCATCAAGGCGGCCACCGAGGTGGAAGACGACGACCTGATCCTGGACATCGGCCCGCAAACCACCGCCCGGCTGGCGGCACAACTGAAAGGCGCCGGCACCATCGTCTGGAACGGCCCGGTCGGCGTGTTCGAGTTCGAGGCCTTCTCCAAGGGAACCGAAGGCATTGCCCGGGCGATTGCGGCCAGCCCCGCATTTTCAATCGCCGGCGGCGGCGACACGCTGGCGGCGATTGCCAAGTACGGCATCGAAAAAAACGTGGGCTACATCTCGACCGGCGGCGGCGCTTTCCTCGAAGTGCTCGAAGGCAAGACGCTGCCAGCCTTCGAAATCCTGCAGAAGCGGGCTGCCGGCTAAACCTGACTTAATCCTGTTTTGATAGCTAGAAGTAGCCGTATTCTCTGGACCATAAGGCGATTTCATCATGAATTCTGAGGCCGGGACGAGTTGTCGCGCCGGCGATGTTGCCGGCAGGCGGCGCGGGCCGGCATTTTGCGGTGCGGCCCTGTTTTGGTAACCGTCTGGTAACCGGTTCCGTGTGAGAATCAGAAACCAAATTACCGGAGACAGCCCCATGACGCGTCGCGCCACCAAAATCGTTGCCACCCTCGGCCCTGCTTCCAGTGACCCGGTGCTGCTGGAAAAAATGATTCGGGCCGGTGTCAATGTGGTGCGCCTCAACTTCAGCCATGGCAGCGCACAAGACCATGTGGACAGGGCGCTACTGGTTCGCGAAGTGGCCCAGCGTGCCGGCCGGGAAGTCGCCATCATGGCCGACCTGCAGGGTCCGAAAATCCGCGTCGGCAAGTTTGCCGAAGGCAAGGTCATGCTGGTGCCGGGCGAAAAATTCATCCTGGATGCCTCGCGCACCGAGCCGGGCGACATCAAGGGGGTCGGGCTGGACTACAAGGAGTTGCCGCGCGATGTGAAGGCCGGCGATCTGCTGCTTCTCAACGACGGCCTGATCGTGCTGACGGTGGACGCGGTGCGCGGCGAGGAAGTGCTAACCACCGTCAAACTCGGCGGCGAGCTGTCCAACAACAAGGGCATCAACAAGCAGGGTGGCGGCCTCACGGCACCTGCCCTGACGGCCAAGGACATGGAAGACATCAAAACCGCCATGAGCTTTCAGGCTGATTACGTCGCCGTGAGCTTTCCGAAGAACGCCACCGACATGGAGATGGCTCGCCAGCTGTGCAACGTGGCGGCCGCGCCCTACAAGCATAAGCCCGGCCTGATCGCCAAGATCGAGCGCGCCGAAGCGATCCCCAAGCTCGAAGAAATTCTCAAGGTGAGCGACGGAATCATGGTGGCGCGCGGCGATCTGGCTGTGGAAGTCGGCAATGCCGCCGTACCCGCCCTGCAAAAACGCATGATCAAGCTGGCACGCGCCGCTGACAAGCTCGTGATCACCGCCACCCAGATGATGGAAAGCATGATTCTCAACCCGGTGCCCACCCGGGCCGAGGTCAGCGACGTGGCCAATGCCGTGCTGGATGGCACCGATGCCGTGATGCTGAGCGCCGAGACCGCCGCCGGCAGATACCCGCTGGAGACGGTGGAAGAGATGGCCAAGATTTGCGAGGAGGCCGAGAAGGCTGAATACCGGGAGCTGGAAGGTGATTTTTCCGGCACCATGTTCGCCCGCATTGACCAGTCGATTGCCATGGGCGCGCTGTTCACGGCGCATCACCTGGGCGCCAAGGCGATCGTGGCCCTTACCGATAGCGGTTCAACGCCGCTGTGGATGAGCCGCCACGACATCCGGGTGCCGATCTACGCGTTGACGCCTCGCTTGGCGACCCAACGCAAGATGGCGCTGTACCGCAACGTGCGGCCCCTGTTGATGGACAGCAGCGCCGACCGCGACACGGCGCTGGAGCAGGCCGAAAGCCATTTGCTGCGCCTGGATATCGTGCAAAGCGGCGACGTCTATGCCATCACCTGCGGCGAGCCGATGGGCGCGCCAGGCGGCACCAACATGCTCAAGATCTGCCGCGTGGCCTAAAAATATTGCCCCCACGCTTGTCGCTTCGCGTACTGCGCTGCCCCCCAAGGGGGCTGGCCGTGCTTGGGGCGGCCCGGCGCTGTGGCCGTTCGATGCCGCCGCGCTTGTCGCTGCGCACGCTGTGCCGCGTTAAAAGAAGCTGATCTTCATCCTGGGCGGGGCGGCTCGGCGGCCTGGTGACCAGTGGCGTGCCTTCGTCGCATGTGGTTTTTTTCCTCCCTGGGAATCAAGCGTGGTCCCACATTGATTCAGGCAATTGTCTGAATCCGCGGCCGCAGCTTGTGCGTACTATTCTCCTCAATGATTACTAACGTCTCAAAATTGCCAAGACGCTCGTTTTTTGCCATGTTGCCGGCGCTGCTGACGGCCTGCTCGGGTGCCGATCTGCTCAATGCCACGGTTCCCACCGATACCTATCAAGCTGTCGATGGGTTGGCGTATGGCGTCGAACAACGGCAGCGCCTGGATGTATACCGGCCAGCCAAGCAAGTCGCCCAAGCGCCCCTGGTGGTGTTTTTCTACGGCGGCAGCTGGTCATCGGGCGAACGCGCCGACTACCGTTTTGTCGGGGAAGCGCTCGCATCCAGAGGGATCGTCGCCGTGGTTGCCGACTACCGGCTGAGTCCGGCAGTGCGCTATCCGGTTTTTCTGCAGGACAGCGCCCATGCTCTGCGCTGGGCGTTTGATCACGCAGCCGACTATGGCGCTGACCCGGCCAGGGTGTTTGTCATGGGCCACAGCGCCGGGGCGTATAACGCCGCCATGCTGGCGCTGGACAAACGCTGG
Source organism: Polaromonas sp. (assembly GCF_012927415.1). Taxonomy (GTDB): domain Bacteria; phylum Pseudomonadota; class Gammaproteobacteria; order Burkholderiales; family Burkholderiaceae_C; genus Polaromonas. The sequence continues at coordinate 3,087 of NZ_JABBPF010000075.1, read as the reverse complement.
CTGGAGGCGGTTGATTTGACGCCCTCGCGCCTGGCGGGGTGGATAGGGCTGGCGGGGCCTTACGATTTCTTGCCCATTGGCGATGCCCAAACCCGCGTCGCCTTCAGCTGGCCGGACACCCCCGCTGACAGCCAGCCGCTGGTGCATGCTTCGGCGGCCTCACCGCGTGCGTTGTTGCTGGCGGCTGAGCACGACACGGTGGTAAATCCGCAACGCAGTACTGTGGCAATGGCCGGGCGTCTCAAGGCCAGCGGCGTGCAGGTTGAATCAGCCTTGTACGACAGCGTCAGTCATGTCACTCTGTTGGCGTCAATGGCATCGGTGCTGAGAGGACGGGCGCCGGTGCTGCAGCGCGTGAGCGATTTCGTGCGATCAGTTGGCTGACCGCCGCATCGGCTGCCGCTGCAACCGTCCAGCAAAACCATGCAGTCCAGAGCGTATGGCTCATGTAATGGGCACCGCGAATCTGCTGCGCCAAGCCGAAAAGCGCGCCGACCAGCATCGCGCCGGCAAACCAGCGCCAGGCTGTTTTGGGCAGTACATGCCGAAAAACAAAAAAACCGCCGATGAAGGCAAAACCGGCCGATGCATGGCCGGCCGGAAAACAACCGCCGGTGCCGCCATCGCGCACGCCCCAGGACCAATGCGACACATAAGTTGCCACACCGCCAAACTGCTGCAAATCCCAGGGGCAACTGCTGCGGCTGTAAATCTTGATGGTCGAGACAACCAGCAAGGCTACGAGCGTTGTCAGCGCAAGTTGCGCCCGCCGTGCCATGGGGAGTTTTTTCAGGGTGCCCAATGGCCAGAAAATCGCCACCAGCAGTCCCAGTTCAAGCACCCAGGGCCACAAGCGTATGTCGTCATGCAGCAGATCCCGCCACAGCCAGTGGCTCTCCAGCGGGAAACCGCTGGCCGAGCCAAACCAGCCTGCCATCCAGAGATCTAGCCCTGAAAAGTCCCAGACCAGCAGTAGAAAAAAACTGAGCGTGGTCCAGAAAAATAAGCGGTGTTTCGATCGCTGCACGGAAAGCTGGGGGTGAGAGTAAGACCAAGGCTGAAAGGAATTTCGGGCGAAATGGGAAATTGAAGATAACACGGCTTTCTTAAACTCGGCTTATGGATGGCACAAGGTGTGTCAGGTCGGCCAATGCCAATGCCAATGCCAACGCGCTGTGCCTTGAGAAGACCGGGCCGGGCAAAAGGCCGCGCAGCGCATTGCCGTGCCACGGTTTCGAGCCCTGCGGTTTAGCCAAACGGTAGAATCAGCCATCGGTTACGTTGCAGTTACCGTCAGCCACGCAGACTTTGCTGCGTGCGGCCTTGTGCCGGCGACCTGCCGTTTTGACAGCGTTTTAACTTTGTGGGGATTTTGATCATGGCACTCGTTTCGATGCGCGAGCTGCTGGACCACGCAGCCGCCAATGGCTACGGCATTCCAGCTTTCAACGTCAACAATCTGGAGCAGGTCACGGCCATCATGCAGGCGGCTGATGAGGTCAATGCGCCAGTGATCATGCAGGCCAGCGCAGGTGCCCGTAAATACGCCGGCGAGGCTTTTCTCAAGCATCTGATCCAGGCCGCGGTCGAGAGTTATCCTCATATCCCCGTCGTCATGCACCAGGATCATGGCCAAAGCCCTGAGGTTTGTCAGGGTGCCATCAACCTGGGCTTCAGCTCGGTCATGATGGATGGCTCGCTGATGGCCGACGGCAAAACCATTGCCGACTACGACTACAACGTCGAGGTCACCCGCAAGGTGGTTGAGCTGGCCCACGCCACGGGCGTGTCGGTCGAAGGTGAACTGGGTTGCCTCGGCAGTTTGGAAACCATGCAGGGCGACAAGGAAGACGGCCACGGCACCGACGCGGTGATGACGCATGACCAGCTGCTGACCGACCCCGAGCAGGCCGCTGATTTCGTCAAGCGCACCCAGCTCGATGCGCTCGCCATTGCCATCGGCACCAGCCACGGTGCTTACAAATTCACGCGCAAGCCCACCGGGGACATCCTGGCAATCGAGCGTGTCAAGGAAATCCACCGTCGCATTCCCAACACCCACCTGGTGATGCACGGCTCGTCCAGTGTGCCGCAAGACCTGCTGGCGATCATCCGCGAATACGGCGGCGACATGAAGGAAACCTATGGCGTTCCGGTCGAAGAGATCCAGAAAGCGATTCAGTTCGGCGTGCGCAAGATCAACATCGACACCGACATCCGCTTGGCCATGACGGCTGCCGTGCGCAAGTTCATGGCGCAAAACCCGGGCAAATTCGACCCGCGTGAATGGCTCAAGCCCGCCACGCTGGCGGCCAGGGCGATTTGCAAGCAGCGCTACCTCGAGTTTGGCTGCGAAGGCCAGGCGAGCAAGATCAAGGGTGAAAGCCTGTCGGTGGTGGCTGGCAAATACACCAGGGGCGAGCTGGCCCAAGTGGTCCGCTAAGCCCTTTTGACGTCTGTTTCGCCGGATTGGCGATAATTCAAAGCCCGTAGACTCCTGCCGAGTTGTGCGGGCTTTTTCATTTTTTTACCCGCGCCACCTTCATGACCCAAGCACTTCACACCTCAGCCCTGACTTCATTGCCCCTGCTCGCGCGCGGCAAGGTGCGCGACAACTACGCCGTGGGCACGGACAGGTTGCTGATGGTCGCCAGCGACCGGTTGAGCGCTTTCGACGTGATCCTGGGCGAGCCGATTCCCGGCAAGGGCGCTTTGTTGACGCAAATGGCGCTGTTCTGGTTCGACAAGCTCGGCGCCATCTGCCCGAATCACCTGACCGGCGAGTCGCCCGAAAGCGCGGTCACGGCTGCCGAAATTCCTCAAGTGACCGGTCGCTCCATGCTGGTCAGGCGCCTCAAACCCATTCCAGTCGAAGCCGTGGTGCGCGGTTATCTGGCCGGCAGCGGCTGGCTGGAATATCAGCAGACCCGGTCCGTTTGCGGCGTGGCCCTGCCCGCCGGGCTCAGGAACGCCAGCAAGCTGCCCACACCCATCTTCACGCCCGCCGCCAAGGCCGAAGCCGGCGAGCACGATGAAAACATCAGCTACGAGCAGGTCGTCAAGGTGGTGGGGTCCGAACTGGCCGCG
>NZ_JABBPF010000074.1 GCF_012927415.1 Polaromonas sp. | reverse complement strand
GCCGCTTTGACGCTCCGGCTGGCAAGCGCGCCCGGGGCTTCTAGAAGCCAGCGACCATGCGCCGAGCCGACCGTCTGTTCCAACTTGTCCAGCTGATCCGTGGCCGCCGCCTGAGCACGGCGACCTTTCTGTCGCAGCGCCTGGACGTGTCGGTGCGCACCGTCTACCGTGATATCGCCGACCTGCAGCACCAGGGCGTGCCGATAGAGGGCGAGGCCGGGGTCGGCTACCGTTTCGGTGCCGGGTTTGATTTGCCGCCGCTGATGTTCAGCGAAGACGAAGCCAGGGCTCTGGTGGCCGGTGTGCGGCTGGGCCAGACCTAGCTGGACCCGGCGCTGGCGCGTCAGGCCGAGCAGGCGCTGGGAAAAAGACTGTCGGTGCTGTCAGGTCCGACGCGCGCGGCGGCTGGGAGCCTGGCCCTGTACGCGCCGGCCTTCGCGCTTGATCCCGTCACGCAGCAAGGCCTGCAAACCCTGCGCGAGGCGGTGCAGGCGCGCCGCCTGCTGTGCATCCGCTACCGCGACGCGGCGGACCGGAGCAGTCAGCGCAGCATCCGGCCACTGGGCTGCTTTTTCTGGGGCAAGGTCTGGGCGCTGGGCGCCTGGTGCGAAGCCCGGCAGGCCTTCCGCAGTTTTCGGCTCGACCGCATCGAGGAGGGTGCTGCGCCTCGACGATGTTTTTCGCGATGAGGCGGGCAAGACGCTGGCCGACTTTCTGCGCCAGGCCGGCGCCGGCGGATCAGCGTCGGGCGGCTCAACAGCGAACGCTATTAAATAAATAAATAGCAATTAATGACCGTATTCATTGGATCTGAGCCCTGTTTCTCTGGATTTCAGGCGGCCAGCGCGGTTTCGATGTCTTTCGCCATGACGGCCGGTTTGTCCAGTGGCGCATAACGCTTGATGACGCGACCATCCTTGCCAACCAGGAACTTGGTGAAATTCCACTTGATGGCCTTGCTGCCCAGCAGGCCCGGCGCTTCGGCGGTCAGCCACTTGTACAGCGGATGGGCGGCGGGGCCGTTGACGTCGATCTTGGACATCATGGGAAAACTCACGCCGTAGTTGATTTGGCAGAAGCTGGCGATTTCGCTGTCCTGGCCCGGGTCCTGCGAGCCAAACTGGTTGCACGGAAAACCCAGCACTGCCAGGCCTTTGCCTCCATAGCTTTTGTACAGCGCTTCCAAACCGCCGAACTGCGGGGTAAAGCCACACGCACTGGCCGTGTTGACGACCAGCATCACCTTGCCCCTGAATTGGGCCATCGGGATGTCCTTGCCATCGATCTGGCGGGCGCTAAAGTCGTAGATGGTGGGGCTGGGGGTGCTCATGTCAAGGCTCCTGAAGTGATGGTTTGTTGGTTACTGTAAAGCGGTCCTGAATACCCCGGGTGACTCTGCTTCAAAGCCGCTGTACGGCGCCCGGCGGGAGTGGCCGGGCCGGCAGACTCTTGAAAACGGCTTGTGTGCTCAGCACTGCAGCCATGCGGCGCCTTCGCTGGAAAACGCAGCGCGGCGGTGACCCGTGCGCGCCAGCTCCAGCCAGTCCAGGCTTTGCACCTGCGCGCTGATGATGGCAAGGTGGTGCGGTGCCGGGCTGGCCGTTGGCAGCGGCACGCTTTCGCTGGTCAGGGGCAGGCAGGCCAGCTTTTCACCGGGCGCCCGCTCGCCCAGATAGTCGCCTGCGGTCCGGGAATTCCTGAGCTGCTCCCAGGCCTGCTCAACGGCGCTGCCGGTGGTCGCCACGCTGAGGGCACACCGCACGCGCAGTTGCCAGCTGCGTACCGGGTTCCAGAAAACCAGCATGCCGTGAGGCTGGCCCCTGATTTGCCCGACCTTGGGTGAGCGGGCGTCAGTGTAAAACGCCAGCGTCCTTAGCGCGGTATCGGCGTGGCGCAAGACAACCACCCGGCCCTCGGGTGCCTGCTGGTGGCTGGTCAAAAGGCAGGGGGTGCGCCAGAGGTGCCGGGGCTCCTGCACGGCGCAGGCCAGATCCTCCCAGATGGCCTGCTCGATGTCAGCCAGGATTTCAAGCGGGGGTGATGCGGGAGGGTCGGTGCTCACGGCCGTGATGCTCCGTCAACAGGCTTGCCTGCTCCCGCAGGCGCCATGGCGGCCAGCACAGCGGCCAGCACGATCAGGCTACCGCCCAGCAAAATACGCGGGCTGAACTCGGCCGCGCCAAGGGCGGCGGCGGAGCCGCTGGCAAACAGGATTTCGGTCAGCATTACGATGGCCGTGGTGGCGGCGTCCAGCCGCGCCGCGCCATAGAGCAGCGCGGTGTTGCCGGCCATGAACGCCAGCCCAAGACCGAGCAGCACCGGAATGCCCGCCGCCTGCAGCGCGGGCGCCGGAACCAGCTCCACCGACAGGCCGATCAGCGCCGCCGCCGCGGCGAGCAGGCCGCTGCCACCAAACATCGCCAGCATGCGCGAGCCGCCGGGCGTATGGCCATATTTGCGCAGCAAGGAATTGGTCACGGCAAAGCTGAGGCCGCCAAAAATGGCAAGCCAGTCGGCTGCACCCTGCGGTACTGGCCAGGCCGACCCTGGCGTTTTGAGGACCACCAGCACGCCCGCCATCGCCACCAGTAAGCGGAGCAGGGAAGCGGGTGAAGGTTTTTCACCCAGCAGCCACCACGCCACCAGCACCGACCAGGCGGGCATCAGGTAAAAGAGCAGCACCACACGCACCACGTCGCCCACGGTGACGGCCCAGTTGAAGCAGACATTCGTCAGCCCCGCCGCGGCGGCCAGCAGCCACAGTTGCGGCCAGGCCAGAAAGCCGCGCCAGGCATGGAACTGCACGACCAGCAGGCCGGTCACCACCATCAGGTACATCATCGCCGTCGCCCACAGCGGATGCAGGCCGTAGCCCTGCAATTGCCGGAACGGCCACCAGGAGACACCCCAGACCAGGGCATTGAAAACCAGCGCGGCCGCCGCCAGCGTGGCCGTGCGCGCTTTTGTGGCGCTGTTCACTGCCAGCCCCATCAGTGCGATTTATCACTGCGGGCGATGCTCAGCAAATGGTCAAGCGGCTCTTTGTACTTGATGGTGTTGCTCTGGTGCCAGCGCTGGATCAGCCACATGAAGCCGGCCACGACCAGGCCAAAGGCGGTAATGGCGCCAAAGGCCGACAGGCCCAGGCCGGTAGACAGGCTGTAGAACGCCCCCAGACTCAGAATGCAGGCCTGCTCGTTGAAGTTCTGCACGGCAATCGAGCGGCCGGCGCCCATCAGGTTGTGGCCGCGGTGCTGCAGCAGTGCATTCATCGGCACCACCAGAAAACCGCCCAGGCCGCCGAGCAGAATCAGGAAGGGCGCGGCGACCCAGACATTGCTGATGAAGTTCATCAGGATCACCAGCACGCCCATGGCAATGCCGAGCGGCATGACTCTGGTGGCCTGGTCCAGCCGCATGCGCATGGACGCCAGAATGGCGCCGGCCGCCGTGCCGATCGCCACCACGCCGACCAGCGACGAAGCTTGGGTCGTGCTGTAGCCCAGCGCCGCCGCGCTCCAGGCCAGCACGATGTAGCGCAGATTGCCCGAGACGCCCCAGAACAGCGTGGTCGTGGACAGCGATATCTGGCCCAGCTTGTCACGCCACAGCGCGGCGTTGCAGTTCCAGAAGTCGGGCAGCAATTCGAGCTTGTTGCGCGGCATGGGCCGCATCTCGACACCGGTGTCGGGGATGCGCAGGTTGAACCAGGCGGCAATGATGTAAAGCAGGATCAGCACTGAAATCGCCGCTTCCGGCGCTGTCGTGATGCCGGTGTCGATGAGCGGAAAGTCAAACGCCAGCAGCTGGCTGGACACCGCATGTCCCACCAACTGGCCGCCTAGCAGCACGCCCAGAATGATGGATGAAATCGTCAGCCCTTCAATCCAGCCGTTGGCCTTCACCAGCTGCGAGGCCGGCAGCAGCTCGGTCAGGATGCCGTACTTGGCGGGCGAATAGGCGGCCGCACCCAGGCCGACAATGGCGTAGGCCAGCAGGGGGTGCGAGCCAAACAGCATCATCAGGCAGCCGATGACCTTGATGGCGTTGCTCACGAACATGACATTGCCCTTGGGCCTTGCGTCAGCGTAGGCGCCGACAAAAGGCGCCAAAATGACGTAAAACAGCGCAAACATGGGCACCAGCGCCGCCGGTTGCCACTTGGGAGCGCCACTGGTTTTAAGCAGCTCCACGGCGGCTACAAACAGCGCGTTATCAGCCAGTGAGCTGAAAAACTGGGCTGCCATGATGGTATAAAAACCGCGCTTCATTAAACTTTTTTGATCACCGCAAAAAAACATCAGCTAATCTGATGCCGCAAAATAAAGGTGAATGTCTCCAGACGATTGCCGTTTATAGCATGGGCTCCGGTGTCAGAATCCGTAAATACCCCGAAGCAGCCCGTTAATCCGTGAGGTCTATCACGGCCCGCGCTGCTCCACCTACACCATTGCGCCATGCCCCGTCCCATTTTTGCCACCGTTCACCCCGCAGCGCTTGGCCACAACCTTGCCCGCGTGCGCGCCGCCACGCCCGACGCGCGCGTCTGGGCCATCGTCAAGGCCAACGCCTACGGCCACGGCATCGAGCGTGTTTTTGACGCGCTGCGCAGCGCCGACGGCTTTGCCCTGCTGGACCTGGCCGAAGCCCAGCGCTTGCGAGCGCTCGACTGGCGCGGCCCCATCCTGCTGCTCGAAGGCTGCTTCGAGGCGCGCGACCTTGAGCTGTGTTCGCGCCTTGGCCTGTGGCACGCCATCCATTGCAATGAGCAGATTGACATGCTCGCGGCCCACAAGACGCAGCTGCCGCACCGGGTATTCCTCAAGATGAACACCGGCATGAACCGGCTGGGCTTCACGCCCGAACGCTTTCGTGCCGCCTGGATTCGCCTCAACGCCCTGCCGCAGGTTGAAGAGATCTCGCTGATGCAGCATTTCCCGGATGCCGACGGCCCGAAAGGCATCAGCGCGCACCTCCGGGCCTTTGATGCCGTGACACACGATCTGCCCGGAGAGCGAACGCTGAGCAACAGCGCCGCCATGCTGCGCCACGGCCGGGAGCTGGCGGGGCGCTCGGACTGGGTCCGGCCCGGCATCGTGCTGTACGGCAGCGCGCCTGACTTTCCCGAACACAGCGCGCAGGACTGGGACCTGAAGCCGACGATGACGCTGAGCTCCCGAATCATCGGCATGCAGCATCTGCTGGCCGGTGACACCGTCGGTTACGGCTCCAGCTTTGTTGCGGAAGGCCCGCTGCGCATCGGTGTCGTCGCCTGTGGCTATGCAGATGGCTATCCGCGTCACTGCATTACCGGCACGCCGGTGCTGGTCAATGGCGTGAAAACGCGTATGGTGGGTCGCGTCAGCATGGACATGATCACGGTAGACCTGTCGCCGGTGCCGGGCGCCGGCATGGGCAGCGAGGTCACGCTCTGGGGCTGCGCATCGACCGGCGCTGTGCTGCCGATTGACGACGTCGCGCGGTCCGCCGGCACGGTGGGTTATGAGCTGATGTGCGCGGTGGCGCCGCGCGTGCCCTTCATGCCCCTGGCCGGCACCTTGGGCTGATGATCTTCCTCATCGCGGCGTAATTTTCGCGCCGGTAAGTTTTTCCTGCGCCGTGACGAGCGCCGGAACATACTTTGCGCCCTGGCCCAGCGCGCTGGCCGTCACCAGGCTCTGATGCACGGCCTCACCCACCAGGGCGGGAACCTTCACTTCTTCGGCCAGATGGGTGTAGTAGCGCAAGTCCTTGCGGGCGTTGTCGAGTTCAAACCGTATGCCTTCGAAGTTGCCGTCCAGCGTCTTGGCCATGGCCTGAAACAACCCGGAATTCACCGCGCCGGCTGTAATTACCTCGACCAGCTTCCTGGGCTCGATGCCGGCCAGGGCGCCAACCGCAAAGGCTTCGGCCGTCGCCGTGCAAATCGCCTGCCCGATGAAGTTGTTCAGCAGCTTGATCACATGACCAGCACCCGGGCCGCCGACGTGAAAGATGTTTTCGCAGTAGGCCGCCAGCACCGGCGCTATTCTGTCAAACACCGCCTGTTCGGCACCCACCATCGTGTTGAGTTTTCCCAGCTCGGCTTCGGTCGGGGTACGCGCCAGCGGCGCATCGACCAGCGTCACGCTTCGCCCGGCGCATAGCGCTGCCAGGCGGCGCGTGGATTCGGGCTCGCTGGTCGAGGTGTCTATCACGATGAGCCCGGCGCGGGCTCCGGATAATACGCCCTGCGGGCTTGAGAGGACCTGTTCAACCTGGGGCGATCCGGTCACGCAGATGATGACCGCGTCGCAGGCGCCCAGCTCGGCCGGGCCGGTGACCTGCCTGGCACCGGCTGCCAGCAGATCTGCCACCCGTTCGCTGTTGCGATGAATGCTCAGGCTGACATCAAAGCCCTTGCGCTGCAGGTTGCGTGCAATGCCGTGGCCCATCAGGCCCGATGCACCGATGATTCCAATATGTTTCATGAAAGGGGTCCTTTGGAAAAGCGTCAGCACTCACGTTAATAGAGTCCGTGCACCTGCGCCTTGAGCCGCGCCAGGCCCAGCAGGGCATCGGTAAACGGTGTGGCTGCGCCGGTGAGCTGGCCCAGCTCGCGCACGGCGGCCACCAGGGCATCAAGTTCCAGCGCCTTGCCGGCTTCCACGTCCTGCAGCATCGAGGTCTTGAAGGCGCCGAGCTTGAGCGTGATCTGGTGCCGGTCTTCCGGCCGCTGCTCGATCCTGATGCCGATGCGCGCGCCGATTTCCTTGGCCTCAAGCATCACGCTGGAGATAAAACCGCGCACCAGCTCGTCCGCCATGATGAGGTCCGTGGTGGCGCCGGTCAGGGCGCTGATCGGGTTGACCGTCATGTTGCCCCAGAGCTTGAACCAGATGTCTTTCTGGATCTGGTCGGACACCGGCACTTCAAAACCCGCCTTTTCGAGCAGGCTGGCCAGCTGTTGCACCCGGGCGGTTTTCCCGCCCGAGGGCTCGCCCAGGATCAGGGTGTTGCCAAAGTGATGTTGCACCAGCCCGGGTTCTTCCTGCGAGCAGCTGGCATGCACCACGCAGCCGAGGATCGGCGCGGCCGGTATGGCTCTGGCCAGTTCGCCGTCCGGGTCTACAGAGATCAGGCGCTGGTCCGCCAGCGCGCCGCCAAAACCCTGCAAAAACCACCACGGCACACCGTTCATGGCGGTCATCACGAGCGTATTCGGGCCGAGCAGCGGCGCAATCTGCTGAACCACTTCGGGCAGCGATGGTGCCTTGACGGCCAGCACCACCAGATCCTGCACGCTGAACTCCGCCGGGGAGGCGCTGGAGGCCACCGCCTGCGACGTGACCCGACCATTCTGCTGCAGGCGCAGGCCGTGCAGCTGCAGCGCGTCCAGCGTCGCGCCGCGCGCCACGACGCTGACGCTGCAGCCCGCCCGGGCCAATCCGCTGCCGATCCAGCCGCCAATGGCGCCCGCGCCGTAAATACAGACTTTCATGGTGATCCTTTTCGCTGCTCTGGCGCGCTCATGCCCGGTCGGGCAGAACGCAGTTCTTGAGATGCCTTGAAACGCCTGAAAAAACCACGAAGAGAGCCAACCAGCCGACCGGCCAGTCAAAGTGGCCGGGTCGGTGACTTGCATTCTTCAACAACAATCAATCCACCCTGAACTTCCGGCTCAACCTTCGGGCGTAAAGCCAATCGCCTTGACGAGCGGGCCCCAGAGTTCCGTGTCAGCTTTGAGCATGGCCGCCAGCTGGCCCGGCGATGTGGGCATGACCTCAAGGTAAGACCCCGCCAGCCCATCGATCACGTCTTGCGCGGCAAGTGCACTGCGAATGGCGGCGTTCAGGCGTTGCAACACATCTTGCGGCGCCTTGGCGGGCATGAAAAAACCAAACCACTCGGTGAACGCCATGTCCTTGAACCCCTGTTCCTGCAGGGTGGGGGTGCCGGGCGTGAACTTGCCGCGCCTGGGCCCGCTGGTGGACAGCAGGCGGCACTTGCCCGCCGCAACGTGCTGGGTGAACTCGCCGGTGGGGCCGGACACGGCGGCGATCTGGCCGCCAATCATGTCGAGCACGGCAGGCTGCGTGCCGCGGAAGGCAATATGGCGCAGGTCAACATTCCCGGCTTTGCCCAGCAAGGCGCCGATGAAATGGGGCGACGAGCCCGCAGCGGGAGAACCAAAGTTGGCCAGGTTCGGGTTGGCCCTGCACCAGGCCAGGAATTCCGGAACGGTTTTAATGCTGGCAGGCACCATCGGGCCGACCGCGAAGCCGTAATCGAACATCGCCGCGCACGACACCGGCGTCAGGTCAGCGACCGGGTCGTAAGGCAGCTTTTTATAGGTGTGCGGATAAATGCCCAGCATCGACATCGGTGTCAGCAGCAGGGTCGCGCCGTCGGGCAGCGCATTCTTGACGAACTGTACGGCAATCTGCCCGCCGGCACCGGTCTTGTTTTCTACCACGGAGTTTTTTGCATAGCCCGGGTGCAGCTTGTCAGCCACGCGGCGGGACACCGTATCAGCCGTGCCGCCGGGCGCAAAACCGGCAACGATTTTGGTGTTTTCCAGTGACGGCAGTGTCTGCGCCAGGGCATATCGGCCGATGCTTGCCAGCAGGGTGGCTGCGCCGGTGGACTGAATGATGTGGCGGCGTGAAATGCGCATCGGGGTTTCCTTGTCTGTCGCGGGTTGATGGGTTTTTTTGACTAAACGAATGCGGGCGCGGCCAGCCCCGAAATCATTCTGTATTGTGTCAGCAAGTCTGTGTTTTGTGCGGCCTCGCGCAAGTCCTTTGCGCGGTGCCGCGCGCTGGCTCCGGCCGGCTCCGGCGGCATGAATTTTCAGTGCAGCTGTTTTTTTATCCAGTAACATGGACCTATGGCGAAAGACAAAACAATCTACACCTGCACCGAGTGCGGCGGCATCAGCCCCAAGTGGCTGGGCAAATGCCCGCACTGCAATGCCTGGAACACGCTGATCGAATCGGCCGCCGAGAGCGCCGCCGGCAAAAACCGCTACAGCCCGCAATTCCAGTCACTGGCCAAGGCCTCGGAGGTCATCGCGCTGGCCGACATCGAAGCCACCGACATGACACGTACCCCTACCGGCCACGAGGAGCTCGACCGCGTGCTGGGCGGCGGCATTGTCGAAGGCGGCGTGGTGCTGATCGGCGGTGACCCGGGTATCGGCAAATCGACGCTGCTGCTGCAGGCGCTCGACTCGCTGCAGCGCGCCGGCCAGAACACGTTGTATGTCACCGGTGAAGAAAGCGGCGCGCAGGTCGCGTTGCGTGCCCGCCGGCTCGGGCTGGACGGCTCGCGGGTCCTGGTGATGGCCGAAATCCAGCTCGACAAAATTCTCGCCACGCTGCAAGCCACGCGACCCGCCATTGCCGTCATCGACTCGATCCAGACGGTCTATTCCGACCAGCTCACTTCGGCCCCCGGCTCGGTGGCGCAAGTGCGCGAATGCGCCGCCCACCTGACGCGCGCGGCCAAGGCCAGCGGCGTGTGCATCGTGCTGGTCGGTCATGTGACCAAGGAAGGTGCGTTGGCCGGCCCGCGCGTGCTGGAGCACATGGTGGACACCGTGCTTTATTTTGAGGGCGACACGCATTCGAGCTTCCGGCTGGTGCGCGCCATCAAGAACCGTTTTGGCGCGGTCAATGAAATCGGTGTGTTTGCCATGACCGAAAAAGGTCTGAAGGGGGTCAGCAACCCCAGCGCCATTTTCCTGAGCCAGCACAGCGAGCCGGTGCCCGGCAGCTGCGTCATGGTCACGCTGGAGGGCACACGCCCCTTGCTGGTCGAGATTCAGGCGCTGGTCGACAGCGGCGGACCTTCGCCAAGGCGGCTGAGCGTGGGTCTGGACAAAGACCGCCTTGCCATGCTGCTGGCCGTGCTGCACCGCCACGCCGGCGTCGCCTGCATGGACCAAGACGTGTTTGTCAATGCCGTGGGCGGCGTGCGCATCAGCGAGCCGGCCGCCGATCTGGCGGTGATGCTGGCGATTGCTTCCAGCCTGCGCGGCAAGCCGCTGCCCAAGGGCTTTCTGGCCTTTGGCGAGGTCGGCCTGGCCGGCGAAGTGCGGCCTGCGCCGCGCGGCCAGGAGCGGCTGAAGGAGGCGGCCAAGCTGGGTTTCAGCGTCGCGGTGGTACCCAAGGCCAATGCGCCGAAAAAACCGGTTGAGGGCCTGACGATTCATGCCGTGGAGCGCATCGAGGAAGCGCTGGAAGTGGTGCGCAGCTTGAGCTGAGTTGGTAACCTGTCGGTTGGGGTCCGGCGCACGGCACCCCGTGAAACTCGCGATCATTTCAGACCTTCACGGCAATTTGCCGGCCCTGTGCGGCACTCAATGGCGGCAAGTACTGGCCTTGCTTGCGCTGCCTGCCGGGCAAATCGACCGGGCCAGCAGCGACTTGGCGTACTGGCTTAAAACCGTGGTGCCCGGCTTTGCGCAGGGCCACGGTCCGGGCATGCGCGCCGCCTGACGGGTTTCACGCAGCATGTCTGCTATTAAAAAAATAGCAATAAGTAACCGTACTCTATGGACCTGGATGTTAAATTGCCTGAAGCATTGAAAAAATTCCAGTTTTAGGTTGTCTACGCACTCCCCGCAATCGGCGATCCAGCCCGGGCTGCGAAAATAGCGGTATGAACTATCAGAAAATTCTTATTCCGCTGGGCGGCGTGGCGGCAACGGTGCTGGCTTACCGCTATTACGGCTGGGCTGGCATAGCGGCCGTGGCCACCGGCCTGGTGATGTGGATGCTGCTGCATTTCACCCGCCTGATGCAGGTGCTCAAGCGCGCGGCCAACCGGCCGATCGGCTATGTGGACAGTGCCGTCATGCTCAACGCCAAGCTCAAACCCGGGTTGAGCTTGCTGCATGTGGTCGCCATGACCCGCGCGCTGGGCAAGCTCCAGTCGGACAAGGACGTGCAGCCCGAGGTGTTTCGATGGACCGATGGAAGCGAGTCCCATGTGACCTGCACTTTTGCCGGCGGCAAGCTGGCGCATCATGCGCTTTTCAGGCCGCCTGAAAGCGGGTTGCCGCCCACGCCGTAAAATCCGCGGTTAGGGTTTTTTGCAAGGCCTGCCCAGGCGATTGACACGGCTGGGCACGACGCTGGCTTACCCTCATTGCACGACCACACTCATTCACCACAGGATCAGCATCATGTCCCCAGTAGCACCCTCCATGGCAGACCGCGACGGAAAAATCTGGATGGACGGCCAGATGGTTGAGTGGCGCGACGCCAAAATCCATGTGCTGAGCCATACCCTGCATTACGGCTGCGGCGCGTTTGAAGGTGTGCGCGCCTACAAGATGGCCGACGGCAGCACGGCGATTTTCCGGCTCGAAGAGCACACCGAGCGGCTGTTCAACAGCGCCAAGATCCTGCGCATGAAAATTCCCTTTACCCCGCAACAGGTGATGGATGCGCAAATCGCCGTGGTGCGTGAAAACCATCTGGAGAGCGGCTACATCCGCCCACTGACCTGGATCGGCTCGGAAAAACTCGGCGTCAGCCCCAAGGGCAACACCATCCACCTGATGGTGGCAGCCTGGACTTGGGGCGCCTATCTGGGCGAAGAGGGCATGAAGCGCGGCATTCGCGTGAAGACCAGCAGTTTCACGCGCCACCACGTCAACATCACGATGATTCACGCCAAGGCCGTGAGCAACTACACCAACTCGATCCTGGCCAACATGGAAGCCACCGACGAAGGCTACGACGAGGCGCTGCTGCTTGACCCGCAAGGCTTTGCCTCGGAAGGTGCGGGCGAGAACCTGTTCGTCGTGCGCAAGGGCGTGGTCTACACACCGGACTCCAGCGCCGGCGCACTGAACGGCATCACGCGCAACACCATCTTCAGCATCTGCGAGGATTTGGGCATAACCATCAAGGAAAAGCCGATTACCCGCGATGAAATCTACATTGCAGACGAGGCATTTTTCTCGGGTACGGCCGCTGAGGTGACCCCCATCCGCGAGCTGGACCGCATCGAGATCGGCAGCGGCTCACGCGGTCCCATCACCGAAAAAATTCAGACCGCCTTCTTTGACATCGTCAACGGCCGCAATCCCAAGTACGCGTCCTGGCTGACCAAGGTTTGAACATGAGCACATCTTCCACCATCGAACTACTGGCCACCGACCTCAATGCCCAGGGCGGCGTGTATTGCCCCAATCCCAAAGCTGACATGAAGCTGTGGAACAGCCACCCCAAGGTTTACCTTGACGTGGCGCGGGCAGGCGAAGCCAAATGTCCCTACTGCGGCACGCTGTACCGGCTCAAGGCGGGTGAGCACTTTGGCGCAAGCCACTGAAATTGCGGCGAGTTCCGGTCCGGACTGAGCTTGCCAAAGTCCGGGTTTTCCCGAACCTTGCACTAGCAGCGCAGCATTCCACAAGTCCGGGGTGAACGGAATTTATGCAGAGTAGCCAGGCCAACTCCCTCGTCATCGCACCGCAGTGGATCGGTGACGCTGTAATGACCGAGCCGCTGCTGCGCCACCTGCACGCGCGCGGCGAGCGCCTCACCGTCGGGGCCCTGCCCTGGGTGGCGCCGGTCTACCGCGCCATGCCGCAGGTAGCCGAAGTGATTGAATTTCCATTTGCCCATGGCGGCCTGCAATTCAGGGCACGCCGCGCCATCGCCCAGCGTATGGCAGGCCGGTTCGACAAAGCCTATGTGCTGCCCAATTCGCTGAAAAGCGCGCTGCTTCCGTTTCTAGCCAGCATTCCCCAGCGCATCGGCTACCTTGGCGAAGCGCGCGTCGGCTTGCTCACGCACCGGCTCAAAAACCCGAAAAACAAACCACCCATGGTGGCGTTTTATTCGGCCCTGAGCGGCGAGGGCGATTTGCCGGGCGACCGGCCTGAACTACAGATTGCGGCAGCGCAAATCGGCGCAACGCTGCATGAGTTCGGTCTGCAGCAAGGCGGCTATGTCGTCTTTGCGCCGGGCGCAGAATTCGGCCCGGCAAAGCGCTGGCCGGCCCGCCACTTTGCAGAACTCGCCGCCAGCCTGGATTTGCCGGTGGTGCTGCTCGGCTCCGGCAAGGAAGCGGCCCTGTGCGACGAAATTGCCGGGCCGGTCAATGTCGCGCAGCCAGACAAATGCCTCAACCTGGCCGGCAAAACCTCGCTGCCACAGGCGCTGGCACTGATTGCCGCCAGCCGCAGCAGCGTCAGCAACGATTCCGGCCTGATGCACGTCGCTGCCGCCCTGGGTGTGCCGCAGGTGGCGATTTTCGGTTCGTCCAGCCCGCTGCATACACCGCCGCTGAACGACAAGGCGACGGTGCTCTGGCTGAAAACCGACCCCGCCTATCAACCGCCGCTGGACTGCGCGCCCTGCTTTGAGCGCGAATGCCCGCTTGGCCACACGCGTTGCCTGAACGACATCAGCGCGGAGCGGGTGTTGCGGGCGCTTTAAGGGAGTGCAGGGGAAAGGATCTGCGGTCTGGGCCGAACGCACGCGGATTAGCCACTGCAAAGCCGCTGACGGCATGGCGTGTGACGTCACCGGTGAATTGAATGGCAACGGACGACTTTGCGAGTGCCATTTTAACGAGCCGTAACGAAGGCCGCGCCAAGCAATTTCGGCGCTCGGGCGCTTCGTCGGTTGAAAGCGCCAGGCGTAGGAGCAGCTCAGCGAAAAACCTGTTAGCTCGAATGCCCGCTCGGCCCCACGAGCCGCCTGAACGACATCCGCCAGCCGCGTGTTTACGGCGCTTGAATTTAGTTGATCCAGCCAACCCGGCCCGCGGTCTCAAGCCGGAAAAGCGGAGAGGGGCGCAAAGCCGGCTTTTCCCTCGGCTGGTGTACGCGCCACGTTCATGACCCAGCAGACCATCACGAAATAACCCACCAGGCTGGTGAGCTCGACCACGCCCTGCTCGCCCAGCGATGCTACCGCCTCGGCGTAAGTGGTGTCGCAACAGCCGTTTTGCTGCAGCAACTCTGACGTGAAAGCGAGCACCACGGCTTCGTCTGCGGCCATGTTTCGCGGCTGCCGGCCCTCGGCAATGGCGTCGAGCGTGGACTGCAGCACGCCCGCCTTGAGTGCCTGCGGCGCATGCATCAGCCACTCAAACTGGTTGCACACCTGCCGGGCAACCCGGCACATCACCAGTTCGCGCAGCCGCACCTCCAGCATGCTTTCAAAACGCAGGTATTCGCCGACCTTGCCGATCCGGTCCATCAGCTCGGGGCTGCGCAGCAGCGCAATAAAAGGGCCAAACACGGCCTTGCGAGGCCCGGCAATCAGCGCGTTGGCGGCATCACGCTGCATCGGCGACATGGCTTGCGGTGGCAGCAAGGGCATGCGCTCGGCGCCAAGGCTGGAAAAGCCCTGGGGAACGTTGGCGGCGGGCGGGCGGGGGTCTGTGCTGGTCATGCTGGCTCCTGGTGATTTGCAAAGACTTTGAGGGTAGCAAACCGGCTCGCGCGCATCGCCGGCCCAGCCGGATAAAGCGACAAAACCGGATGCTATTTTCTGCGGCAGGCAACTACCGGCTGCGGGCATTGATCCGGCCATCACCCGCCGATCGCGGGCAGCGGTTTTTCGGGCACCCGGCCTGTGTCGTCGGAGCCGGGTCAGGGCGGCTACCGGACCGGTGGCCGCAAATCAGGTGTTGGTTTACTCGACTGGATTACGCGCCTCGGGCGGTATCAGATGCAGCAAGCGGAGCGGATCAAAATACAGCAGGCAGCCAATCTTTCGTCAGTCTTGGTGATCGTCAGCGCATGTTTCCGGTATGACCCAGAGAATAACGGCCAGGCTGAGGCCAAACAGTGAGGCCATGGGGCTCCTGGCCGACCTTGATAGAGTCAACTTTTCCTGAGGCCGTGTCGAAGCGGTAGACCATGTCATCAAACCGGCCAGACAGCCAGAGCCATTTTCCGTCATTGCTCACATTTCCCATATCGGGGCTGCCACCGCCGGGGACCGTCCAATTGGCGACCACTTTGTTGCTTGAGAAGTCGATAACGGTGACACTTCCTGGCCCTTTGCGTTTGCCATGAATGTTGTGTGAGCCCCGATTGGCGACATAGAGGGATTTGGCGTCGCGACTGGGGTACAAGCCATGCGCTGCAACACCGGTGGCAACAAAACCGACTTCCTTGAAGGTTTCGCCGTCGATCAGGTGAACGCCGTCCGACTCCATATCGGCTACATAGAACAATTTTCCGTTGGGCGATATCCGTATGTCTTGCGGCATGCCCTTGCTTGCCGTGCAAATCTCTGTTTCCAGTGGGTTGGGGGAGGTGACGGTGTCCTTGAAGCGTGTTTTGGGAAGAACCAGCTTCAAATAGCCGGTCACGCTTTTGTTAACCAGATCAATTTTGGCAATGCTGCCTTCGAACTCACAGGTGAAGATCGCATAGCGGCCATCAATTGAAAAATCCCCATGATTGATTCCCCCGCATTTGGGTACTTCAATGGAATACTGCAATTTCAGGGTTTTGGGATCCCTGAAGTCCAGGCGATGCTTGGCTTCGGCCACAACAATTGCTGACTGGCCATCCGGACTGAAGTACATGTTGTAGGGGTCGTCTACCGGCACGGCCTTGCCGGGCTTGCCGGTGCGCGGATCAACTGGCGTCAGACTTCCGTCGTTTCCCCGTTCGGCATTGTTGGCAACCCAGAGCGTTCGCAGATCCCAGGACGGCACGATGTGCTGGGGCGCACGGCCGACTTTGAAGCGGTCAACCACCTTCAAAGTCGTGGGGTCGATCACGGAAACATCGTTCGAACGCAGATTGGGGACGTACACCCGCTCCAGATCGTCCTTGACCACCGGGTTGAACTGGTCAGCCCTGGTTTCGCTGTACAGATTGTCCGGATCAGCCACTGGCGGCATGCCGGCAATCGTCTTGACGACCGGCTTTGACGTTGTCGCGGCATTGGTCGCGGCAGAAATAGGGGTGAAGAGCACCGGGATCAGCAGTGATCCGGCTGCGATGGCAGAGATGATTTTCAAATGGGGTTTCACGAACGGATGACCTAAAAAATTTAGCGGATGCCGCGTTGCCTGATGGCTTCCTGAATGGCCTGGACTGATTTTTCGACAATGATCTGGACGCCGATTTGTCCCAGCTCGGCCGACGATCTTCTTGGATCTCCGTAGACGCCGTCGGCAGGACCGGTTTTTGCGCCTTCAGCCAGCAAATCCGGGCGCACCAGGGACTTGTCAATGGCCATGGTCAACGAGGTGTCGGACAGCCCGGCGTGCAGCCCGATCTCCGCATCGGAAAATCCCTTGCTTTTCAGCACCTTCGTGAAAGGCGCCTGGGCCGCAGCGTAGTAGGCGGTCAGGCCGTAGGCGCGGTATCGGGTGTCAGCCGCCCATTCCTTGTTGATCTTCTCGGCGGCACGCGTTTCGTTTTTCTGGTATCCCCCATGATCGCCGAGGAAAACGACATCATGAAAGCCATGCTGCTTGAAACTTCTGGCGGTCGATTCGAGGATGCTTTCAAACGTGGCCTCGGGGATTGACATCGTTCCGGTAAACCGCATGTGGGCAACGGGAGGAGAAATAGCCCCTTCCGGAACGTAGGCAAGGACTGGGGCCACCACGGCGTTTCCAAGGCGTTGGGCAATCTGGGCCGCCAGAAATTTAGCCCGTACGTTGTGTTTGCCTAAAGCCATGTGGGGACCGTTCTGTTCGGTGCCACCGATCGGAATCAGCACGGTGGTCGCGCCATTGGCAATTTTTTCCCGCAATTCGAATGACGTCAGTTCTTCGATGAAGACACTGCCCGGTTGGGCGGCGGCGGTCGCGGCCATGGAACATGCCGTCAAGGCAAGGCAAACAGTCGCCTTGGGAAAAAATTCAAAAAGATGGGGCATTCTGACTCTCATGAAGGGAATTGTGCGCCAGCCGGGTTGGCCCAGCGTTGCGCCAGGGCGAAACGGGTTTGATCAGGATCAGTCAATGTTCAATCAAACAGCATGCTTGCTGACCGGATCATTCCGTGCCGGACCACGCGCTGCAGGCCGCGCAGGCATAAAACGGGTTCAGGCGCCCAGTGGCAACTCAACAATAAACGAGGCACCACCGCCCGGCCGGGCTTCGCAGCGCACGCTTCCGCCGTGCCGCTCGCTGATGGATTTGACCAGCGCCAGCCCCAGGCCCACGCCGCCTTCCTGTTCGCTGGCGCCCGGCAGGCGGTAAAACGGCTCGAAAATACGCTCGCGCTGGGCGGCCGGCACGCCGGGGCCGCGATCATGCACCTTGATGACAGCACGCTGCTGGCCGCCGGCGCCGATTTGTGTCAGTTCCAGGCTGATGTCGCCGCGGCTGTAACGCCTGGCGTTTTCCAGCAGGTTGCGAATCAGCCGGCGCAGCAGTCGCGCCGAGCCTTGCACCGTCAGGCTGTGGCTGGTGCTGGCAGTGCCCGTTCCGGTCGCCAGATCGGCCTCCAGCTCGGCATTGACGCGCGAACATTCCTCGGCCGCCAGCCCGGTAAGGTCGACTGTTTCAAAGGGTTCGGCGTCGGCTTGCCTGGCGTCCAGGCGGCTGGCCAGCAGGATTTCATCAATCAGCTGGTCCAGCTCGGTGATGCTGCGCGAAATCTCGAGGCGCTGGGGCGATGACGCGTCCAGGTTCATCAGCTCCAAGCTCATGCGGATGCGCGCCAGCGGCGAGCGCAACTCGTGCGAAGCATTGGCCAGCAGTGACTTGTGTGAGTCCATCAGGGTCTCGATGCGCTCGGCGGCATGGTTGAAACGTTCGGCCAGAAAAGCCACTTCGTCGCTGCCCTCGGTGTTGACGCGCGCCGACAGGTCGCCAGCGCCCCAGCGCTCGACCCCGCGCTGCAGGGCTTCCAGCCGCAGCGTCAGGCGGCGCATCACCGGGTAAGCGCCCAGCGCCACGGCAAGACCCACCAGGCCCAGCATCCAGCTGAAGCCAAAGCCGAACGGCAGCCGCATCCACTGGTTCCCGGGGGCGCGCTGGGGCCGGGGCAGCAACAGGTTCAGGGTCTGGCCGTCGGTGGTCACCAGATCGAACTCGATGTCTTCGCCGAGTTTGCGGTCGGGCTTGGTTTGTGCCGTGCCGATGACCTCGCCAGAGGCGTTGTGAACCAGCACCTCACGGATCGGCAGCTGAGGCAGATCCGCGCTCAGATGCCAAGCGGCGCCAACCAGAAAAGTCAGCACGATGACGGTGGCCACCACGGCGAGCCAGATGCGCACATACAGGTGCGAGGTAAAACGGGTCCACATGATGGGATGCTATAAATCCAATCTTCGGGCGCATGGCAACGCGGGGCGCGAACGAAAATCCAGCGTTCGGCGGTGCTCCGAATTCTCATTCACCAAAGTGGATTCCGGTGTCCTGCGTCCCGGGCGCCTTGCCCTGCGTCCCGACACCTGAATTTCTTGAAACCGCATGACAACCGCGCTTTGATCAGTCTTGCTGCTTGGCAAAGACGTAACCCACACCGCGCACCGTCAGGATGCGTTTCGGATCTTTGGCGTCTGTTTCGATGGCGCTGCGGATGCGGCCCATGTGCACGTCGATGGAACGGTCAAATGCCTCAAGCTCGCGGCCGCGAACGGCTTCCATGATCTGGTCGCGGCTCAGCACTCTGCCGGCGCGCTCGGCCAAGGCCACCAGCAGGTCAAACTGGTAAGACGTCAGCTCACACAGGTTACCGGCGACAGTGACGGCTCTGGCATCGCGATCGATTTCCAGTGAGCCGAAGCGCATCACCTTGTGGCCGTTGCCGGCAGTGCCGCCACTCGCCTCACCGCCGCGGCGCAGCACGGCGCGGATACGCGCCAGCAATTCGCGCGGCTCAAACGGTTTGGGCAGGTAATCGTCAGCGCCAATTTCCAGCCCGACGATGCGGTCCATCGGATCGCCCTTGGCCGTCAACATCAGCACGGCGGTATGGGGCGACTCGCTGCCCTGGCCCTTAATGCGGCGGCACACTTCGAGCCCGTCCATGTCGGGCAGCATCAAATCCAGGATGACCAGATCCGGCGGGCTTTCGTGGAGCGCAGCCAAGCCGCTGGTGCCAGTCGCCGCATGGGTAAAACCATAGCCCGACTGCCGCAGATACTCACCCACCATGGTCGCCAGACGGGTGTCGTCTTCTATCATCAGCAGCTGTTGGGTCATGGGCAAGTCCTCGGTTGAAGCAGTGTCCGCTGGCAACGACCACTGCAATGGCATCGATGGTGGGCGCAGCGCAACAATTGCGCTTGAAGCGGCCGTAAAGATAGGTAAATCGCCGGTGCTTGTCAGGCACACACGCTGGCAGCAGAGTTTTTCCTTGTTTGAATCTTGCTATAAAAACAAGAGCTAATAATGCCGATTCTTACTGGACATCAGCCGTTTTTGTCCTTGAAGCGAGCCATACCAGCAGCAATACCGGCAAACCCAGCAAGGCGGTGGCGGTGAAGAAGTTACTGTAACCAAAAGCATCGACATAACGCCCCGAATAGCCCGCCAGCGCCTTGGGTAAAAGCAGCATCATGGAGCTGAAAAGCGCGTATTGGGTGGCCGAATAGTTGACGTTGGTCAGGCTCGACAGGTAGGCGATGAAGGCCGCCGAGGCAATGCCGCTTGAGAGGTTGTCGGCCGAAATCACGAAGATCAACGAGGTCACATCATGGCCGCGCGTGCCCAGCCAGGCAAACAGCAGGTTGCTGCCGGCGCTCAGGATGGCACCCAGCATCAATACCTTCATCACGCCAAAGCGCATGGCCAGACCGCCGCCGACAAAGGCGCCAACCAGGGTCATGATGACGCCGTAAATCTTGGTCACTGTCGCCACTTCGTCCTTGGAGTAGCCCATGTCCACGTAAAACGGGTTGGCCATGATGCCCATGACGACATCGCTGATGCGGTAAATCGCGATCAGCGCCAGAATCAGCAGGGCCTGCTTGCCGTAGCGCCGCAGAAAATCGGCAAACGGGTCCACCAGCGCGCCCCTGAACCACTCCGCCGCGTTTTTGCTGGGCGGCAGTTCGCGGCGCTGGGGCTCGGGCGAACACAGCACGGTCACCACGCCCAGCATCATCGACGCGGCCATCACCAGGTAAGCGGTTTGCCAGGCGCCATGCTGGTAGCTGCTCACGCCGACGATTTCAGCGCGCGCGGCAATCCACAGCGCACCAGCGCCAGCCCAGATCATCGCGATACGGTAGCCGGTCTGGTAGGCTGCGGCGAGCGCGGCCTGTCGCTTGATATCGGCCGATTCGATCCGGTAGGCGTCCAGCGCGATGTCCTGCGTTGCCGAACCAAAGGCAACTGCCAGCGCACACCACACCACCGGCAGCAGGGCCAGCTTGGGGTCGGTCAGCGCCATGCACACCAGCGCCGTGATGATGGTTGCCTGCGACAGCAGCAACCAGCTGCGGCGCCGCCCTAGCCAGCGCGTGAGCAGCGGGATCGGCAGCCGGTCGACCAGCGGCGCCCAGACCCATTTGAAGCCGTAAGCCAGCCCGACCCAGCTCAGATAGCCAATCGTGGTGCGGTCAATACCGGCCTCACGCAGCCAGAAGCTGAGCGTGCCAAACACCAGCAGCAAGGGCAGCCCAGCCGAAAAACCGAGCAGCAACATGCGCAAGGTGGCGGCCTCGGAATAGACCTGCCAGACCTCGCGCCAGCCGGGTTTTGGGGTGCCGGCCGCGGCTGCTTTCGGTGCGCCGGCAAGGGTCGAATTGGACGGACTGGCGGCAAGGGTGGAAAAGGTTTTGTCTGGCATGGGAAATTCGATTTGTGGCTATTATTCACCCATGTGCTACTTATGCGATGTCAAACACTCTGCCTGGCTCGGCCGCCGGGGTTTTTTGCTGGCCGCTGCCGGCGCCACGGCCGCTGCGGTCAGCCCGCCCTTGCTGGCGCAGGTCAATGTGGGACCCCCTTCGGGTTTGCGCAGCCTTGTGCCGGTTGATGAAATAGAAGGCGCGGCGACGCAGGAATACAGCAAGCTGCTGGCTGAAGCCCGCGCCAAGGGCGCGCTCGCGCCGCCGGGCAACCCGCAGCTCCATCGGCTGCAAAAGATCGGCCTGCGGCTGGTGCCTTTCGCCGCGCAATGGAATGATCGTTCCCGGCAATGGCGTTGGGAGTTGAACCTGATCAGCAGCAAGGAGATCAACGCGTTTTGCATGCCGGGTGGAAAAGTAGCCGTTTACACCGGCATCGTCGATCAGCTCAAGCTCACCGATGACGAAATGGCCATGGTCATGGGCCACGAAATGGCCCATGCGCTGCGCGAGCATGCGCGTGCCCGCATCGCCAAGAGCCAGGGCACCGGGACCTTGCTCTCGTTCGGTGCGCAGCTGCTCGGACTGGGGCAACTGGGCGACGTTGCGGCCAGCGTTGGCACGCAGTTGCTCACGCTGCGTTTCAGCCGGGAAGATGAAACCGATGCCGATCTGGTCGGGCTGGAGCTGGCCGCGCGCGCCGGCTACAACCCCCAGGCTTCGGTCAGCCTCTGGCAAAAAATGGCACAGGCCGGCGGTGGCGCGGGTGGCCCGGGCTTTCTTTCCACCCATCCTTCGGGCCCTCAGCGCATTCAGCAGCTGCAGGCCAACGTGCCCAAGGTTCAGGGCCTCTACGAGCGCGCGCGCGTCTAGGGGCGCTGCCCTTAGACGCGCCTGCACCACGGCATGAACCATACTGTCGCAGCGCCCGCTTTTACGTCGTGCAGCAGGGCCAGCCGCAGCGCCCGCCGGGCCCGAAATAACGGGTCTTGACGAGAGCGGCTGAAATCTCCAGGCAGAGCGCGGTTTCATCGACACTCGGCTCTTGCAGTGCCCGCCACCTGAACAGGCGCCGGTGATGAGTCCGCATCAGCGGCTCAAGGCTGACAGGTTGCCGGCGGCGACCGGCAGCGCCAGCGTGTCCTGCGCCGTCGGGGCCGGGGCTGTGGGCGTCAGGGTTCGCCTGTATTCACCTCAGGTGGGCCAGTCTTGCTTCATTGGATGGCGCGGGCGCCAGAAAAATGACAACCACCTTGCCGGAGTTGCCTGCAGGGACTGATCACCTTTTCCGGTCGAGGGTGCCCGGCGCGCTGTACCATGAGGTCGCCGGTTGCCAATGTGCAAGGCCGTCCGCACCCGCACTATGCCCATGAAACTGAATATTCTGTCTGACCTGCACCTGAGTTGCGGCCCGCTCGAAATTCCCCGGACCGGCGCCGATGTGATCATTCTGGCCGGCGACATTGCCAGGCCGCAGGACGCCGTCACCTGGGCTGGAGGCTTTGATAAGCCAGTGCTTTATGTACCCGGCAACCACGAGTTCTACGATGGCAGCCTGTCCGGCACCGTGGGTGAACTCAAGCGGCTGTGCGCCGGCACCGGTATCCATGTGCTGGATTGCGACGAGATCATCATCCAAGGTGTGCGGTTTCTGGGAGCCACCTTGTGGACCGATTTCGGGCTCTTTGGTCAGGGCGCGCGGCGGGCGCAGGCGATGCAGCAGGCTCAAGCCTTCATGCACGACTTCCAGAAAATCCATGTCAGCGATTTGCCCGGCCAGATATTTACGCCGGATGATTGCGCGGCGCTTTGCCTGGCGCAGGCCCGCTGGCTCGAAGACCGGCTGGCGCAGGCGCACGCGGGGCCGACCGTGGTCGTAACCCACCACTCGCCTTCGCTTCAAAGCGTGCATCCGCGATTTGCCGATTCGCTGCTGAATGCGTGTTTTGTGTCTGATCTGGATCGACTGGCGGACGCGGGCCGCGCGCAGCTCTGGATACACGGCCACACGCACGACAGTTTTGACTATTTTGTCAACGGGACGCGGGTGGTCTGCAATCCCCGCGGCTATTCACGGCAAGGGGTCAATGAGAACCCCTCTTTTGACAGCCATTTGCTGGTGGAAGTTGTTCTGCAGGAGCCAACGATATGAGTAGCCCATGGTTTTCGAAAGCGCTTGGAGACGGCGTCTGGGCTTACAGCAAGACGGACCAGATCAAGGATCTGTTTGAGCCGCTGTATGTGCTGGCGGGACGGCCGCTGGACATGGCGGTCTTTACCCGGCATGAGTCGGAAGGGCGATTGCACTGCGAAGTGATCGCTTATTTTTCTCCGGCGGCCGCTACCGTGGCGCATGTGCTGCATGCACAGCCTTGCGAAAGGCCTTCACGCGGCGAACTCGACCTGCTGGCCGGCGAGCGGGGTTGTTGGCCCGTTCTTTTCCATGAAAATGAGTAAAAACCGCTTCTTGTTCATTGTTTATCGCTATAACGTGCTACTTATTTAATAGTAATACGGTAACGAGCCATCCAGGTTCGGGCCGGGGTTGGAATCGCCGGTTTCTGTTTTGGCCCGGTCAGGCGACCGGGTGCAGGTTGGAGAGCTTGTTGGCCAAGAAGAAACGCAGCATCTCCTGCGTGGCGTCCGGGCCACTCGCATCCGTGTAAGAGCCCCGGGCGCTGCCGCCAGACCAGGCGTGGCCGGCACCATGCACGGCCCAATGCTCGGCCCGCAAGCGACCGCCCGCTTCGCGGTAGACGCGCCGTGTGTAATGGCGACCGTTCGGGCTGCGCGCCTGCTGCAGTTCGGGCGCTGCAGCGCCTGCGCTGGCTGCGGCGACATGTTCGCCATTGACCGGATGCACGGTGCTGTCCTGATCGCCGTGGAAGACGATGGTAGGCGGCGCCTGAGCCGCTGATGAACTGGCGCTGCCGCCACTTTTCATCACGCTGAGCGCCTGCTGGACATTGATGGCCGACCCGGCGGGCAGGCCCGAGTGCACACCGACCGCCGCGAACAGATCCGGGTAAGCCGCGCCAAGGATGGCCGCCATGGCGCCACCGGCGGAAAGCCCGGCCACGTAAACGCGCTGCGGATCGATGTTGTGCTGCTTCATTACCTCGCGCGTCATGCCTGCCAGGATTGCCGGCTCGCCGCGGCCGCGCTTCTGGTGGTTGTGCTTGAACCAGTTCCAGCAACGTGAAGGATTTGCGCTTTGTGCCTGGGCCGGGTAAAGCACAAAAAAACCGTGCTTGAGCGCTGCTTCATTCATGCCGGTGCCCAGTGCGAAATCGTCGGGGTTCTGCGTGCAGCCATGCAGCATCACGACCAGCGGCAGCGCTTGGCTGCTGGCTGCCGGGGGAATGTAGAGTTTGTATTCGCGCGCGCCGGACGCCTCCTGGTGGCTGCCCGCAATAAACCGGCCGCCGGCGGACGGCGGTTGAGCCGACGTCCCCGTTTCGCGTTCAAGCTCGCGTGCCGGCACATCAATGACCCAGCTGTCGCGGGTGGCGGCGCTGGCGGCCGAGGTCGTCGAGGCGGCGTCAGCGAGGGCCGCCTGGATTGCCGCGGTAGCCGCCTGCAGATTGCCGCCCTGGGTCAGGCGTGTGGCTTCGGAGATCAGGCTTTGAAAAGAGGGGGTCATGGAATTCCTTGGTTGCGTTCAGCGGATACGGTTGGAAAGTGCAGCCTTCACTGCCGGGCTGGCGTGCAGCGCGCCCAGCACGACCACCGAGTCAATGGCGGCCAGCGCCAGCTCGGGGCTGACGTCGAGCGCGATGCTGGCCAGGCCGAGCACACGAATCTGCAGCGCCTCGCCCGACGCCTGCACGGCGCGCAGCTCGTCGGCGCTGAAATGCTGAATGCCCAGCACCAGCGTCTTGCGCGCCACGACCTGCTTCACCACGTCGGCGTGGCTGGCCAGGTGGCTGCGGATGGCGGTCCGAATCAGGTCGCTGCGGTTGGCGTAAAAGCCTTCCTGGACCAGCAGATCGATCTTGCCGAGATCGACATACCCCAGATTGATGGTGAGTTTTTCGTCAGCCGGTTTGGCGGCATTGACGGGTTTTATGCTTTTTGACATAAAAAACATCTTAGCACCATCCGTGTGGATGTTTATTATTGGTAATAATTTTTTGTGCCAGCGAATTTCTCTTGCTTCGGCGCATGCCTGGCGCGTGGCTAAACCGGTTAACCGTGCCCTGCGTCAGGGCGGAAGGTCGCCGCGCCATGAATTTGCGACACAGCGCACAATTGCGACCATGAAAGTACCCCCAAGATTGCAATCCCTCGTTGAAGAAGGCCTGATCGACAGCGTGGTCCGCCAGCTCATGAGCGGCAAGGAAGCCATGGTCTACGTGGTGCGCTGCGGTGATGAGACGCGCTGCGCCAAGATTTACAAAGAGGCCAGCCAGCGCAGCTTTCGACAGGCAGTGGACTACACCGAAAACCGCAAGGTCAAGAACACCCGCCAGGCCAGAGCCATGGCCAAGGGCACGAAATTTGGCCGGCAGGCGAGCGAGGCTGCATGGCAAAGCGCCGAGGTCGACGCGCTGTATCGCCTGGCTGATGCCGGCGTGCGCGTGCCCAAACCGCATAATTTCTGCGACGGCGTGTTGCTGATGGAACTGGTGACCGACGAGCATGGCGACGCCGCACCGAGGCTGAACGATGTCGCGTTCACGCCCGGGCAGGCACGCGCGCACCATGCGACCTTGTTAACCGAGGTGATTCGCATGTTGTGCGCCGGCGTGGTGCACGGCGATCTTTCTGAATTCAACATCCTGCTGGCCGCCGACGGACCGGTCATCATCGACTTGCCGCAGGCGGTGGATGCCGCCGGCAACAATCACGCCAACCGCATGCTGCTGCGCGACGTTGCCAACCTGCGCCATTTCTTTGGCCAGTTTGCGCCCGATCTGCTGCAGATTGACTATGGCCACGAGATGTGGGACTTGTACCAGCGCGGCGTGCTCTACCCCGACACGGTATTGACCGGCCGCTTCCAGCGCAAGAGCGGGCCGGTCGATGTGGGTGGCGTGCTGCGCGAGATTGACGATGCCAACGCGCAAGAGGCGGCGCGGCGTGTGCGTATGAATGCCGCTGGCTGAGGGCTGAGGGGCCAGGCCGGCGCACTGCGTTGCGCCTGAAGAGCCGGCACGCGGGCATGCGATCTGTCCGGCCGAGGAAGATGAAGTGCCAGGACTTGTCCAGCAGGTAAAAGCCATCGGTGATGCTTTCCGGCGTGGTGACGAGCAGTGTCTTTTATATGAAGGCGTGCTCCTTTGCGTCCTTTTGCGCCAAGATGGCTGAAATGCCCCTGCAGACCCGTTCGTGATGCGTTGTAATGTTGTTGACCGGCTTCCTGGCCGTTGTCAGAGCAAGCCTTCGTATTCAATTGTCAACGGTGCATGGTCGCTGAAGCGTTGCGCCTTGTAAATGTCGGCCGATCGGGCGCGAGCGGCGACAGCCGGGGTGGCAAGGTGGTAGTCCAGCCGCCAGCCAACGTTTTTGGCATAGGCCTGGCCGCGGTTGCTCCACCAGGTGTAGGCTTCGGCGGTGGTGGCGGGGTGCAGCTGGCGGTACACGTCGACCATGCCGCCCCCCTTTGGCGTTGGGCCGGCGCCCTGAATCAGTTCATCGGCGGCTTCGTTGGCCAGCTCGGCATCACGCAGCAATTGGCTCATCCAAGCGCGCTCTTCAGGTAAAAAGCCGCTGTTCTTGCGGTTGCCCTTGTAGTTTTTCAGGTCGATTTCCTGGTGCGCGATATTGATGTCGCCGCAGAGCACGAAGTCACGTGT
>NZ_JABBPF010000073.1 GCF_012927415.1 Polaromonas sp. | reverse complement strand
TGCGCGTCAATACCCTGAAGGATAAACGCGCTGACGTTCAGAAGGAGCTTGCCAAGTCAGCTATTAAAACAGTAGCGACGCCATACTCGCCGTGGGGACTGAGGCTGGCCGACAAGTCGCAGCTCGGCAAGTTGGACGCCTTTACTCGCGGCGCCATTGAGGTGCAGGACGAAGGCTCGCAACTGCTCGCCCTGCTGGTGGATGCGAAGCGCGGCGAGATGGTGGTTGATTTTTGTGCCGGTGCAGGCGGAAAAACCCTGGCGCTCGGTGCTTCCATGCGCAATACCGGTCGGCTGTATGCTTTTGACACCTCCGCGCACCGGCTCGCAGCGCTCAAGCCGCGGCTGGCGCGCAGCGGACTGTCCAATGTGCATCCCGTGGCGATCGCGCATGAACGGGACGACCGCATCAAACGGCTGGCGGGCAAGATTGACCGTGTGCTGGTCGATGCGCCGTGCTCGGGTCTGGGCACCCTCAGGCGCAATCCTGACCTGAAATGGCGGCACAACCCCAAGGCGATTGAAGAGCTGACCGCCAAGCAAACCGCCATTTTGCAAAGTGCTGCGCGGCTATTGAAACCAGGTGGACGGCTGGTCTATGCCACTTGCAGCATCCTGCGCCAGGAAAATGAGGCGATTGCTGAAGCATTCAGCGCTGCGAATAAAGATTTCACGCTGCTTGAAGCTGCGCCCTTGTTGACCCATATAGGGGTGGAGAATGCTGACAAACTCTGTCGCGGACCCTACCTCCGTCTGTGGCCTTACCAGCACCACACCGACGGGTTTTTTGCGGCCGTGTGGCAAAAGCTCTGATCTTTGGTGAGTAGTTTGCGCAGAGGTTTCAGCTGTGCAAACCGTGGCGAAGCGTTTTGCGTTTATGTGTCTGGCAACTTATAATTTCAGGTTGTCAAATGCGGCCCTGGAGACAGGTCTCGAATGCGCTGCTGGCGCAGATTGTTTGAAGGACTTATATGATGTTTTTTGATGCCACCCTTGACTGGCTGGCTCATGGTCTGCTGGCTGCAAGCTGGTGGCAGATTGTGCTGTACACCCTGGTGACGACTCATATCACGATTGCCAGCGTGACGATTTATCTGCACCGCCATCAAGCGCACCGCGCGATGGATCTGCACGCCATTCCCTCGCATTTTTTCCGTTTTTGGCTCTGGCTGGGCACGGGACAAGTGACCAAGGAGTGGGTGTCGGTTCACCGAAAACACCACGCGAAATGCGAAACCGCCGAAGACCCGCACAGCCCTCAGACGCGCGGTATCAAAACGGTTTTCTGGACCGGTGCCGAACTGTACCGGGCTGAAACCAAAAACCTGGAAACGATGAAGAAGTTTGGTCATGGCACGCCCAGTGACTGGCTTGAACGCAATGTCTACACGCGCTTCAGCTGGCAAGGCGTTGGCCTGATGATGATCATCAATCTGGCGCTGTTTGGTGCGGCTGGCCTGGCTGTATGGGCGGTGCAGATGGCCTGGATTCCGCTGACTGCGGCCGGCATCATCAATGGCATTGCCCATTACTGGGGCTATCGCAACTTTGAAGCGCCGGACGCCAGCACCAATATTTCCCCTTGGGGCATCATCATTGGCGGCGAGGAACTGCACAACAATCACCACACTTATCCCACGTCGGCCAAGTTTTCCGTGAAGCCCTACGAATTTGATATCGGCTGGGTTTATATCCGGGCCATGGAAATGGTTGGCCTGGCGGCTGTCAAGAAAGTGCCGCCACGGCTTCGCCTGGGTGCCATACAGCCGGTTGCTGACGAGAAAACGCTGGAGGCGCTGATTGCGCATCGCTACGAAGTAATGGCAGGATTCTCGCGTGAACTGCGCCGTGCTGGAAAAGCTGAAATTGCGAAGCTGCAAGCAAGGAAGGCCGATGTGTCCCTGTTGCGCGTGGCCACTCGATGGCTTCACCGTGATGACGACAAGGTTCCTGAAGCGGCAAGGTCCCAAATTGCGCAAGCCAGGGCAGAGCATCCCGTGCTGGACAAGATGGTCGTCATGCGCGAGGAGCTGCGTCAGATGTGGCTCAGCACGTCGGCTTCGCGCGAGCAGCTTGCTGCCGATCTTCAGGCATGGTGCCACCGGGCCGAAGAAAGCGGTATCGCCGCGCTTCGCGAGTTCTCGATCAAGCTGCGGGCCGCCCGTACTTGATATTGGTTGATCCGGTCAGACGAAAATCCTTTAAGCCGTCGCAGTGTTTATTCGCTGCGACGGCTTTTTATTTGTCGGACCGACATATTGCCTGCATTTTTTCGAGCCCCCGACGCAGGCTGCTTTTTTTACGCCTTGAAGGCGCAGAGCGTAGAGCGTAGAGCGGAGCAGTTTCTCCGCGTACCACCGCACTTTTTGCTTTTAGGCATCACGCCTCTGAGACGGAACTTTCATCGCGCAAACTAAAACCTGTTCAAAACGCTGCAGACATAAAAAAACCCGCTGGTTGAGAGCGGGTTTTCTGGCAGCGCAAAGACGCTGCGAAGACCGGACTGAATTATTTCAGCTTGATTTCTTTATATTCCACATGCTTGCGTGCTTTTGGATCAAATTTCATGATCAGCATTTTGTCAGGCGTGGTTTTTTTATTCTTCGTGGTCGTGTAGAAGTGACCGGTGCCAGCTGTTGATTCCAGCTTGATTTTTTCGCGTCCGCCTTTAGCCATGATGGTTCTCCTTAGACTTCACCGCGGGCGCGAAGGTCCACCAGGACTGCATCGATACCGTTTTTATCAATCAAGCGCAGACCAGCTGCAGTGATGCGCAGGCGCACCCAGCGGTTTTCGCTTTCGACCCAGATACGGCGGTACTGCAGGTTGGGCATGAACCGACGTTTGGTTTTGTTGTTTGCGTGAGAAACATTGTTTCCCACCATCGGGCCTTTGCCCGTTACCTGACAGACGCGTGCCATGAGCGCACTCTCCGTAAAAAATTAGAAATAGGATGCTAAAAACCGATCGGGCCTGTACTGGACAGACCCTACGAATGCTCAGCTAAGCCGCAAATTATAGCCCGAAAACAGAATTCTCCAAAATCAGGCCCTTCAGCGACTGTCTGCATGCGGGGAAGCAGGCCGCGCCGCGCCGCGCTGCTACCCGGTGCGTCGTCCTCATGCGTTTTGCTCCAAAAAGCGCTGCGCATCCAGCGCGGCCATGCAGCCGGTGCCGGCGCTTGTAATGGCCTGCCGGTACACATGATCCTGGACGTCGCCGGCGGCGAACACGCCGGGTATGCTGGTCATGGTGGCAAACCCCTGCAGACCGGTTTTGGTGATGATGTAGCCATCTTTCATTTCCAGCTGGCCGGCAAAAATACCGGTGTTGGGCTGATGGCCGATTGCGATGAAGCAGCCCTGCAGCGCAAGGTCTTGTGTGGCGTCATGCCTGACGCTTCTCAGTCGCACGCCGGTCACGCCTGAAGAATCCCCGAGCACCTCGTCCAGCGTATGGTGCAGCTTGAGTTCAATCTTGCCAGCCGCCACTTTTTCGTGCAACTTGTCAATCAGGATGGCCTCAGCCTTAAAGGTGTCGCGGCGGTGCACCAACGTGACTTTACTGGCAATATTGGACAGGTAAAGGGCTTCTTCCACGGCGGTATTGCCGCCCCCCACGACGCAAACTTCCTGGTTGCGGTAAAAAAAACCATCACAGGTCGCGCAGCCCGAAACGCCCCGGCCCATGAAGGCGGTTTCCGATTCGAGTCCCAGGTATTTAGCGGACGCGCCAGTGGTGATGATCAGCGTGTCGCAGGTGTAGCTGCCGCTGTCGCCAGTCAGCGTGAAAGGGCGCTTGCTCAGGTCCACCTGATTGATGTGGTCAAAGATAATCTCGGTTTTGAAGCGTTCCGCGTGGGCCAAGAAGCGCTGCATCAGGTCTGGTCCCTGCACGCCATCCACATCGGCGGGCCAGTTATCGACATCGGTGGTGGTCATCAGCTGGCCGCCCTGCGCCATGCCAGTAATCAATACCGGGGCAAGGTTTGCGCGTGCCGCGTACACGGCCGCGGTGTAGCCTGCGGGGCCTGAGCCAAGAATGAGAACTCTGGAATGTTTCATGATGAATAACTTGGTGGGAAAGTGTTGGAACTCAGGTAGAGTCAGGTCGCGCAAGTGTTTCGCAAAGGGCATTCTTTGACGGTATTCCGCTTTTTGCGAGTGAAACCACATTGTAAGAAATCACGCGACGGCTGTCGGTTGTGAGGTTTGGAGGAAGTTGATATGACAACAATGGTTTCCAACCTGGAACTGATTCGCCGGGTGCCTCTTTTTTCCAGGTTGACGGCCCTTCAGGCAGCCTCCGTAGCGGATGCCGTGGGCAAGCGTCGCTTCAAGCGGGGTGAGCCGATCGTTGAGCAGGGGAAAAAATCCAATGCGCTGACCATCATCCTGACGGGACGGGCCCGTGTCATCAGTAGCGACGTCCGCGGTCGCGAAGTCATTCTGGCGACGATGTATCCGGGTGACTACGTCGGTGAGATGAGCCTGATCGATGATGCTCCCCACTCAGCGTCCGTGGTCGCCGAGGTCCAGACCGATGCGCTGACTCTCGGCCGGCTGGAGTTTGCGCGCTGCCTGCCCGAGAACGGCTCGATGGCTTACGCAGTGCTGGAGGGTTTGGTGCAGCGGCTGCGCCGTGCGGACCGCAAAATCGAATCCCTTGCTCTGATGGATGTGTATGGACGAGTCGCCCGGGCGCTGCTGGAGTTCGCCGGTGAAAATGGCGGCGGCCATGTCGTGATTCGTGACAAGGTTTCGCGCCAGGATCTGGCCAAGATGGTCGGCGCGTCCCGCGAGATGGTCAGCCGGGTGATGAAAGATCTTGAAGAGCGGGGATTCATTGAAACGCGTGATGACGGTTCGCTTCTGGTTAAAGAGCAGATCCAGTCGCTTTCCTGACTGCAAGCGCTTACAAAAGTTGCTGCCGGCCGCACCCTCTTACCCCCCTCTAACTGCGGTAAGCTCAAAGGCGGCTTATGACTTACTCACTTGATACCCTGAATTCCCGAAACTCTCCGGCCGCAAGCGCGCCTGGCGGCGTTAAACGTTTTGCCCATGAAGTCAGCCTCATTTTGAGCCTGGTGGGGCTTGTTTTCTGGCTGGCGGCCCTCTTGAGCTATTCGCCGCAGGACGCTGCCTGGTCGACCTCGGGAACTGCGGAAACCGCCAGTGGCGTTCAGCTTGCTGCCCGGAACTGGGGTGGGCATCTGGGAGCATGGGTGGCCGATGCCAGCTATTTCCTGTTGGGTTTTTCTGCCTGGTGGGCGCTGGCTGCGGGGTGCCGGGTCTGGCTGTCGTCACTGGCGCATGGACTTCGCAGTGAGCCGCTGGCATCGGAAAAATCCCGGCAGGCCTCTCGTGTCAGATTCTGGCTGGGCCTGCTGCTCTTGCTCCTGGCCAGCGCCGCGCTCGAATGGTCGCGGCTGTATCGTTTCGAATCCCGCCTGCCTGGACATGCGGGCGGCGCCCTCGGCTACTTGGTGGGCAGTCTGGGCGTGAAGTGGCTGGGTTTTGCCGGTTCCGGCCTGGTTTTCATCGCGCTCGGCGTGATTGCCGTCTCCAGCGTCTTCAAATTTTCGTGGGCTCGCGTGGCGCTGGCGCTGGGTGCCTTCCTTGATAATTTCATCACCTCGCGACGCGAAAAGCGCGAGATTGCCGCTGACCTGGACATTGGCAAGAAGGCAGCCCGCGAGCGTGAGGAAATACTGATCGACGAGCGCGTCGAGATCAAGGCGCAGCACCCCGTGCCGGTATTTATAGAGCCTGCGCTGCTGGATATTCCGAAAAGCGAACGCGTCGCCAAGGAGCGGCAAAAGCCGCTGTTTACCGAAATGCCCGATTCCAAACTGCCACAGGTCAACCTGCTCGATGGTGCCTTGCTGCGGCAGGAAACCGTGGCGCCTGAAACCCTGGAAATGACCTCGCGGCTGATCGAAAAGAAACTAAAGGACTTTGGCGTCGAAGTGCGGGTGGTGGCGGCCGCGCCGGGCCCCGTCATCACGCGTTATGAGATCGAGCCTGCCACGGGGGTCAAGGGCTCGCAGGTGGTCAGCCTGGCCAAGGACCTGGCGCGCGCGCTGAGCCTCGTTTCCATCCGCGTGATCGAGACCATTCCGGGGAAAAACTACATGGCGCTGGAGCTGCCAAACGCCAAACGCCAGTCGATCAAGCTCAGCGAAATTCTCGGTTCGCAGGCCTATAACGAAGCCAAGTCCATGCTCACCATCGGCCTGGGCAAGGACATTGCCGGCAATGCCGTTGTCGCCGACCTGGCCAAAATGCCGCATTGCCTGGTCGCCGGCACCACCGGTTCTGGTAAATCGGTCGGTATCAACGCGATGATCTTGAGCCTGCTTTACAAGGCGGACGCGCGCGACGTGCGGCTGCTGCTGATTGATCCCAAGATGCTGGAAATGAGTGTTTACGAAGGCATTCCGCATCTGCTGGCCCCGGTGGTGACCGACATGCGCCAGGCCGCCCACGGCCTGAACTGGTGCGTGGCCGAAATGGAAAAACGCTACAAGCTGATGAGCAAGCTGGGTGTGCGCAATTTGGCGGGCTACAACATCAAGATCGATGAGGCAAAGGCCAGCGGCGAATTCATTTATAACCCCTTCAGCCTGACGCCCGAGCAGCCCGAGCCGCTGGAGCGCCTGCCGTATATTGTCGTGGTGATTGACGAATTGGCCGACCTGATGATGGTGGTCGGCAAGAAGATTGAGGAACTGATTGCCCGGCTGGCGCAAAAAGCCCGTGCCGCCGGCATTCATCTGGTGCTGGCCACCCAGCGCCCCAGCGTCGACGTGATTACCGGTTTGATCAAGGCCAACATTCCGACGCGCTTGTCATTCCAGGTCAGCAGCAAGATCGACAGCCGCACCATTCTTGACCAGATGGGCGCCGAAGCCCTGCTCGGCATGGGTGACATGCTTTACATGCCAAGTGGTACAGGCTTTCCAATTCGGGTGCATGGTGCGTTTGTGAGCGACGATGAAGTGCACCGGGTCGTTGCCTACCTCAAGCAGCAAGGCGAGCCCAACTATATTGACGGCCTGCTCGAAGGCGGTACGGTGGATGGCGAAGGCGGCGAGCTGGGCGGCGAAGCGAGCGCTGCGGAAAAAGACCCGATGTATGACCAGGCCGTTGAAGTTGTACTGAAGAACCGCAAGGCCAGCATTTCGCTGGTTCAGCGCCATCTGAAGATCGGCTACAACCGCGCTGCACGGCTGGTTGAAGACATGGAAAATGCCGGTCTGGTCAGCGCCATGAGTGGCAGCGGCCAGCGCGAAATATTGGTGCCCACAAGGGCAGAATAGAGATGATAAAAAACTTTTTTGCTACCGTATTAATAGCTGTTTTTGCCCATTCCTCCTGGGCGAACGGGCTGGAAAGCCTTGAAGGCTTCGTCAAGACAGTTAGCAGCGGCCGGGCCGACTTTACCCAGGTGGTGACAGCTCCGGCCAAAGAAGGCCAGTCCGCGCGCAGCAAGACTTCCAGCGGGACTTTTGAATTCTCGCGGCCCAATCGTTTCAAGTTCATCTATAAGAAACCGTTTGAGCAAAGCATCGTCGCTGACGGCCAGACGCTGTGGTTGTATGACACCGACCTGAACCAAGTCACGGCAAGGAAGCAGTCTGCGGTACTGGGTTCGACGCCGGCCGCCCTGATTGCGGCTGCGCCCGATCTGCGTGCCCTGCAGGCCGATTTCACGCTGACGGCAGCGCCTGAAAAAGATGGTTTGCAGTGGGTTGTCGCCACGCCCAAGGCCAGGGACGGGCAGTTGCAGACCGTGCGCGTGGGCTTTCGCGCTGACGAGAAACCCGCCGTGCTGGCTGCGCTGGAGATTCTTGACAGCTTTGGCCAGCGCTCGGTGCTGAGCTTCAGCAAGCTTGAAGTCAACCCGAATTTGCCTAGCGACACGTTTCAGTTCAAACCGCCCAAAGGGGCGGATGTGATCAGGCAGTAAGTCGAGAAGTTCATGACCTGGGTGTAACGCCCCGTTACAGCGTAGCGTAAGACCATTATGGCGACCCCCGCATCCCACCCGCCGCTAGCCGAACGCTTGCGCCCGAAAAACCTTGGTGAAGTCGTTGGCCAGCAGCATTTGCTGGGTGAGGGCCTGCCGCTGCGCATTGCCTTTGAATCCGGCGAGCCGCACAGTTGCATTTTGTGGGGGCCACCGGGCGTCGGAAAAACCACCATTGCGCGGCTTATGGCCAACAGTTTTGATGCACATTTCATCACCATTTCCGCTGTGCTGGGCGGCGTCAAGGAGATTCGCGAGGCGGTCGAGCAGGCCAGCATTTGGCAAGGGCAGGGCGATGGACACGGGAAACGCACCATCGTATTTGTTGATGAGGTGCACCGATTCAACAAGAGCCAGCAGGATGCTTTTTTGCCGCATGTGGAAAGCGGCCTGTTCACCTTTATCGGCGCCACCACCGAAAACCCGTCGTTCGAGGTCAACTCGGCTCTACTGTCTCGCGCCGTGGTTTATGTGCTGCAACCGCTCACGGATGCGGATTTGAAAAAAATTGTGCTCAGGGTCCAGCAAGAACGAGTACTTCCAGCTATAGAAACGATAGCGGATGAAGCGGTCGAGCGGCTTGTTGCCTACGCGGATGGCGATGCCCGGCGTTTGCTCAACACCCTTGAATCCCTCAGCGTGGCAGCCAGGGCGGAGAAGATCAGCGACGTCAGTGATGCCTGGCTGCTCAAGGTGCTGGGCGAGCGACTGCGCCGCTATGACAAGGGCGGAGAGCAGTTTTACGACACCATTTCCGCCCTGCACAAATCGGTGCGCGGATCCGACCCCGACGCGGCACTTTACTGGTTCATGCGCATGCTTGACGGTGGTGCGGAGCCCAAATACATGGCGCGCCGGCTCATCCGGATGGCGAGCGAGGACATCGGTCTGGCAGATCCGCGCGCGCTACGCATGGCGCTCGACGCAGCCGAGGTATATCAACGGCTCGGTTCGCCTGAAGGAGAGCTGGCGCTGGCCCAATGCGTTGTATATCTGGCGGTTGCGCCCAAGTCCAACGCGGTCTACAAGGCCTTTAATGAAGCCAAGGCCTTCATCAAGAAAGACGGCACCAGGCCTGTGCCCATGCACCTGCGCAATGCGCCCACCAAGCTGATGAAGGAACTGGACTACGGCAAGAATTACCGGTACGCGCACGACGAAGAAGACGGATTTGCCGCCGGCGAGAACTACCTTCCGGAAGGCATGGCCGCGCCAGGCTTTTATCGGCCGGTCAACCGGGGGCTGGAGATCCGGATTGCCGATAAGCTCAATGAGTTAAAAGCAAAGAACAATCAGAAAAACTGATGCAA
The DNA here is from genome assembly GCF_012927415.1 of Polaromonas sp. Taxonomy (GTDB): domain Bacteria; phylum Pseudomonadota; class Gammaproteobacteria; order Burkholderiales; family Burkholderiaceae_C; genus Polaromonas. Next base: position 17,436 of record NZ_JABBPF010000073.1, on the reverse strand, counting down.
AACAAAATCTGCTGATAAACCCCCGTCGTCACGAGATTTGAATTATCTCAAGGGTAAACCCGGCGAAAACTGATTCTCTGGCGCGATTCTCGCTAGTTGCCTATCGCTACAATTCGCGCATTAGCTCGCCACCTTCACCAGTCATCTGGATTTGATAGGCGGGCTTTTTGTTAGCTTTTGTAAATGCGCGGGCGTTACTGGTGATCCTGGTATGCGGCAACGCGAGCGAAGCTGCCAAGTTCAATCAAACCGGAGAGTGTTATGGAAATATTGCTACAGCAGATCATCAATGGTTTGGTTCTGGGCAGCATGTATGCCCTGATCGCCCTGGGCTACACCATGGTCTACGGCATCATCAACCTGATCAACTTTGCGCATGGCGAGGTTCTGATGGTGGGCGCGCTCACCAGCTGGACCATCATCCGCTGGATGCAGGAGGCGATGCCGGCCGCGCCCGGCTGGCTGATCTTGCTGATTTCACTGTTGATTGCCTTTGTGGTGTGCGGCGCGCTGAATTTCACGATCGAAAAAATTGCCTACCGGCCGCTGCGCAACTCCCCAAAGCTCGCGCCGCTGATCACCGCCATCGGCATGTCGTTGTTGCTGCAGACGCTGGCCATGATCATCTGGAAGCCCAACTACAAACCTTATCCGACGCTGTTGCCTTCCGAGCCTTTTCAGGTTGGCGGCGCGGTGATCACCGTGACGCAGCTTTTCATCCTCGGCGCCACGGCGGTATCGCTGTCGGCGCTGATGTGGCTGGTTCATTACACCAAACTGGGCCGCGCCATGCGCGCCACCGCCGAAAACCCGCGCGTGGCAGCGCTGATGGGCGTGCGGCCGGATACGGTGATTTCCGCCACCTTCATCATCGGCGCCGTGCTGGCGGCGCTGGCCGGCGTGATGTATGCCTCCAACTACGGAACCGTGCAGCACACTATGGGTTTTTTGCCCGGTCTCAAGGCTTTTACCGCAGCCGTGTTTGGCGGCATTGGCAACCTGGGCGGTGCCGTGCTGGGCGGTATTTTGCTGGGGTTGATTGAATCCATCGGTGCAGGTTATATCGGCCCGCTGACGGGGGGGGTGCTAGGCAGCCAGTACTCCGATATTTTTGCCTTCATCGTGCTGATTTTTGTGCTCACACTGCGTCCTTCGGGCTTGCTGGGTGAACGTGTGGCGGACCGGGCATAGCCCTTGACCCAAGTCCCCGACAAGCCGAAACAAGGAGAAATTCTGATGAAATCCAATAAACTAGTTACTTTTTTAATTGCTGGCATCGCACTGCTGGTGCTGCCCCTGCTGCTGCAACAGGGCGGCAATGCCTGGGTGCGCATTGTCGACATGACGTTGCTGTATGTGCTGCTCGCCCTGGGCCTGAACATCGTCGTGGGCTACGCCGGCCTGCTCGACCTCGGCTACGTGGCGTTCTTTGCGCTGGGTGCTTACCTGTTTGCGCTGCTCGGATCGCCCCACTTGGCGGAGGCGTTTCCGGCGATTGCCGCAGCTTTTCCCGAAGGACTCCACCTGCCCATCTGGGCCGCCATTCCGGCGGCGGCCGCCCTGGCCGGACTGTTTGGTGTGGTGCTGGGCGCGCCAACACTCAAGCTGCGCGGCGACTATCTGGCGATCGTGACACTGGGCTTTGGCGAAATCATCCGGGTGTTCCTGAACAACCTGGATCGCCCCATCAACCTGACCAACGGCCCCAAAGGCATCAACCAGATCGACTCAATGAAGTTTTTCGGTTTCGATCTGGGCAAGCAGCATGAGTTCTTCGGCTTTGCAGTCAACTCGGTGTCGATGTACTACTACCTGTTCCTGGCGCTGGTGATCATTTCAGTGATTATCAGCCACCGGCTGCAGAACTCGCGCATTGGACGCGCCTGGATGGCGATCCGCGAAGACGAAATTGCCGCCAAGGCCATGGGCATCAATACCCGCAATATGAAATTGCTGGCATTCGGCATGGGCGCCACGTTTGGCGGTGTGTCGGGCGCCATGTTCGCCGCCTTCCAGGGCTTTGTCTCGCCCGAGTCTTTCAGTCTGATGGAGTCCATCATGATTGTGGCCATGGTGGTGCTGGGCGGCATCGGTTATTTGCCCGGCGTCATTCTTGGGGCCTTGCTGCTGGCTTCGCTGCCGGAGGTGCTGCGCCATGTGGCCGGTCCGCTACAAGCCATGACCGATGGCCGGCTCGACTCCGCGATTTTGCGCCAGCTCTTGATCGCGCTGGCCATGATCGTCATCATGCTGTTGCGTCCGCGCGGGCTCTGGCCTGCGCCGGAGCACGGCAAGTCGCTGGCCAAGGCTGTCAAAGTTTAAGGAGAATGGATATGAGCGAAACCATTCTCAATGTCTCCGGTGTTTCCAAACGCTTCGGTGGCTTGCAAGCCCTCAGTGATGTCGGCATCAAAATCGAACGCGGCCAGGTCTATGGCCTGATCGGCCCCAATGGAGCCGGCAAGACTACTTTTTTCAATGTGTTGACGGGGCTCTATACGCCCGACAGCGGCACGTTTGAGCTGGCGGGCAAGCCTTACAAGCCCACCGCGGTGCATGAAGTGGCCAAGGCCGGTATTGCCCGGACCTTCCAGAACATCCGCCTGTTTGCCGACATGACGGCACTGGAAAACGTGATGGTCGGTCGCCATATCCGCACCAAATCCGGCCTGTTGGGCGCGGTTTTCCGTACGCCGGGTTTCAGGCATGAAGAAGCGGCCATTGCCAAGCGTTCCCATGAATTGCTCGACTACGTGGGTATCGGCAAGTACGCCGACTACAAGGCGCGCACCCTGAGTTACGGCGACCAGCGACGCCTGGAAATTGCCCGGGCGCTGGCCACCGACCCGCAGCTGATTGCGCTGGACGAGCCCGCGGCCGGAATGAATGCGACTGAAAAGATTCAGCTGCGCGAGCTGATCGACCAGATCCGCAAGGACAACCGGACTATCTTGCTGATCGAACATGACGTGAAGCTGGTCATGGGTCTGTGTGACCGGGTGACTGTTCTTGATTATGGCAAACAGATTGCCGAAGGCGCGCCTGCCGAGGTGCAGAGAAATGAAAAAGTGATCACTGCCTATTTGGGTACAGGTCATTAAAGGGAACAAAAACCATGGCAAAAACACTGCTCAAAGTGACGGGTCTCAAAGTGGCCTACGGTGGCATCCAGGCTGTCAAGGGCGTTGACTTCGAGGTTCAGGAGGGTGAACTGGTCACGCTGATTGGATCCAACGGCGCCGGCAAGACCACCACCATGAAGGCCATCACCGGCAGCCTGCCGATGCTCGCCGGCGACATCGAATATCTGGGCAAAAGCATCAAGGGGCGCGGCGCCTGGGATCTGGTGAAGGAAGGCCTGGCCATGGTGCCCGAGGGTCGGGGTGTCTTCGCCCGCATGACCATCATTGAAAACCTGCAGATGGGCGCCTATGTCCGCAGCGACAATGCTGGCATCGCCGCCGACATTGAAAAGATGTTTGTGCTGTTTCCGCGCCTGCGCGAGCGCAAGGACCAACTGGCCGGCACCATGTCGGGTGGCGAGCAGCAAATGCTTGCCATGGGTCGCGCGCTGATGAGCCGGCCGAAGGTGCTGCTGCTTGATGAGCCGTCGATGGGACTGTCGCCCATCATGGTGGACAAGATTTTTGAAGTGGTGCGCGACGTGTCAGCTGTGGGCACAACGGTCCTGCTGGTCGAGCAGAACGCCAGCCGCGCGCTCGGCATTGCAAACCGGGGCTATGTAATGGAGTCTGGCAATGTCACCATGAATGGCGAGGCCAAAACCCTGCTCAATGACCCGCGGGTCCGGGCTGCCTATCTGGGTGAATAGTTTCAGGAGTTTTAAGGGTCTGGTCCAATGAGTACGGTTACTTTTTGCTATTGAATTCGTAGCGGGCCAGACGCTTCCCGGCTTGGCTGGCCGGGCAGGTGAACAGGGCGGTGTCGGTACAGCCGACCCATGGAATCAATCCACCCGGGCGCCAGAAGCCTTCACCACTTTTTCATACTTGATGAGTTCGCTTTTCATGAAAGCGCCAAACTGTTCAGGTGTGTTGGCGACCGGTTCTGCCAACAGCGTGGAAAAGCGGGTTTTTGCTTCAGGTGAACTCAGCGCGGCGACGAAGGCCTGGTTGAGTTTGTCCACCACGTCCCGGGGCGTAGCAGCCGGCGCCACCAGTCCCCACCAGGTGTCGATCTCAAAACCTTTGAGCGTTTCCGCCACGGCAGGTACGTCGGGCAGGAAGGCGCTGCGTTTGGCTGTCGTCACCGCCAGCGCTTTGAGCTTGCCAGCCTTGATGTTGCTCGACGCAGTGGCCAGGTTGTCAAAGTTAAAATCGACCTGACCGCTCAGCAGCGCAAGCTGAGCCGGGTTGCCGCCGTTGTAAGGAATGTGCAGCGCGAAAATACCGGCCTGCGCCTTGAACATTTCACCGGCCAGATGCCCCGCGCTGCCGTTGCCGCCGCTGGCGTAATTGAGCTTGGCCGGGTTGGCCTTCGCATACTTGATGAGGTCGGCCAGTGAGTTGATGTTCAGGCGACGCGCCGTTTCGGCATTCATCACCAGCACGTTGGGCACGCGTACCATTTGTGTGATGGGTGCGAAATCGGTCGTGGCGTTATAGGGCAACTTGCTGTAGAGCCACGGATTGATGGCGTGCGTGGCAACGGCGGCGATGCCGATGGTCAGGCCGTCGGGCGCTGCCTTTGCGATCGCGTCAACGCCGATGTTGCCGCCCGCACCGGGGCGGTTTTCGATGATCACGGTGCCCAGCGAACTCTTCACCCCGTCGGCCATCAGGCGGGCCGTCACGTCAATCGGTCCGCCTGCAGCGTAAGGCACGATGATGCGCATGATCTTGCCGGAGGGCGAATTGCCTTGCGCCATGGCGGATGGGGAGAGAACGGCGGCAAAGGTGCTGACCAGCAGCGCGCATGTGGCGGTGAACGTTTTTATATTGAAGGGCAGGGAGAAGATCGCATCAGTTTTCATGGCGCTATTGTGTGCTGTCTTTGCGCAGACGCCTGCACCTGCGCCCAAAGATCTGTTGGCGACGCCCCGGATTGATCAGCGCCAGGTTAACCAGCAAAAGCGTATTGATCAGGGCGTGGCTTCAGGCCAGTTGAGTGCAAGAAAAATCAACCAGTTTGACAAGCGCGAAGCCAGGATTGCTGCCGATGAAGCCCGGGCCAAGCCCGACGGCAAGGCGATGCAGGCCGAACGCCGTCATCTTCTCCACGAAGCAAACCACGCCAGGAAAGCGATTGACCGGCAAAAAAACGACCGTCAGACGGCTGCGTCATCCAAGAAGGCAGAATTGACTTAAATCCAATTAAAAGTGCCGGTAGTCCTTTGACTATCCGCACTCAATGCTATTTTTATGATAGCACTGCCAGCGCCCGACCAAGCCACACACGATTCACACCGTTTTTGCCTTGTCCGCTTCCGTGGTGAACGAGTCGGCAAAAAACTCCTCAACCGGCAAGCCTGCCAGCGTGCTGAATTCGGTTCTGGCCGATTCCACCACGATCGGTGCGCCGCAGGCATAGACCTGGTGACCTGCGAGGTCGGCAAAATCTTCGAGAACCGCCTTGTGCACAAAGCCGGTACGGCCGGTCCAGTGATCTTCCGGCAAGGCGTCGGAAATCACCGGGATGTAGCGAAGATTGGGCATTTCGGCCATTTTGGCCCGCACCCAGTCGTTCATATACAAATCGGCCGGGCGCCGGCCGCCCCAGTAGAGCACGGCGGAGCGCTCGATGCCCTTGTACTGCATGTGCTCGATCAGTGCCTTGATGGGCGCAAAGCCAGTGCCTGAGGCGAGCAATACGATCGGCCTGTCACTGTCGTCACGCAGGAAGAAGCTGCCGTAAGGGCCTTCAATCCGCAAGATTTCCTTTTCCTTCATCACGCCAAAAACATGGTCGGTGAATTTGCCCCCCGCCATATGGCGAATGTGCAGTTCCAAGCCCGGTGTCTCGGCTTGGGTGTGCGGCGCGTTGGCCATGGAATAGGCGCGTCGGTCACCATCACGCAGCAGGATCTCCACGTACTGGCCGGCATGGTACTTGAGCACGTCGCTGGCGGGCAGCTGCAGGCGAATCACCATCACATCGTGCGATGCCCGCACCATGCTGCTGACCCGCGAAGGCATTTTTCTGACCGGGAAGGCGCTTTCATCCGTCACTTGACGCGATTCAATCACCACGTCGGAATGCGCCACGCCGCAGCAGGTCAGGATGAATCCGTCGGCCTCTTCCTCGGCCGACAAGGCCTTGAGCTGGTGGGTGCCGTGGATGACGGTGCCTTCGAGCTTTTTGCATTTGCAGGAGCCGCATGCGCCGTCCTTGCAACCGTAGGGCAGGCCAATGCCCTGGCGGATGGCGGCCGCCAGCAAGGGCTCGTCGACCTTGGCGCTAAAGCTGCGCCCACTGGGTAACACGCTTACGTTGAAACTCATTTTCTGTATCCTTGGGGTTCCATGACTTGACCGGGCTGGTTATCCAGCCGTCCCCAATTTTGCCTTCAAACCTGAACCCCCTTGGCGCGTTGCCTTTTCGTTTCCGCCGGCAACGGGTGCTGATTGTTGGCTGTGGCGATGTCGGCCTGCGTGTCGCCCGGCAACTGCCGTCCCGCCTCAAACTGATCGCGCTTACTTCGTCTGCCGAACGCGTTGAAGCGCTGCGGCGGGCGCACATCACGCCCCTGCAAGGCAATCTGGATGCGCCTGCCACCCTGCGCCGGCTGGCCGGTCTGGCGACGCGGGTGGTGCATCTGGCGCCGCCGCCGGGCGACAACCCCAACTGGCGCAGCGACCCTAGAACGCTGGCGCTGCTACGGGCTTTGCGTCTGCGCAGCTTGCCGATGTCGCTGGTCTATGGTTCAACAAGTGGTGTTTATGGTGATTGTGGCGGCGAGCGGGTCGACGAGACGCGCCGCCTGAACCCGCACACGCCGCGCTCCCAGCGCCGCGTGCATGCCGAAGCCCAGGTTCGCCTGTTCGGCCGCGCCACTGGAACGCCGGTGCATATCCTGCGCATTCCTGGCATTTACGCGCCTGACCGTGAAGGCGGCACACCGCGCGCACGGCTGCTCAAGGGCACGCCCGTACTGCGCCGGGAAGACGACGTTTACACCAGCCACATCCACGCCGACGATTTAGCGCGAGCCTGTCTCGCGGCCCTCTGGCGCGGCAAGCCGCAGCGCATCACCCACGCGAGCGACGACACGCGGCTGCTGATGGGAGATTACTTCGATCTGGCAGCCGATCTTTACCGGCTGCCGCGTCCGCCACGGGTGGCGCGTGACGCTGCCTCTCAGCAGTTGAGCCTGATGCTGCTCAGTTTTATGAGCGAGTCGCGGCAGCTGGACAACCAGCGGCTGAAGAAGGAGTTGCGGCTGGCGCTGCGCTACCCCACGGTGACTGAAGGTTTGCGCGCCTGAGGTCCGTTCACAGCGGGTAGCGCTGGCCGAGCTGGATATTGCTGACGCAGTCAAACTAGCCATCGTGAAACACGTTGCGGTTGATGAACGCGGTGCCGACGGTGCGGTTCGAGCCTTCTTCGTCGTGCGCGATGCCGTGATTCATGAAGAGGGCACTCGGCGCAGCACCCGTTGCACGGTGGTCAGTTAGTTTGGCTTCTTGGCCCGCCATGGAATTCGAACCTGCCGATACCAGAAGCGCACCCTGGCCACAGCCCATGACGAGCTGATTTCAAACCACTTGAAAAACACAAACGCGTCAGTCCGCCAGAGAAGCTGTAATTTCGTCAATTGCCGCCATCACATCCGGCGTGAGCTTGGCAATTACGTCCGCGGCCGCCAAATTGTCGCGTAACTGTTCAATTTTTGACGCGCCAGTAATAACGGTACTGACACGCGGGTTGTGAGCAGCCCAGGCAATTGCCAGTTGGCCCATGGTGCAGTCCAGCTCTTCGGCCAGAACTTCGAGCCGGGTAACCGCAGAGTTCTTGGCATCGTCCGTCAAGCCCTTGACCAAAAAGCCCATATCTTTTCGCGCGCCGCGGCTGCCTTTGGGCACACCGTTGCGGTACTTGCCTGTGAGCAATCCGCTAGCCAGTGGACTCCATGTGGTGAGTCCCAGCCCGATATCCTCACACAGTCGCGCATATTCATGCTCTACCCGCTTGCGGTGAAACAGGTTGTACTGTGGCTGCTCCATCAAGGGCTTGTGCAAATGGTGCCTGTCGGCGATGGACCAAGCCGCGCGGATTTCATCGGCCGACCATTCACTGGTGCCCCAATAGAGCGCCTTGCCTTGGGTGATCATGTCGCTCATGGCATGCACGGTTTCTTCAATCGGTGTCAGCGCGTCCGGACGGTGACAGTAAACGAGATCGATAAAGTCCAGGTTCATGCGCTTGAGCGAGCCGTCAATGGCCTGCATCAAATATTTGCGATTGAGGGTATTTTTGCGGTTGACCGTCACAGCTTTTGCGTCTGGCTCAGTTAGCCCCCAGTAAAACTTGGTCGATACGATGTAATTCAAGCGCGGCCATTTGAGCGCCTTGATGGCCTCGCCCATGACTTCCTCACTTTCGCCGCTGGCATAAACCTCTGCGTTGTCAAAGAAGTTGACACCGCTGTCCATCGCAAGCGCCAGCATTTCCTTGGCTGCCTTGACGTTGACCTGATTGGCATACGTGACCCACGATCCCAGTGAAAGCTCGCTGACTTGAAGGCCGCTGTGACCAAGACGTCTGTATTGCATAAACGGGTTCTCCAAAAGGGGATTGTTAGGAAAATCAAACCATCAGGCTATTGAAGTTTTTGATTTCCTTCTGTCGTCTGTCAGGTATTCACAACGTAGTCTGTCGGCGCGAATTGAAGATTGCACCCCCCCATCCTGTCGACTCAATATTGAGGCAGGGCAGCTGGCTCATTTTTGAATCAGCAACTGTAGATAAATCTACTCAGCTATTGGCTTTTTGACTTTTGGCCTTTCGCTGGCTTTAAATTGAGAGACTGCGCCGGGCGCGTAGAACGAATCTGGAACTTGGCGCTTGTTGAATTTGGTTACGTTTGAAATATTTTCGTTGTCAATTTTCAAGTCGAGTGGCGCGTTATAGAACTACAAGCCGTCATTCGGATTTTTCACAACAGGAAGTATTAAATGGAAATGAATCAACCGTCGAAGTACCGCATCCATCCTTTGATGGCGGGCGCTGCAGTGTCCGTCATGCTCGTGAGCCTATTGGGCATGGCCGCCATGACTGGAGTTTTACCGAATTCGCATGCAAGCGCCGCAGAAACGGCGCGCATTACCGCTGCGGAAACTGCCCGCATGACCGCGCAGGCTGCGGCCGTCGCACCGGTGCCCGCACCTGTGCAGAAGCTTGCAACCGCCCCAGCGATTCACAACGAAGTCGTAACGCACAGAACTGTCGTGCATCACCGTCACCCTCCTGTCCAGCAGGCACAGGCGCAGCCCAGCCAACAATATTCACAGGCACCCGCGTACCAGCAACCGGCACCGGCGCCGGCACCAGCACCGGTTGCACACAACAGTCCTGTTGGCATCGGCGTCGGCGCGGTTGTCGGAGGATTGCTGGGCAATCAAGTAGGTGGCGGAAATGGCAAGACCTTGGCAACCATCGCTGGGGCGGTGGGCGGCGGATATGTTGGCAATGAAATCGCCAAAAGGTATCCATAAGTTTTTGCAGTAGACCGGTAACGTCCAGGCAGACCGGTCGCCTGGACGAATATGCAATGTGAGGTAAGCCATCGAGGTTCTTGCCGTGTACTTGCATAAACCGAAGCTGAAGTGGCGATGCGCCACTCAGAACTTGGTTCCAATAATTCCTTTCAGAAAACGCCCATGAGCAGATCAGACCCGCAGTGGGCTTGGATGTCGGACTCAGTTAGCCAACGCGACTTAATCATTGGGACGCTGACGGTTGCGAAAAAATTTATTCTTTGGCCGTGAAGAAGTAAGTGAAGTTAAGCGAGGTGAGGTGAGGCCAGTACCGCAGCAACTGCTGAAGCTGTTTAAGTTAAAAAAGGCGCGTTCGCAAGACGTGCCTTTTTTTGTTTTAAAACCAAAAGCTGATGGCGAATGGTTGGGATACATCATTTATGCTGGCAGGTATTAGTGGACTTCACCTGCTTCTGTAGACATATTTCAACTTCCAGTTCGAAGTTGCCCGAGTGCCAGCGGGTCTGCGGAATGGGCCAAGAAGTGCAGAGCGCCATGCTACTTTTACCTTGCGGCGTTGTCCCAAGCCATGCCATTTGCAACGCATGCGATAAATGTGGGTCGTTAACCCTTGCTTTTTAGTCATTAGACACAAAATCGCGTCATAGGGCTATTTCTGCTTACAAGGCAATATCAATGATTTATAGGTCAATCGTTAAAAAAGTAGTTCAGTGGCTGGCTGTAGCGCTGTTGTTGGGTTTCAGTTTTGCCATGGCTCAATCTGAGCCAACCCTTAATCAGGTTTACGCCACGGCCCAGGCAGGCAAGCTGGACGAGGCACAGGTCATGATTCGGCAAGTTCTGGTTAATCATCCGAAAAGCGGAAAAGCGCACTTTGTGCAGGCTGAGCTCTTTGCGCGCCAAGGCAAACTTGACCTCGCTCGAGAGTCGCTGGCCACCGCCGAGAAGTTGTCTCCGGGCCTACCATTTGCAAAATCTGAAACGATCCAGGCTTTGCGTTTACAACTCTCCGGCAAGACGAATTCAAAGCCTTTGAGTAGTCCGGCAACCAATTACGCCGCGTCTGTCACCCCCGTAACGCCCGCTTCGGCGTCATTTTCCTGGGGCCTGCCTCTATTGCTGGCAGGAGGCGTGATTGTTGCCGGCTATCTCTTATTTCGCCGCAAGGCGGCGGCACCCGTGGCGCAGCAAGCCGGCTACGTAAATCAAGGTGGTCTGAATGGCCCACAGAGTTTTGGCATGGGCGGCGCAGGAGTTGCGCCACCCGGCTATCCACCGCAGCCAACCAGCCCGCCACCCGGCTATCCACCACAGGCTGGGAGTGGCATGGGAGGCCGAATCATGGGTGGAGTGGCCACTGGTTTGGCGGTGGGTGCTGGTGTATTGGCGGCTGAGGCAATTGGTCGAAACCTCATGGGAAACCACAACCCAACAACTGGACAATCCAGCAACCTTGGTCACAACAACTCCCCGCCCCTCATCGACAGCAATCCTGACATGGGAGGCTCCAATTTTGGTGTCGATGACACCAACTCATGGGATGACGGTGGAGGTAGCGACGCCGGAGGTGGGAGCGACTGGGACACCTAATTTGGGGGAGGCTTCTGACAGGTTACTGAGAAATTCAGTTGTTAAACCGCTTCCAATACTGCGTCGGCCACTCGCCAAACCAGAATTGCATCAACTTTCCGTTTCATAAGCTGGCGTTGGAATTTCCTGTGAGTATCCAACACGTCAATGCCTTGCAGCGTGGCGATCAGCTTGATGTGTGTTTTGCAATGCCCGGGCTGAAGCATTAATTAACGCACTCCAGTCAAACATCACCGTGTTATTGGTCACGGTGCCAACCCCAGTGCCAAATGCCGGCTATTCGGTGCGCAATGGACCGTTTGGCGAGCTGGTGGACGGCTGACGCGAATAAAATGAGAAAGAAAATGCTGATCCGGTCGTCAAATCCGGTGCTTCATTAAAACGCTATCGCAAAACGCATGCGAAATTCTTTGAGGAAATGGCTACCACTTCAATAGCGTCAAGGCTGTGGTGCCCGTTCCGGGCTTGATATTCTTAACGAATGTGGCAGTCAGCGCCATGAGGTTCTCCTGTTGGTATCTATGACGCTGATATCTGGAGATACCATCATTTTTTGGGTATCTCATGTTCGACAGTGAAACCGTGTGAGACAACAAAAAACCCGCTATGCCTGGGAGACATGCGAGTTCTGAGGGCTCTGAGACTGTCTGATTCCATCAAATGGTGCCCGGGGCCGGAATCGAACCGGCACGCCTTTCGGCGGGGGATTTTGAGTCCCCTGCGTCTACCAATTTCACCACCCGGGCTGAGGAATGCCGAGAGCGAAATTATGGCACAGTGTGGCGTATGAAATTTTTAACTATTGAAGATGCAATCGGAAAGACACCGTTGGTCGCCTTGCAACGCATTGGCTCCGCTGAAAACGCCGCACGCTGCAATGTCATCCTGGGAAAACTGGAGGGAAACAATCCGGCGGGCTCGGTCAAGGACCGCCCCGCGCTGGCGATGATTCGGCGCGCCGAGGAACGTGGCGACATCAAGCCGGGTGACACGCTGATTGAAGCTACCTCGGGCAACACCGGCATCGCTCTGGCCATGGCTGCCGCCATCCGGGGTTACCGCATGATTCTCATCATGCCGGAGGATTTGAGCATTGAGCGCGCACAGACCATGAAGGCGTTTGGTGCCGAGCTAATCCTGACACCCAAAAGCGCGGGCATCGAATATTCGCGCGATCTGGCTGAGCAAATGCAGAAAGAGGGCAAAGGCCGGGTGCTGGACCAGTTCGCCAATCCCGACAACCCGCGTGTTCATTACGAAACCACCGGCCCCGAAATATGGACAGATACGTCAGGAAAGGTGACACATTTTGTCAGTGCGATGGGAACCACTGGCACGATTACCGGCGTTTCGCGCTTTTTGAAGGAGAAAAACCCGGCCATCAGGATCATCGGCGCGCAGCCCAGCGAAGGCTCGCGCATTCCGGGCATACGCAAATGGCCGCAAGCATATTTGCCCAAGATTTACGATCCGCGCAACGTGGACGAGCTGGTGCTGGTCAGCCAGCTTGACGCCGAAAACATGTGCCGCCGGATGGCGCGCGAGGAAGGTATTTTTGCCGGTATCTCTGCGGCGGGCGCCTGCTGGGTGGCGCAGGAAATAGCTAAAACGGTGAAAAACGCGTTGATTGTTTTCATCGTCTGCGACCGTGGTGATCGTTACCTCTCCACCGGTGTGTTTCCGGCCTGAAATCCACGATTTATGAATGAAATGTGGTTCTTGTCCAAGTTTTATCGACATTGATTGCTATTAAAAAAATAGCAATCAAGTTTCAGGAAACTAACCAGTGATGATGCCAGAATTCAAGTTTTGCCCGAGTTGCGCCACGCCACTGGCCCCGGTGCAGCAACTGGAGGACAGTGGCTTCAAGGTGCGGCTGCGCTGCCCGGCCTGCGACTTCACCCACTGGAACAACCCCACGCCAGTGCTGGCGGCCGTGGTCGAGTACCAGGGCAAGGTTTTGCTGGCGCGCAATGCGGCGTGGGAAAGCCGCATGTTTGCGCTGATTACCGGCTTCATGGAAGCCGATGAAACCCCGCAGGCCGGCATTGCTCGCGAAGTCAAGGAAGAGATCAATCTGGAAACGACGGCTCTCAGCCTGATCGGGGTTTACGACTTCCAGGCCATGAACCAGGTGATCGTTGCCTATCACGCCGTGTGCACGGGCGAGGTCAGGCTGTCACCCGAGCTGGTTGAGTACAAACTTTTCGATCTGCAAAAAGTCAAGTGCTGGCCGGCAGGCACCGGTTATGCGCTGGCTGACTGGCTGCGTTCGCGTGGCTACGAGCCGGCGTTTATGGAGCGCGGCGGAAACCCCCCACCAAATTGACCCATGCAACCGTGCCCTGACCGCGTTGCTTCTGCGTTATTGCTTAAGATAATAACCACTCCAAGGACCCCATGAACATCGACAAAGAACTTGATACACGCGGCCTCAATTGCCCGCTTCCTATTTTGAAAGCCAAAAAGGCGCTCGCTGAAATGCTCAGCGGCCAGTTGTTGCGCGTGGTTTCCACCGATGCCGGTTCCACCCGTGATTTTCAGGCCTTTGCCAAACAAACGGGTAATGAACTGGTGGATCAGCAAGCGGCTGGCCAAGACTTCATCCATGTGTTGAAGCGGCGTTAAACGCGGGGCCGGAGGGATTACTCCCGGTAGCTTCGGCCTCAGTCCAGCTTCAGCCCTTTGAGGTAATGGCGGAAGTGCACGCCCACTTCCGGGTGCTGAAGCGCCAGCTCAACAGTAGCTTCCAGAAAGCCTTCCTTGCTGCCGCAGTCGTAGCGCTTTCCCTGGTATTGAAAGGCGTACACCTCTTCCTCGCCAAGCAGGCTTGAGATACCGTCAGTCAGCTGGATCTCGCCGCCGACACCGGTCGCCTGACGACGAATGTGCTCAAAAATTGCCGGCGTGAGAATGTAACGACCTGCAACACCCATGCGCGACGGCGCCACCTCGGGCGCCGGTTTTTCGACAATTCTTTGCACCCTCATCAGCCCGGGGTTGGCGGCGTCCGCAGCCTGCACGGCCACAATGCCGTAGCGCCGTGTCTGTTCCGGTGGCACCTCCTGCACGGCGAGGATCGACTGCTGCATCGACTCGAATTGCGCTGCCATCTGTGCCAGCACAGACGGACCGCCGACGGGGCCCACCATCAGGTCGTCAGCGAGAAGCACGGCAAAAGCCTCTTGGCCGACCAGGTGTTCGGCGCATAGCACCGCATGACCCAGACCTAGCGAGCGGGGCTGGCGAACGTAGGAAAAATTCATGTCGGCGGGCTGAACGGAGCGCACCAGCGACAGAAGTGCGTGCTTGTCCGCCATCTCCAGTTCGTTCTCCAGTTCATAGGCGGTGTCAAAGTGATCCTCGATGGCCCGTTTATTGCGTCCGGTTACAAAAATCATGTGGCGTATGCCCGCCGAATACGCTTCTTCGACCGCGTACTGAATCAGCGGCTTGTCCACGACGGGAAGCATTTCCTTGGGTTGGGCCTTGGTGGCCGGCAAAAAACGGGTTCCTAGCCCGGCGACCGGAAAAACGGCTTTGGTGAGTGTGAGTTTCTGCATAGCCTGTTAGTGAGGGAGAAGACCAAAGTGTTGCGCAGCAGGGCAAATCAGCGCGTCGGACCAGAGCCCGACCGCGGATACGCCAAGTACGCAAACACGGCGTCTTAAGGAAAGGGAATGACGAGTGGACATCTTACTTCTTGACGCCTTGATACCTGAGGCCATGGCCTGGCTTGAAACCAGGCACAGCGTGGAATACCGTCCCGAGCTTGCTGACGACCTTGTGGCCCTGCGCAAGGCCGCCTACAAAACCCGGGCCATCGTTTTCCCCCAGCAAACCGTGGTGACCCGCGAGTTGCTCGATTTTCTGCCCATGCTCAAGGCGGTTGGCCGCCTTCAGGCCGGTACCGATAACACCAGCCTGGAGGCCTGTAACGAGCGGGGCGTCACGGTGGTTCAGGCCAGCAGTGCCCATGTCCGCTCCAATGCGGAATATCTGCTGAGCAGTCTTTTGTTGCTGTACCGTCGCGGCGTCGTATCGGCGCTGATGGGGCGCAGACACCCCACGACGCAGGTGGGGCGCGAGCTGCATGGCAGCACGGTAGGTATCCTGGGTCTGGCACCGACTGCGCGGATCCTGGCGGGCATGCTGACCGGCCTGGGTGTTCGCGTGATCGGCTACGACCCCGCAGTCCACCACACAGCGCCGATCTGGGACCTCTTGAAGGTTCAGCCGGTCTCGCTGCCCGATCTGGTCGGTCAGGCCGATGCGGTTTCAGTGCAAATGCCGTATGCGGCGCGTTTTCGGGGCTTTGTCAACGACAAACTGCTGGCCTCCTGCAAACACGGCCAGCTGTGGGTGGGCATCAGCCGCAGCGAGTTGTTTGACCAGCGTGCGCTGGCTGCGGCACTGTGCGACGGTCGCATGGAGGCCTGCATTCTTGATGGTGCCGAGGCAGGTTTTCAGGGCGAAACCTCGCCACTCAAGGGCCTGAAGAACCTGTTTGTCACTCCACGGCTGAGTTCGCACACGCGTGAAGCGCGGCTGCGCGCCAGCTGGTTTGTTGCGCACCGTATACATGAGGCAATCAGCCTGCAGCCAGACAGCGAAAGCCCGTTCATCAAGCCGATCTACGTTCCTGCGCCTGCTGGGCTGGAGTGCCAGGATGTGGCTCCCCGCTGAACCGGGCAGCAACTAAGGCGCCCCTTGCAAGGTGGAAGCGGACAGCTTATTGCAGCCGCTCCAGCTGACCTCTGATCTTTTCCAGGGTTGCGGTGAATTCCGTCAGCCGTTTGCGCTCCTGCTCCAGCACCGCGGGTGGCACCTTGGCCACAAAGGTTTCGTTGGCCAGCTTGGCCTGGACCTTGACCAGCTCGGTTTCCAGGCGCGTGGCTTCCTTGCCCAGGCGCGCTTTTTCCGCAGCCACATCCACTTCCATGTACAGGCAGACCCGCGCTTCACCGACCACGGCCACCGGCGCGGCCTCGGCGGCAGCGGCCCAGGCGGTTTCGCTTTCGAAGACCTTGACTTCGCTGAGTTTGGCGAGTGCCTTGAGTACCGGAGCCGCGCTATTCATGAACGCCGTATCGCCCAGCACAAACAGCGGCAGCCGTGTGGCGGGAGAAACTTTCATTTCGCCGCGCAGATTGCGGCAGGCGTCGACAAGAGTCTTGAGCTTGACCACATGCGCCTCGGCGTGCGGATCAATTTTCTCGGGCTGGCTTTGCGGGTAAGACGCCACGCCGATGAACTTGCCGGTTTTCCCTGCAACGGGCGCCACTTTTTGCCAGAGTTCCTCGGTGATGAAAGGAATCACCGGATGCGCCAGACGCAGAATGCCTTCGAGCGTGCGGATCAGCGTACGGCGCGTCGCGCGTTTTTGCGCGCCGCTGCCGGTCTGGATCTGCACCTTGGCAATTTCCAGATACCAGTCGCAAAATTCGTCCCAGATAAACTGGTAAATGCGGCCGGCCACGTTGTCCAGTCGGTACTCCAGAAAGCCCTTGGCAACGTCAAGCTCGACGCGCTGCATGGTCGATGAAATCCAGCGATCGGCCTGCGAAAAGCTCAGGTAGTTTTCAAACTCGCCGCCGGGTGCGCATTGTTCCTTGCTGTGTTCATTCAGGCCGCAGTCCTGGCCTTCGCAGTTCATCAGCGTGAAGCGCGTGGCGTTCCAGAGCTTGTTGCAAAAGTTGCGGTAGCCTTCGCAGCGCTTGCTGTCAAAGTTGATGCTGCGGCCCAGGCTGGCGAGCGAGGCAAAGGTAAAGCGCAGGGCATCGGCGCCATAGCCTGGGATGCCGGCCGGAAATTCCTTCTCGGTGTTCTTGCGCACCTGCGGCGCCGTCTCAGGCTTGCGCAGGCCTTGCGAGCGCTTGTCCAGCAGCGGCGCCAGTTCGATGCCGTCGATCAGGTCCACCGGGTCGAGCACATTGCCTTCCGATTTGCTCATCTTCTTGCCCTGCGCATCTTTCACCAAGCCGTGGATGTACACATGGTTGAACGGTACCTGGCCGGTGAAATGCGTCGTCATCATGATCATCCGGGCGACCCAGAAAAAGATGATGTCGTAGCCGGTGACGAGCACGCTGGATGGCAAAAAGAGGTCTAGTTCTTTGGTTTTTTCGGGCCAGCCCAGCGAAGAAAAGGGCACGAGGGCGGATGAATA
>NZ_JABBPF010000072.1 GCF_012927415.1 Polaromonas sp. | reverse complement strand
GGGTGGTTGATGTTGTTCGGAATCACCGCGCGGCCGCGCGCCACTTCCTCGCGCACAAACTCGGCAGTGACGTCCTTCGGGATAGCCGCGCCGAACGAATGGCCTGTTTTGGGAATACGCTCGGTCGCCAAACGCTCGGCCAGCTGGGCGCGCACCAGGTTCTCGCGGATGGCGATGTATTCCATCTCTGGGGTGGTGATGCCCCGGCGTGCATAGTGCATCTGCGACACATTGGCACCCGCTTTGGCGCGGCGCGGCACGGGCGCATGGGCCATGCGCAGCGCGCTGAGGGCGGGATCGTTCAGGCGTTCACGGCCGTAGAGGCTGCTGATGCCGGGCAAGGCTTCGGTATCGGCGCGTTCGTTGATCCAGGCGCCGCGCAAGGGCTCCAGGCCGCGCGTGATGTCAATCGGCGCGACCGGGTCGGTGTAAACGCCCGACGAGTCAAACAGGCGCAGCGGTGCATTGGCTTCGCGGCGCGTCTGCCCGCCTTCGGCCACCAGCGTGTCGGTTAACGTGACCTCGCGAAACGGCACGCGAATGTCGGGGCGCGAGCCTTCGATATAAATCTTGCGCGAACCCGGAAAAGGCGTGCGGGTGATGCGGCTGATCAGGTCCGCTGCGTCGACGGAAAGATGGGTTTGGGCCATGGCTGTCTCCAGAAAAGGTGGTTTGCCTGCCTGGGGAGCCGGAGATGTCGCGCTGAAACGTCTGCTGAAAAATGGGCAAACGCACGATCGAAATTACCGGAGCCAAAAACGTTGTTCCCTACGCGGGAATGACCCCGATCAGGTTCAGCGGGTCTCGCATTTTGCGATCTCAGCCTCCGATGCGACATTTCTGCACACATCTTTTGGCACCCCGACAAGCTGGCTGCATTGTAAGCAGGTCGGCCAGTCATGACAACCGTGTGGCCCCGCGCGTCCCGGCGTCCCCTGATGGCTCCTCAGGGCGTGCGGGAAGGCCCAGGACCGGCTGCCGCAACGTCCGCGGGTTTGGACGCTCCCCCGAATTGCCAATTGACACCGACCGTCGTCCAGCTGGGGCCGCTAGGCCCGAGCGTGCGGGCGCGGCTGATGTCCAGGCTGAGCCCGGGCTTGAACGCCCAGCGCACCCCCACTCTGGCACTGCTGCTCCCCGATTGCAGGAATCTTTCAGCAATGAATGACCAGTCTGCAACGGGCGCCCACTCCAGGGCCAACCCGCCGAGCGCCTGATTGGGGCCGGTTTGTTGAAAATCCCGGCCCCAGTTTGCATGCACCGACAAGGTATCGCCGGCGCGCCACGTCACCGGTATGTAAAGGGTGCTACCTACATAACGGGGCGATTGATTGTTAAAGCGCAAGCCGACGACCAGCCCCACAGCCAGTTGCTCATTCAGACTGGTCGCCCATTTGACCTGAGGACTGAAACTGGTCGCGCCGTTCATGCCCGTGAACTTCTCACGGTCTACATTCACATCCAGCTCCACCGGGCCGACCCGGCAGCCCGGCCCGCCATGCAAAAGGGTACGGGCTCCGCCGGTTTCGCGCTCGGCCCAGACTTCCAGCTTGCACTGCCCCTCGTCGAGCATGTTGGCGTCATCCACGGCATGGTGACCGCCGGCGGCCTGCGCCGGCATCACCAGCGCGACTGCGGCCAGAGCCAGCCCCGCCCGCACGCCACACAGAAGACGAAAGCCCGGGTAAGGGTTGTTGCAGGGGGTCACAAGTCTCTCGGTTTTCATGGGGCTCCTTTTACGTGTTGGCCGGATCGGCGGTTTTGATCGGGTGGAGGCGTATTTTCGCCGTCTTGCAGGGGCCGGGTGAATCGCCTTGCGGCCAGAGTTTGCCTTGCGCTGGCGAAAGAGGCATTTTCTGGACTTTACAAACCCTCACCCCTGCGAAATCGCATCTATACATTGGGCCTGCAAACTAATGCTCATCCTGAAGCCAATAGTGGATTCAGGCGTTCTCTCTTGTTCTCTCCCGAAAGGAAGTTTCCATGAAATTCTCTCTCAAATCCCTGAATGGTCTCGTCCTTGCCAGCCTGCTCGCCACCGTTGGCGCCAGCGCGATGGCGGAAGGCCCGACCACCACGCCGGCAACGTCAGGCTACGACGCGGGCCAGCAGACCAGTCCAAACAACAATTCAATGATGAGCCATCACGACCCGGTGAAAATGCAGGCCTGGATGGCCAAAAGGCAGGCCGAACTGAAAGCCACACTCAAGATAACGCCAGCCCAGGAAGGCGCCTGGACCACCTTCACCGCCGCCATGCAGCCTCCCGCCCGCATGGGCGAGCGTCCCACCCCCGGGCAGCGTGCCGAACTCGGAAATCTGAGCACACCCGAGCGCATCGACAAAATGCGCATCATGCGCAGCCAACGCATGACCGACATGAATGCGGCCATGGAAAAACGCGGCGAAGCCACCAAGACTTTTTACGCCGCCCTGAGCCCTGAGCAGCAAAAGACTTTTGACGCCGAGCACCTGAAAATGGGTCAGCGCCATGGCCGTGGTCACTACGACGGCGGCGCAGGAATGCAGCGCAAGGGCTGATCAAGTCCGGATCATGGAACCCGGGCCACATCCCGCTTGATGACCTGCGAGGATGGCTCTTTTCGAGTCTGTCAACGCAGGTTTTTTCGTGCCTTTCGTTTTAGGCAATTACTCCCGATTTAATAGCACAACAAGTCCGTATTACCTGGACAAGACGCCAATCTTCCCGGTTTTTACCGTCTCGGGCAGACGCTCAGGGCGCTGTAGGACCGCGCCGTCACTTTTGACCACTGGCCTGGCCCGTCCTTAAACTGCCGGCATGACTCAAGTTCGCAAAGGCCAGGCGCCAGCCGTATTGTCGCGCAGTATGTTTCATGAACGCTTCATGCAGTCCTTCATGGACCCGGCCTTCAGGGCCGAAGACGCCGCTATCTCGCGTGTCGAAGAGGTCGCCTGGGACGCTTACCAGCAAGGCCGCAAGTCGCCCGTCACGCACAAGGCGGGGCCGGGCTACGCAGACCCCGAGTACGAGCTTTCGACAGAATGGCTGGAAACCCGGGGCCGCGTTGAAAAAGCCCAGGCCGCCTGGCAGCTGCCCGAGACCGCGTCGCGTGTTCTGCTGATCTGCGGCTCGGCGCGCAACGACGGAAGCTGCCCCGGCGAGATCTCCAAAACCTTTCGCATGGTGCAGTGGGCACAAGAAACGCTGCAACAGGCCCAGCTGCAAACCGACCTCCTTGACCTCAGCCTGCTGACTTCCAGCTACCACCTCAACATCCATCCCTGCAAGGGCTGCGTCTCCACTGCCATGCCGCTGTGTCACTGGCCGTGCAGCTGCTACCCCAACCATTCGCTCGGGCAGACCAGCGACTGGATGGCCGAGATCTACGAACGCTGGACGGCGGCGCATGCCGTGATCATTGTGAGTCCGGTCTACTGGTACCAGTCCCCCAGCCCGCTCAAGCTCATGATTGACAGGCTGGTTTGCGCCGATGGCGGCAACCCCGACCCGAGTAGCACCCACGGCAAAAAGCCCGCTGAAGCCAAGGCGCTGGAGTTGAAGGGCTGGGACTATCCGAAACACCTTGCGGGCCGCGTCTACGGTTTGGTGGTACATGGCGACGTGGCAGGCATTGAAGGCTCGCGCCGCGGCCTGTCTGACTGGCTCGACTGGATGGGTTTGATCGATGCGGGCAGCAAGGCCAGACTGGATCGCTTTGTCGGCTACTACGAGCCCTATGCAACCAGCCACGACACACTGGACGCAGACAAGGCGATGCAAGCCGAAGTCCGCAACGTCGCCAGCGCGGTCGCTTGCGCCGTGGCGCAGTTGCGCGCCGGCACGCTGTCGCAGCCCGATCGGGACCTGGTGCAACCCCGCCCCAAATAGGCCGGCTTCAGGGAGTCCACTTACAGCAGATTGGTTTGCTGCTCATCATTCACCGTTTACGAATTGCAATTTGCGATTTGCCGAAAGAACGCAAAAAATCCGGGCGGTGGATTGAATTTCCACCAGCCCGGATCTGCAGTTTTTTCCCGGAACTCCCGCCAGCGGGAAGCCCGGGTTAAACCAGAGTAACGATGCTACTTATTTGGACGGGCTGGGCGTCATGCCGCTGCTGTCGCCGCCGGTCTCGGCACTGCCCTTGTTCATCGTTCCCTTGCTCATCGTCCCTTTGTTCATCATGCGTTTGTCCTGCCTGGCAGAGCGCTTGGCAGCCCTGGCGGCCTTTTTGTTGGCGCGGGCTTCGTCGCGCGATGCGGTGTCCATACCCTTACCGGCCATCGGAGAAGGGTTGGCAATGTCATCCTTGGATTTGGTCGTGCCAGCAATACTTCCCTGATTCATCATCGGCGAACCTGAGCCCGACATACCCGAACTGCCGGCGGAGCCCGAAGTTCCATTACCGGCCGCCGGGGCGGGCATCACGGCATTGTCTTTTGGTTTTGTGGTGCCGGCAGGGAGATTACTCTGTTGGGCCTGGCTCATTGCCCCACCCGGTGTTGACACTCCGGCAGGACCGGTTTGAGCGTGCACAGCACCGCCCAGTAACAATGCGGCCGTTACCGCCAGCGCCAGAGGGGCTGTTTTCATGAATGGCTTTTTCAGCATGGTAATTCCTTAATGCCCATGAGGGCGTGTTGAACAGAGAAACATAGGGGCTCGCCAATCGACTCATAGTTGGCTCTGCCTGCGATCAATTTGACAGCCACCAGGCTTTCAGCGGTATCGGAAGGACGGACACGCTTGTGTAGGACTCAAGCCTCGCAGCCTGTGATTGAAAAAGCAGGCGCTGCCATGCCATTCGCCAGCCGGCGCGCCAAAATCAACAAGCCAGCCGATGTGCGACAAATAAGTCGCTGTCCTACAGTAGTGCCATGCCCCTGAGCCAACAATGAGTCTCGGGGTTTCTTAGCCCGCCTTTTTAGATTCTTATGACTCCTCCCAAAGCTTCCCGCATCTCTTCCCTGCAACCCTCCGTTGAGGCGCCGTCAGCTGAAGAATCTACCGCCCAGCCGGATATGCGCGCCGTCCAGGCCGACACCCGGACCGCGCTGGCTGCCGCCTCGTCGGGCGAGCCGTTTTCCTTCAAGGTTCTGACGGTCAACATCCACAAGGGATTTACCTTTTTCAACCGAAAATTCATTCTGTCGGAATTGCGAGACGCGGTGCGCCAGGTGGGCGCCGACGTGGTCTTCCTTCAGGAGGTGACGGGCAACCATCTCAAGCATGCCGAGAAGTTCGACAATTACCCAGACGCGCCTCATTACGAATACCTGGCCGACAGCATCTGGAAGCAGTTCGCCTATGGACGCAACGCGGTGTACACCAACGGCCATCACGGCAACGCGGTGCTGTCCAAGTTTCCGATCGTGCGTTTTGAAAACCGCGACATTTCCATCAACGGCCCGGAACGGCGCGGCATGCTGCACTGCGAGCTGGAAGTGCCGGGCCAGAGCCGCAACGTGCATGTCATCTGCGTGCATCTGGGCCTGCTCGAGGTGCACCGAACCCAGCAGATGAAAATGCTCTGCGACCTGGTGCGAAAAGAAATTCCGGCAAGGGCGCCCGTGGTGGTGGCCGGCGACTTCAACGACTGGCGCCGCCGCGCCCACGCGCAGCTCGCCCGTGGCGCCAATCTGCACGAAGTGTTTGTGCATGCCAACGGCCACGCGGCACGCACGTTTCCAGCGCGCTTGCCGATGCTGCAGCTCGACCGCATCTACGTGCGCAACGCCGTCGGCCACGCACCCATCATCCTGCCCAGCAACCCGTGGTCTCATCTCTCCGACCACGCACCGCTGGCCGCCGAGATCAGGCTGTGACGGGCAAGGTGCGTAGCGCCGGGCCGGCTCAGGCAAGCAAAACTGCACTGGTCAGCAGGGCATTGCACGCAGCGGCCCGCGTGGCGTCACCATGAGCCGGTGGATCAGCGGCAACCGCTTTGCGCTGCTTGAAAACGGTGAGGAATTTTTCCCCCGGGTGTTCGAGTGCATCGCCGCAGCCGAGCATGAAGTGCTATTGGAAACCTTCATCCTGTTTGAAGACAAGGTGGGCAAGGGGCTCCATGCGGCCCTGCTTAAAGCCGCCCAACGCGGCGCGCAGATTGACATGACCATTGACGGATTTGGCTCTCCTGACTTGTCGGTCGAATTCATTTCCAGCCTCATACAGGCCGGCGTGCGCGTGCATGTGTTTGACCCCGGACCCAAACTCTGGGGCTGGCGCACCAACCTGTTTCGCCGCATGCATCGCAAGCTGGTGGTGGTGGACTGCGAGCACGCATTCGTCGGCGGCATCAACTTTTCGGCCGATCACCTGGCCGACTTCGGCCCGGGCGCCAAACAGGACTATGCAGTCGAGGTGCAGGGCCCGATCGTCGCCGATATTCAGCAGTTCATGCACCGGGCACTGGCTGCCGGCCAGCGTTTGCCGGCCGGCGAGCGGTCTCTTGCCAGCCGGTGGGAGGGCCGCGTGCCAGGCCCGGCGGGTGATTCTGCGGCACTGTTTGTAACGCGCGACAACCGCAAGCACACCAACGACATCGAACGGCACTACCGCATCGCCATCCGCGCCGCGCGCTCACGCGTCGTGATTGCAAATGCCTACTTTTTCCCCGGTTACCGCCTGCTCAGGGAAATGTGCAGGGCGGCGCGACGCGGGGTGGATGTGCGTCTGATCCTGCAGGGCCAGCCCGACATGCCCATCGTAAAGACTGCGGCCAGCCTGCTGTACCGCCACCTGCTGGACGCTGGCGTGAAAATTTATGAATATTGCGACCGGCCACTACACGGCAAGGTCGCCGTCTCGGACGGAAAATGGGCCACGGTAGGGTCGAGCAACCTGGACCCGCTCAGCCTGTCACTCAACCTCGAAGCCAATGTCATCATCAAGGACAAGGGCTTCGCCCAGCTCTTGAACGAGCGGCTTGACCAGCTCATGCAGCACAGCTGCAAACAGGTGCAACGCGGCGATCTGCCGGCTGCCAGCTGGTGGAGCGCCGTGCGCAGTTTCCTTGTCTTTCACATGCTGCGCCGCTATGCCGCATGGGCTGGCTGGCTGCCGGCCCATGCCCCCCGGCTGACGTTAGCCCTGTCGGCCACTGCCACGGCACTGACCACCGAGAAGTCGGCCGGAGCCGACCAGGTCAATCAGGTCAACCGGGCCGACCCGGCTTGAAACCGCCATGAAGCGGCGCGGTGCACTGCCCCCGCCGCAGCCTCGGTCGCTGAATCTGGCCTCGCAGCGCCGGCGCAACATCACTCGAACCGCCTGGTGGCCCTGGCTCAAGCGTGGCGGCACAACTGCCTTTTTTGCATTGGTGGCGTACCTGCTGTTTTCACAGGCGCGCAGCATCGAGTGGGACAAGGTGCTCAGCTCGCTGCAGCACTATCCGCTCGCGGCGGCGGGTGGCGCGGCGGCGCTGGCGCTGGCAAGCTTCGTTCTATACAGCTGCTTTGACCTGCTCGGGCGCCGCTACACCGGCCATCACCTGGGCACAGCCACCGTGATGGCGACCACCTTCGTCAGCTACGCGTTCAACCTCAATCTCGGCTCGGTGGTGGGGGGCGTAGCACTGCGCTACCGGCTGTATTCGAGGCTGGGCCTGGACAGCGGCGTCATCACGCGCGTGATGACGCTGAGCATGCTGAGCAACTGGATGGGTTACATAGTGCTGGCGGGCCTGGTGTTCAGTCTGCAGCCGCCAGTCCTGCCGGTCAACTGGGCCATCAATGTCGGCAATCTTCGCCTGATCGGCCTGGCGCTGCTGGCGGCGGCGCTGGCCTACCTGGCCGCCTGCGCGTTTTCCCGCCGGCGCACGCTATGGCTGCGCGGCCACGAGATCGAGCTGCCGTCGATCCGCATGGCCGGCCTGCAGTTGCTTATGGGCGCCAGCAACTGGCTGATCATGTCCGGCATCATTTTTGTGCTGCTGCAACAGCGCATCGAGTTTTCCGCCGTGGTGGGCACGCTGCTGCTGGCCGCCATCGCCGGGGTGATCACGCACGTCCCGGCCGGCCTGGGCGTGCTTGAGGCAGTGTTCGTCGCACTGCTGTCGCACCAGCTGCCCCGCTACGAACTGCTGGCCGCCATCGCCGGGGTGATCACGCACGTCCCGGCCGGCCTGGGCGTGCTTGAGGCAGTGTTCGTCGCACTGCTGTCGCACCAGCTGCCCCGCTACGAACTGCTGGCCGCGCTGATTGCCTACCGCATGATTTACTACTTCACCCCGCTGGCCGTGGCCAGCGTGCTCTACCTCGTCATTGAGGGGGGCGCCACCCGGCTGGGTCAGCCGGTTCGGCCAGCGCAATGACCCGGCGCCGTTGCGGGGCTTGCGTCAAAACGGGCTGACACGGAGTACAAACAACTGTATATTGGTACAGTGATCACATCGCAAAAACTAGCCATCTTGGCCGACGCAGCCAAATATGACGCGTCATGCTCATCCAGCGGCACGAGCAAACGCCACTCGCTGGGCGGCAAGGGCATCGGCTCGACCGAAGGATCGGGCATCTGTCACAGCTACGCGCCTGACGGGCGCTGTATCTCGCTGTTGAAGATCCTCTTCACCAATTTCTGCCTTTACGACTGCCTCTACTGTGTCAACCGCGTCAGCAGCAACGTGCCGCGCGCGCGTTTCACCGTCGATGAGGTGGTACAGCTCACGCTGGATTTTTACCGCCGCAACTGCATCGAAGGCCTGTTTTTGTCGTCGGGCATCATTCAAAGTCCCGACTACACCATGGAACTGGTGGTCGAAGTGGCGCGCGTGCTGCGCGTGGAGCACGATTTTCGCGGCTACATCCACCTCAAGACCATTCCTGACGCCTCAGCCGACTTGCTGGCGCGCGCCGGCCGGTATGCCGACCGCCTCAGCATCAACGTCGAGCTGCCCACGGTGCAAAGCCTGCACGCGCTGGCGCCGCAAAAAGACAGCGCGGCGATTCGCCGCTCGATGGCGCAGCTGCGGCTGGGCATTGACGAGGCCAAAGGCGCGACCCGAGATGCCCAAAAAACAAGCATCATCTCACTTCCCCGGTCGCTCAAAACCCGGCTGGCTCCGGCGCCGCGCTTCGCACCAGGCGGCCAGAGCACGCAGATGATCGTTGGCGCCGACAGCACCGACGACCGCACCATTCTTCAAACCACCGCCACGTTGTACAGCGCCTATCAGCTGCGCCGCGTCTACTACTCGGCTTTCAGCCCGATTCCCGATGCATCGGCCCGATTGCCGCTTCGCCAGCCGCCGCTGATCAGGGAACACCGGCTATACCAGGCTGACTGGCTGATCCGCTTCTACGGCTTTGCCCACCATGAAATCGTGCCCGATGCAGCCGGCCCGGGCGGCACGCCGGGCCACGGCATGTTGGCCCTGGACATGGATCCTAAACTGGCCTGGGCGCTGGCCCATCGCGGGCAGTTTCCGGTCAATGTCAACTGCGCGCCGCGCGAAATGCTGCTGCGCGTGCCCGGCCTGGGCGTCAAGGCCGTCACGCGCATCCTGCAGGCACGCCGCGTGCGCCAGTTGCGCGCCGACGACCTGCAGCGGCTGCATGTGCCACTCAAAAAAGTGTTGCCCTTTGTGCTGCTGGCCGACCACCAGCCCGGCGCCACGCTTGACGCGCTCAACCTGGCGGCGCGGCTCACGCCCACACCCGTGCAAGCCGGCCTGTTTGACGAACCTGAAAACACCGCGCTGCCGCTGCTGGCCTCCGCACCAGTAGCCGCACAGCAGGCCTGGTAATGCAGACGCTGCTGACCGCCGACCTTTTTGCTGACGCGCCGGCCGCGCCCGCGCTGCACGCCGTCACTTTGCAAGGCCCGGTAGATATTTTGGGCTTTCGCAGCGCCGCGCGGGCTCTGCTGGCCCGGCAGGTGCCCCCGAAGCAGGTGAGCTGGCACAGCAGCGATGCGCCGGTGCAAGACCTGTTTGCGTCGCCCACGCCGGCCCAGGGCACGGCGGGCGCACCGCCCGCCCCCGCCGTCAACGTGCCTGCCGACTTTTTGCCGCTGTGCCAGAGCGTCATCCTGCACCGCGACCCGAACCGCTTCGGCCTGCTTTATCGACTGCTGTGGCGGCTGGTGCATGAGCCCACACTGCGCCATGACCCGCTCGACGCCGACCAGGTGCTGGCCCGGCACCTGGCGCAGGCCGTACGCCGCGACCTGCACAAGATGAAGGCCTTTGTGCGCTTTCGTACCGTGCAGGACGAGACTTTCAAAAGCCACCCCGAGGGCGGACCGCTGCATGTTGCCTGGTTCGAGCCCGAGCACCACATCGTTGAAGCAGTGGCGCCCTTTTTTGCCCGCCGCTTCACGCAGATGCGCTGGGCCATCCTGACGCCAGAGCGCAGCGTGGAGTGGAGCGCGGCGAAGCTGCATTTCGGGCCGCCCGCCCGGCGCGAACAGGCGCCGCCGGCAGACGCCGGCGAGCAGCTCTGGCTTACCTATTACCAGCACATCTTCAACCCTGCGCGCCTCAAACTCAAAATGATGCAGAAGGAAATGCCGCGGCGTTACTGGAAAAACCTGCCGGAAGCGCAGCTCATCAGCAGCCTGGCTGCCCAGGCCCCACAGCAGCGCCTGGGCATGATCGAGCAGCCAGCCAGCGCCCTCCAGCGGCGGGTTCCCGCCGCGCCGCTTCACCGCGCCGCCGTTCAGCGCCAGCAGTCCGCCATTGAGCCCGGCGACGGGCCGGAAGCTCAGCCCCTTAGCACTGCAGCGCTGCTTGACAGCCTGCAACGCTGCCGTCAATGTCCGATCGGCCAGCACGCCACGCAAGCGGTCGGCGGTGAAGGCCCGGCGCGCGCGCGCCTCATGCTGGTAGGCGAGCAACCGGGCGACCAGGAAGACTTGCGCGGCCGACCCTTCGTCGGTCCGGCCGGACAGCTGCTGGACCGCGCGCTGGCAGAACTGCGCTGGGACCGCAACCATCTCTACCTCACCAACGCCGTCAAGCATTTCAAATATGAACCGCGCGGCCGGCGCCGCATGCACAAAACGCCGTCGCAAGCGGAGGCAGCCGCCTGCCTGCATTGGCTTGAAAGCGAAATCCGGCTGGTGCAACCCGAGGCGGCGATCGCGCTCGGTGCCACCGCCGCTGCGTCACTGCTGGGCCGGCACGTCGCTGTGATGTCGGAGCGCGGCCAGTGGTTCACCCGGCCCGACGGCTTGCGTGTGCTGGTCACCCTGCACCCGGCCGCCCTGCTGCGCACCGAAGCGCAACATCAGCCCGCCGCTTACCTGGCATGGCTGGAAGACCTGCAGCGCGCGGACCCGTTGGCACGGCCCGACGCCAGATGAAACGACTGAAGACTGTCCGGCGGCCATCCCTTGCGACCGAAAAGTCATTTTTCAGCGAAATCAGCTTCTAGTCCAATGAATATCGATATAGCTTGCTATTTATTCAATAGCAATACAACCATGGCACGGAGGGGCGCACCGGACAGCTCCGGAGCAGCCAGCGCCAGCGGTTACGTCCAACGATCCGCCCACGCGCGGGCCGGACGGGAAGTCAAGCAGCGACCAGCGTCAAGCAGGTAATTTCAGAAGGTGCGCCAAAGCGCTTGGGCGGCCCCCAATAACCGGTGCCCCGGCTCGTATAGACCCAAAGGTTTTGCAGCCGGTTCAGCCCGGCGGTGAAAGGCTGCTGAAACCGCACGAACAGATTCCAGGGGTAAAACTGCCCGCCGTGGGTATGGCCCGACAACTGCAGATCAAAGCCGGCCTCAGCCGCCGCAGCCGCACTGCGCGGCTGGTGCGCCAGCAGCACGCGAACCGCGTCAAGCGGCGCGCCGCGCAGCGCGGCCACCGGGTCGCTGCGATGCGCTGGATCAAAATGGCCCCCGCTGTAATCGGTCACACCGGCCAGCACCAAAGGAATCCCTCGCGCCGTTGCCGCGTCGGGATGGGCAATCACCACATGCTCGTTCAGCAGCACCGTCAGCCCGAGCCGCCGCAGCTCCACAATCCAGCCATCGGCACCCGAGTAATACTCATGGTTGCCGGTCACGAAAAACGTGCCGTGACGCGAGCGCAAATCAGCCAGTGGCGCCACATGCGCGGCCAGCTCGCTCACCCGGCCATCGACCAGGTCGCCGGTAATAGCCACCAGATCAGCCTCCAGCGCGTTGACCCTGTCCACAATGCGGCGCAGGTAAGGCCGCCGGATGGTCGGTCCGACATGAATATCACTGATCTGCACCAAGGTAAAACCCTGCCACGCGAGCGGCAAATCCCTGATCGGCACGTTGATCCGCACCACCGCCGCCGTGCGTCTGGCGTTCATAAAGCCCATCAGCGTGACCATGCCGCCGAGCAGCGGCACCGCCTGGGCAGAAAAGCTGCGCCATTGCGCCAGTGGCAGCGCGCCGGGCGACACCAGCACCATCAGCCACACCAGACCCAAGACCGCGTCGCGCAACAATGTCAGCACCAGCAGCGATGAAAACAAACCCATGCAAAGCAAGCCCGCCCAACTCAGCAGATCGGCCAGCGGCGGCCTGGCTACACGCCGGGCCAGCAGGCCAAACGGCATCAGCAACGCCGACAGGCAGAGGATGCCGAGCAGCCAAAGCTGGTCTCCGGCGCCGCCAGGCAGCGCGGGCAAAAGGCGCAGGCCGATATAGCCATGCATCAGGGCGCTTAGCCCAATCAGCGTCAAAACGTTCATCAAGTTCCGGGATAATGTCCCTTTTTGTTCCTAACATTTTTATATGGGCGCAATCTGCATGCATTCAATGCCTGAAGACTTTGATGAACAAAGCCCGCTGCAAGACGGGCTGCCCGCGCGCTGTCGGCCTGCCATGGCGGCCAGGCGTTTCATACGCTCACAAATCCAGCTTTTCATGCGGGCAAATGCGGTCTTTCTTGCGCTACCCTCGGCGCTGTTCCCAGCGCAATTCTCGACGCCAGCCGCGCGGGCCCGTGCTGTCTTCCACGCTTAAACCGCCCTGCATCGCACATGACTGCTGCCCCCCCCGCCAACACGCCGGCCACGTTTGAAATCAAGAGCGCCAACCTGCCACTGGTGGCGCTGCTGCTCAGGTCCACTGCGCTGGACGCTCTGACGCGCGAGCTGGCGCTGCGCTTTGGCGACATTCCTGATTTTTTCGACCAGGATCCGCTGGTGATTGACCTGTCACCGCTACAGGCTGCCGGCACAAGCCATACCGAAATTGATTTTCCCGCGCTGATCGCCCTGCTCGTCAGCTACCGCGTGGTGCCGATCGCCGTCAAGGGCGGCAGCGCCGCCCAGATGGCAGCAGCCTGGCAGGCCGGCCTGCCAGGCGCGCCCGACGCCCAGCTGCTGACCCCCAAGCCCACCCCGGAAGCCACCAGACGCCAGTCGGCTCCACTGCCCGCAGCCCTGGCGCCCGCAGCGCCCCTGGGCGCGCTGGTGATCGACAAGCCGCTTCGTTCCGGCCAGCAGGTTTATGCGCGCGGCCGCGACCTGGTGGTGCTGGCCATGGTCAATGCCGGGGCCGAAGTGATTGCCGACGGCCACATCCACGTCTATGCGCCGCTGCGCGGCAAAGCCATGGCCGGCGCGCGCGGCAACACCGATGCGCGCATCTTCGCGCTGGCGCTGGAGGCCGAATTGCTGTCGATCGCCGGCGTCTACCGCACCAGCGAGAATCCGCTGCCGCCCGAAGTCGCCGGCCAGCCAGCCCAGGTGCGGCTGATGCCGGGGGAAGACGGTGCCGACGGTGACCGGCTGGTAATGACACCCATGAACAGCTAGACCGCTGAAACACGCTATCCGCCCAATCAATTCTTTAAGGACTTTTACGAATGGCAAAAATCATTGTGGTGACCTCCGGCAAAGGCGGCGTGGGCAAAACCACTACCAGCGCCAGCTTTTCAACCGGTCTTGCCCTGCGGGGCCACAAAACCGCCGTCATCGACTTTGACGTCGGCCTGCGCAACCTCGACCTCATCATGGGCTGCGAACGCCGCGTGGTGTATGACCTGATCAACGTCATCCAGGGCGAAGCCACGCTCAATCAAGCCCTCATCAAGGACAAGCAGTGCCCCAACCTGTTCGTGCTGGCGGCATCGCAAACCCGCGACAAGGATGCGCTGACGCAGGACGGCGTGGAAAAAATCCTCAAGGACCTCGCCGACATGGACTTCGAATACATCGTCTGCGACTCGCCCGCCGGCATCGAGACCGGCGCGCTGATGGCGATGCACTTCGCCGACGAAGCGCTGGTGGTGACCAACCCGGAGGTGTCGTCGGTGCGCGACTCCGACCGCATTCTGGGCATGCTGGCCAGCAAGACGCAACGTGCCATCAACGGTGACGACCCGATCAAGGAACACCTGCTGATCACCCGCTACAACCCTAGCCGTGTCGACCAGGGGCAGATGCTTTCGCTCGAAGACATCCAGGACATCCTGCGCATCAAGCTGATCGGCGTGATTCCCGAGTCGGAAGCGGTGCTGCAGGCTTCCAACCAGGGTGTTCCCGCCGTGCACATGCAGGGCAGCGATGTGTCGGAGGCTTACAAGGACGTGATCGACCGCTTTTTGGGTGAGGACAAACCCATGCGCTTCATTGACGCACAAAAGCCGGGTTTCCTCAAACGCCTGTTCGGAGGAAAATAAATCGCCATGGCTTCATTCCTGTCCTTTTTGCTCGGTGAAAAGAAAAAAACCGCCAGCGTCGCCAAAGAACGGCTGCAAATCATCCTGGCGCACGAACGCTCGGGCCGCAGCAGCCATCAGCCGGACTACCTGCCGGCGCTGCAGCGCGACCTGATCGCCGTGATCTCCAAATACATCAATATCAATCCCGACGACATCAAGGTCAACCTTGAGCGGCAAGACAACCTGGATGTACTTGAAGTCAAGATCGAGTTGCCTGACAAGTAGCCAGCACCGGCAAGCGCGCGTCGCAGGCCGGCCCTGCAGCGCCACCGAACACTGATTCTGCTATTTTTTCTATAGCAGAACAAAGCCGTACTTACTGGACTTGCCGCATTTTTTTCGCTTTAACCGGCTAACAGAAACAGCAATTGACCTTCGGCAACTGCTGCGTCAGCGAAAGACCCACCATCGACGGGTCAAATCCGTCAGTTACCAAGGGTGACGCCTGAAACGGCTCCAGCACTTGCGCCGGCCCCGCCGCCTGCGGCACCCTGTGCCTCACCTTTCACGCGGCCCGAAACATCGGCTTTGGCAGCCCGGGATGTCATTTTCCCAGTCCACGCCACTGAGCGGCCCAACGCTTGCCCGGTATTGCGCCGACCGCCCAACGTGCGGCCCGCGCTTTCACTTTCGGTCGCGCCGTTCACCCCAGCTGAGGCCTTCAACCCGGCTGCCGGCTGCGCCCCCCTACCCGCATCGGCCCCGCCGGTGGCCGTCCTGCGCTGACCGGCCGTGACGTTGTCATCGACCCCAGCACGCAGGTCCGAATTGAGGCCGGTCGTCGCTTGAGAGCCTCCCGGCGCGCTCGTACCCACACCGACCCCTGCGCTGGCGCCGAACTCCCCGACAGGCCCCGCCGCCACCGTCACGGCCGTGTCGTTGCGCAAGCCGCTGTCAGGCACCCGTCCACCGGCATGCGATGAAGTGCCCCACGCAATGGCCGTGGTGAGCACCAGCAACGAAGGAACGACCTGCAAGAAACGTGGCAGCGCGACAAAGGTCTCAAGGGAAGATTTCTGGATTCGGCACGAATTGGAAACGGGCATTGAAGCTCCTGTGTTGACGAAGCGTTCATCTTCCCCCGCCAAAATGTTGCTCGGGTGTCGGCTTCGTTGATTTTGTAAGTCGATGCACATTGACGCTCTCATAAGCCCATTATCGTAAGCAAGCGCTCACAACTAAAAGTTTTTTCACGATACGAAACAAAGGCGCGTGCTTGATGTAACGCCTGTCAGCAAGCGCTACCCAGGAATTGACCACTGTTGGAGGAAAGCCCAGCCAGCGCCACCAGACTGGCCGAATGCCGATCAACAGGCCATGCGCCCAGAACGCAAACACGGCCCAGGCCGCAATGCCCGCCACTGTTGTCAAGACTGTGCCGAAAACGGTGGCAGCTGGGTAAATCGTCGTGCTGGCAAGATCACGTTTTCGGGCGGCGCGAGAGCTCAAAACAGACCAAAGCAAAAAGCTGCAAAAAAACCGCACATGCGCCAGCGCCCAGACCATGACGCGCAGCACCATCGGGTGATGCAGCCGAGCCTTGATGGCATTGCGCGGCACAGAGGCGGCCGCCAGCAACATGAAGGCAAACAGCATCAGCACCCACGCCACGGGGCGCATGAAAAACGGCGGCCACCACAACTCGAGGGGTTGCTGCCGCGCCAGGCCGAAGCCCCACACCACCAAACCGAAGCCGGCGATGGACAGCAAGGCAAACAGGGCTTTCCAGGAGATTTCGCCGAGCCGCCCGATCATGGCAATGCGCCAGCCGTCGGCCACGATGCGGGTTGAGTGCGCGCCCAGAGTAAATACCAGCCCCATCATCACGCCCATGATGTTGCCTGCAGCCAAAAGAAAAGGGATTGGGTTGTGCAGCCCGGATGTGGCCCTTACCTGGCAACGAAGATTTATAATTTGCTATTGAATGCATAGCAAACTATAGCCATAAATAAACGACGTGAAGCGCTTATGACTCAAAAACTGCGCGCTACGAAGCAAATTGCAGGCCACGGTTTCTGGAAAAAAAAGCGCATCCAGTCGGTTACCGAGAAGTTTGGTCTGCAACGGCCGGTCTAGCGAGTCCCGGCTACGGCCAGCTCTTCAGCCCGCCCCGTGGGGCGGTTTATCCCCGTTTAAAGACAGTCAGCAGTGCCGTGCCCTGAGGCACCGGCGCTCAGCGCTTGGGCGTTCCCACCGGCCCGCGACGCGATTGCGACTGGTTGCTCCCGCCCACATGCGCCTCGCGGTCGCTGCGGCTGTCCGGCGTGCGCTTGCCCTGATTTAACTGAGTGGCATCTTGCTCGCCGAGCTTATTACTGTCGTTTTCGACCTTGCCGGTCTTGGGGACTTGCTCATCTCGTGGGTTTTGCTTGTAGGTCATGGTGCTCTCCTGCTTGCGACTGGCCAAGCGCCTGCGGGCGCTGCCCCGGTGCTACGCCAACACCGAGTACATCTTTATTCTTGGACGGAAGAGGCGGCAGCGGTGTCAGACAAGGCCGCGTGTGCAAACGCGACCCATGACGGTTTCCCGGCCGGGGTGCCGGATCGGCGGATTGCGAACGCCCAGCAGTCGTCATTACCCGCCGAGCCCCAACGACGCAAACAAGCTGCGTTTTATGTCGCCGTCAACCGGAAATTCTCGGCCTCACGGACCAACCGCCTTGAAAAAACCATCGATGACATTGAGCAACTGGACCGCCTCGTTGAGACCTGCGCCAACCAGCTCAAACGCATGAAACGCAATGCCTTGAACGCTCCGCGCGCAGAAATCAAGAACCTGCGAGGCGAAGAAGCTGAAAGCGCGGCGCGCGATGCTGCACCGCTCGGCTCGGTGTATGAGGCCAGGCGCTACGAAACCTCCACCCACGGCACGCTGGCCGCGTTCACCAGCCATCTGGACCATCGCCAAACCGTCGAAAGGCTGGGAAAACCACTGGTTAAAAAACAGCGTCAAAAAACGGACCAGGGCGGCCGGGGAAAATCCCCAGCACGAAGCCGGACCGACCCCCGGCGATGCAGCCGCGTGGGACGAGCCGTATTGGCAAAAGTTATCGATCGCGCATCCGACGGGGTTGCCATGAAGATGCTCAACATCGCAAGCATTGATCCGGCCATTACAAGCACAGGTTGGGTTGGCTTGGGAAATGCGTCAGCACTGGATCACGCGGTGTGGGACGAAGTCCACTCGGATTGGGAAAGACTTGCCGTCGAATGCCAGCTACTTCAACAGCAGCTAGGCAAGAATTCAGTAAAAAAGTTGGAGCCCGAAGACGACGATCTAGTGCCAGAGGATTTCACAGTGGAAATCCGGCAAACGCCTGCCACACAAAGGATCAAGCAGCATTTTTTCCGACGCGCCGTGCTCACCAGCTACCGAGGCCGCTGCTGCATGTCCGGTCTGTCCGGCTCGCGATCACTGATTGCAATTCATATTGTTCCGTGGAGCAGTGACAGGACAAACAGGCTCAACCCAGGCAACGACTTTGCTTGTCAACCATCCATGACCGCGCGTTTGACAAAGGACTTATTTCACTGAATGACGATGGTCGAGTTATGTTGTCGGACGAGATTCGCAAGAGTGATAAAGTTTTTAAAAACTATTTTTTCTACCACTAAAAAATCAACCAATTGAAATGCCAGAGCGATTCGGCCCCGACCATGCGTTTTTGCATCATCACCGAACGACTATTTTTTTGGATGCCATTTCTGTTTAGGGAAGGTCTGCACAAATCAGCCCGACTGTGCGGCTAAACGTTCAACACTGATGAAACAAATTAGCCTTGCCAGAAGTGGATTCGAACTGGTCATCAAGAAGACTCGCAAGTGAGAATTTCTGTGCGGAATGAATCGGGTGGTGCCCGGGGCCGCGTTGGTGGCGCTGATTGAGCCGTACGCCCCCGTCCTACGACCGCTCAAGTGTTGTGCCCATTCTTGCAAGAGGCGGGTCCAAGCACGATGACCTTGTTGGTATTACCTACGGGATGAAACATGAAACATAGCGGTTTGCTTTTCTCCGCCCTGATCGGCGCGGTTGCCAGTGCGCGTTCCATGACGCCAATGGCCTGTATCGCGGCAGCACGGGTTCTAGGCCTTCGCACCCCCGGGCGACTAGTCCTGCTGAACCGACCTCTGTTCAGGAACGGCGCCTTAGCCATGGGGGTTGGCGAATTGTTCGCCGACAAGATGAAGACCGCGCCTGACCGTACTGTTTTTTTGGGACTACTGGCGCGCGTGATGAGCGCAGGCATCGCCGGCGCCGCATTGGCTCCCCGTGGTCGGGAACAGGCCGGCGCTTTAACGGCGGTTGCAACCGCCGTACCTCTTGCCTACCTGACGCTGGCAGGCCGTGAGCGCGCAATGGCGCGCATTGGTCAGACCCGCAGCGGTTTGATCGAGGACGCGCTGATTGTCGCCGCCGGTGTAGCGATTGTGGCGCTGGCGGTCAGGCCGAAAAACGGTTGGTGATCGCATCGACCCGGCGCTGTCGACCAAAGGTCCGCTTCTGGCCGGCTGCGGCTGGTCGCGACGGTAACAACAACGGCCGCTACCGGAGGTCACTTCAGGAAACGGAATTTAAAGTACGCTAAGGATTTTGAGATGACATCGGTTCTCGCCAACGAAGCTTTTGAGCAGCTTTTGCAAGAAAGCAGGCGTCTATTGGGCGAAATATCTGCCAAATCTTCTCGAAAAACATGAATTTTGAGAATGCCGAACGCTGCGGAGGACCGGCATTCATAAGCAGGGAACTTCGCCAAGAAAGACTTAGCACAATCCCCGGCCTCATCCTCGCAGTTTGTCGAGGCATGCAACGCTTTTGAAGCCGACCGACTGCTACGGCGAGGGTCAACACCGGTTTCATGCCGGATTTATGAACTACGTCAAACACAGCGGGTTTTCAACCAAGCCGCTCAAGTTCAGCCTCTGGTTTCCGACCAGCTCCCAGCGGGAGCTTAAGGATATGGGTGATGAAAGTCACCCCCGGGCCGCATCCATTGAGCTCGCTCACCGCTCCGCCGTCTCCCACGGATCGAGCGGGGTTGTCGTCTGGTGTCCAGTTCCAGCCCGGCCAACAGAGAGTTGCGCATGAACGCCACAAAACCGGGTTTGGAATACGTCAGGCGCGCGAAATCAGCACGGCCACGGGCTCGCCGCGCACCGTGATGCCTTGCGGACCTTCGCTCAGGGCTCGCTCCACTACTTCGCTGAATTTGCACTTTGCTTCCTGCAATTGCCATGTCGACATGAGAAGTTCCTATCTAGTCAGTCTGGTCAGACTGTAGGTCAGGAAGCGTTTCTCCGAGCCCGCACCGCCGCCGCCAAGCCCTGCAACACCGGCACGGTCTGGTCAAAGCTAATGCACGCATCGGTCACCGAGACGCCATGCTTCAAGGGCTGGCCGGCAACGATGTCCTGCCGGCCTTCGTTCAGGTGGCTTTCAATCATCACGCCCATGATGCGGGTGTCACCCGCAGCGACCTGCTTGGCCACGTCGGCGGCCACGGCGATCTGCCGCTGGTGCTGCTTGCTGCTATTGGCGTGAGAAACGTCGATCATCACCTGCTGGTGCAGGCCGGCGGCCAAAAGCTGCGCGCAGGTGGCGTCAACGTCGGCTTTCGAATAATTGGTCTGCTTGCCGCCACGCAAAATCACATGGCAGTCGTCGTTGCCGCGGGTTTCAAAAATGGCGGCCAAGCCCATCTTGGTCATGCCCATGAAGGCGTGCGAAGCCTGCGCCGCCTGAATGGCATCAGTGGCCACTTTCACACCGCCGTCGGTGCCGTTCTTGAAGCCGACCGGGCACGAGAGGCCGCTGGCAAGCTGGCGGTGGCTCTGGCTCTCGGTGGTGCGCGCGCCAATCGCGCCCCAGCTCACCAGGTCGCTGATGAACTGCGGACTCAGCAGGTCCAGGAACTCGGTTCCTACCGGCAGGCCGAGCGCCAGCACGTCGAGCAGCAACTGGCGCGCCATCTCAAGGCCTTCATTGATGGCAAAGCTGCCGTCCAGATGCGGGTCGTTGATGTAGCCCTTCCAGCCGACGGTGGTGCGGGGTTTTTCAAAATACACGCGCATGACGATCAGCAGCTCATCCTGCAGCACGTCGGCCTGCGCCTTGAGTTGCCGGGCGTAGTCCATGGCCTGGCCGTGGTCGTGGATGGAGCATGGCCCGACGACGACGACCAGCCGGTCGTCAGCGCCGTGCAGCACCCGCGAAATGGCGGCGCGGCTGCTTTCCACCAGCGCCAGTGTCGCGTAGGGCCCGGGCCACCATTGTTGCCGCCGCGCGGGCGGGTGCAGCGGGCGCACCGCAACGATGAGGGGCGGCGTAACGATGCCTTCTGGCGCGACCAGTACGCAGAGTTAAGCGGGTCCATCCGCACCATGCCGCCGGTGGTCGGTGCATGCACAAAACGCCCCTCGCCTACATAAATGCCCGCATGGGTGGAGTTGCGGCCCGCACCAAAGATCACCAGGTCGCCCGTGCGCAGGCCGCCGGCATCGACTGGCTGACCAAAGTCGCTCATCTGCGCCACGGTGCGCGGCGGCGTCACGCCGGTGCGGTTGCGGTAGACATAAGCAATCAGCCCGCTGCAGTCAAAACCGCTTTCAGGCGTGTTCCCGCCGTAGCGGTAGGGCGTGCCCACCAAGCCGAGCGCGTGGATGGCAATGTCACTGGCTTGTTCGGACGAGAGTCGGGTTGGTATGCCCCGCGAAATCGGTGGTGAGCTGCCGCAACCGGCCAGCAGCAACAGGGCAACGGACAAGGTCATGCAGGGAAAAGCGCGCATGGGTGAAGGGTAACGGATGTCGCGCGGCTGCTGGTGCGAACCTTTTCTGGCGCGACGTCCCGGTGCATGATCGCTGGTTGCTCCAACCGTTGCCAATTAAAAATCAGGCAATGGCCGGGACGGCCAGGCAGTCCCGAGGAGAATGAGTTTGGGCCCAGCGCTGGAGCAGCCCGCTCACGGCTGGCTTGGCACAGCGCTGCAGCGCCACAAGCAGGGCGTGGTCCGGTTGCGCCACACCCCAACGGTGGCGCAGATCGTGTTTAATCTGCCCCAGCAGCGCAGCGGCCATTTCGGCATCGGCCAGCGCCCGGTGGGCTTGACCCGTGCGTGGCAGGCGGTGGTAGTTGACCAACGAGCCAAGCTTGTGATTGGGCGCCAGCGGGTAAAGACGGCGGGACAGCAACAGGGTGCAGATAAAAGGCTGCGCTGCGGCCAGCCCGGCGTGGGCCAGCTCGGCCTGCCAGAACCTGCGGTCAAACGCAGCGTTGTGCGCCACCAGCGGCGCACTGCCGACAAAACGGCTGGCGTCGTGCATCACCTGCGCGGCGGTGGGCGCGATGGCGACCATGGCGTTGGTGATGCCGGTGAGCCGGGTGATGAAGGCCGGAACATGCACGCCGGCATTCATCAGGCTCTGAAAGCGGTCGACCACCCGACCACCTTCGAGCAGCACAATTGCGACCTCGGTAGCGCGATCGCCGCAAGCGGGTGAGATGCCAGTGGTTTCAAAGTCGATGACGGCGGTAGGGAGCATTTGGACTAAAACAGAGAACAGGTCTTGCTCGGACTAAAAACCGGGGAGTTTGCAACCGGAGCTCAACCTGCAGCCTCAAGTATCAATATTGCCAGCGCGCAACGCATTCTGTTCAATGAACTCGCGCCGCGGTTCGACTTCGTCGCCCATCAACATCGTGAACACGCGATCGGCTTCGATTGCGTCGTCGATCTGCACCTTGAGCAGGCGGCGAACCTTGGGGTCCATGGTGGTTTCCCAAAGCTGAGCGGGGTTCATCTCGCCCAGTCCCTTGTAGCGCTGGCGCGCGGTGGCATTTTCGGCCTGGGCAATCAACCAGCGCATGGCCTGGCGGAAATCGCCGATTTTTTCTTCTTTTTTTCGTTCGCCTTCGCCGCGCATGACCTTGGCGCCATCGCCGATCAGGCTTTTGAACGTGGCGGCGGCTTCAGCCAGGATGGCGTAGTCGGCACCGACGACGAAATCCTGCGTCAACGCGCTGCTCTTGACGTTGCCGTGATGGCGGCGGCTGATGCGCAAAATCGGTTTGTCGGTGCGAGTATCAAACTCGCCCGCGACATCGGCCGGCGCACCCATGGTGTTCAGCTCGCGCAGCTTGGCTTGCAAAGTAATCGCTGAGGCTTCGGCGTCAGCCACGGTGTCCAGGTTCAGCGACACACCGTCAGCAATCGCGCGCAGGGCTTCGGCGTCCATGAACCCGCGCAAACGGGCGATAACCGACTCTGCCAGCTGGTGCTTGCGCGCCAGCTCGGCCAGAGTGTCACCCGAGAGCACCCCATTTTCGTCGGCTCCGGTCTGCACCGCCGCGTCTTTCAGCGCAATGCGCAACAAGAAGCCGTCAAGCGCTGCGGTGTCTTTCAGGTATTGCTCTTCCTTCCCGGCCTTGACTTTGTAGAGCGGCGGCTGGGCAATATAGATGTGGCCGCGCTCGACCAACTCGGGCATCTGGCGATAAAAGAAGGTGAGCAGCAGCGTGCGGATGTGCGCGCCGTCAACGTCGGCGTCGGTCATGATGATGATGCGGTGATAGCGCAGCTTCGCGACATTAAAGTCATCGGTACCCGGCGTGCCACCCACGCCGCCTCCCTTGCCAATACCGGTGCCCAGCGCCGTGATCAAAATCAGAATTTCGTTGCTGGTCAACAGCTTTTCATAACGGGCTTTTTCAACATTCAGGATCTTGCCGCGCAACGGCAAGATCGCCTGGAATTTCCGGTCGCGGCCCTGCTTGGCGGAGCCCCCTGCGGAGTCACCCTCGACCAGGTAGATTTCGCACAGCGCTGGATCTTTTTCCTGGCAATCGGCCAGCTTGCCGGGCAGGCCCATGCCGTCGAGCACACCCTTGCGGCGCGTCATGTCACGCGCCTTGCGGGCAGCTTCACGAGCTCGGGCGGCTTCAATGATCTTGCCAACGATGATCTTGGCGTCGATGGGGCGTTCCTGCAAGTAGTCATGCAGCAGCTTGCTGACGATATCTTCCACCGGACCGCGCACTTCGCTGCT
Organism: Polaromonas sp.; assembly: GCF_012927415.1. Classification (GTDB taxonomy): domain Bacteria; phylum Pseudomonadota; class Gammaproteobacteria; order Burkholderiales; family Burkholderiaceae_C; genus Polaromonas. The sequence continues at coordinate 3,527 of NZ_JABBPF010000072.1, read as the reverse complement.
CACCAGCTTGTCCTTGGTCTGGCTGCTGAATTTTGGCTCGGGCACCTTCACGCTCAGCACACAGCACAGGCCTTCGCGCATGTCGTCGCCAGTCACTTCGACCTTGGCTTTTTTGGCCAATTCGCTGTCGTCGATGTATTTGTTGATGACACGCGTCATGGCGGCGCGCAGGCCAGTCAGGTGGGTGCCGCCGTCGCGCTGGGGAATGTTGTTGGTGAAGCAAAGCACCTGCTCGCTGTAGCCACTGTTCCACTGCATGGCAACTTCAACGCCAATGTTGGTGTTCTGATCGCTCTGACGATCGCCCATGGCGGCAAATACGTTGGGGTGCAACACGGTCTTCCCCTTGTTGATGAAGGCCACAAAGCCTTTGACGCCCTCGGCGCCCGCAAAGTCGTCCTCCTTGCCGCTGCGTTCGTCTTTCAGGCGGATGCGCACGCCGTTATTCAGAAAGCTCAGTTCGCGCAGCCGCTTGCTCAATATCTCGTAGTGAAAATCGTTGTTTTCCTTGAAGATATCGGTGTCTGGCAAAAAGTGAACTTCGGTGCCGCGCTTGTCGGTGGGTCCAAGCACCTTCATGGGAGACACTTCCACGCCGCCCACGGTGTCGACGATGCGGTTTTGCACAAAACCGCGTGAAAACTCCATGACATGCACCTTGCCGTCGCGGCGAATCGTCAGACGCAGCATTTTTGACAGCGCATTGACACAGCTCACGCCCACGCCATGCAGGCCGCCCGACACCTTATAGCTGTTCTGGTTGAACTTGCCACCGGCATGTAGTTCGGTCAGCGCAATTTCAGCCGCTGAGCGCTTGGGTTCGTGCTTGTCGTCCATCTTCACGCCGGTCGGAATGCCGCGGCCGTTATCAACGACGCTGATGGAATTGTCCGAATGGATCGTGACAAGAATGTCATCGCAGTGGCCGGCCAGTGATTCGTCAATCGAGTTATCCACCACCTCAAAAACCAGGTGATGCAGGCCGGTACCATCAGAGGTGTCGCCGATGTACATGCCGGGCCGCTTGCGAACGGCTTCCAGACCTTCAAGAATCTGGATTGAACCTTCGCCGTAAGCTTCCGACGCACCAGCCTGATTGGTGTCGATTTTCGGCTGGAAATTAGAACTTCCCTCGCCTGCAGCGCCGTCGGAGACGTGGACTTGTTCAGCTTCGTTCGGTTTGTTTTCTTCAATCATGGCCAGCTCTTTCCCAATTTCTGCAATCTCTTGAATGACCAAACCCGCGAAGCGTCGCGGGTCTGTCTATCGTTTCAGCCGTCTTCAGCGTCCAGTGCGCATCAAATGCGCATTGGCATCACCACGTACTTGAAAGCGGCGTTGTCCGGAATGGTGAGCAACGCGGAGCTGTTGGAGTCCGCTAGCTCGATCTTCACCATGTCCTGGTCCATGTTGGCCAGCGCGTCAATCAGGTAGGTAACGTTAAAACCGATTTCTATGGATTCGCCACCGTAGTCGATGTCGAGCTCGTCGACCGCTTCCTCCTGCTCGGCATTGTTCGATGCCACACGAAGCGTGCCGGGTTCAATGTTCAGCCGCACGCCCTTGAATTTTTCGCTGGTCAGAATCGCTGTGCGCTGAAGGCAGGCCAGCAGCGGCACGCGCCCAAGCGTAATGATGTTTTTATGGTTCTTGGGGATCACGCGGTTGTAGTCCGGGAACTTCCCTTCTACCAGCTTGGTCACGAATTCCATGCCTTCAAAGCTGAATTTGGCCTGGTTGCCGGCAAACTGCATCTCGATCGCGCCTTCCTTGTCGCTAAGCAGACGCTGCATTTCAAGCACCGTCTTGCGCGGCAGGATCACTTCCTGCTTGGGCACTTCAACGTCAAGCATGGCCGATGAAAAAGCCAACCGGTGGCCATCGGTGGCGACCAGGCTCAGCTGCTTGCCTTCCGCCACAAACAAGATACCGTTGAGGTAATAGCGGATATCGTGCACCGCCATGGCAAACGACACTTGATTCAGCAGTTCCTTGAGCACTTTTTGCGGCACCGAGAACATGGGGCCAAAACTGGCAGCTTCTTGCACCAACGGAAAGTCTTCTGCAGGCAACGTCTGAAGCGTGAAGCGGCTCTTGCCGCCTTTCAGTATCAGCTTGCTCTGCGCCGACTCCAGCGACACCGTCTGGTCACTCGGCATGGAGCGCAGGATATCAATGAGCTTGCGCGCCCCTACCGTGGTACTGAAGTCACCCGCATCGCCATCAAGTTCGGCAGTCGTGCGGATCTGGATCTCAAGATCGCTGGTGGTCAGCTGCAGTTGCGCGCCGGTTTTACGAATCAGCACGTTGGCCAGAATGGGCAAGGTGTGCCTGCGCTCCACAATGCCAGCGACCGATTGCAGTACCGACAAAAACTTATCTTGAGTGGCTTTCAGAACGATCATGTCTTCCTTTTGTCTTTATCTTTAATTCTCTAATTCAGATTAGTAGTAGTGATAGGGACCAGCTAAATCTGTGGATAGCATCATTTTCCCTTTTTTAATCAACTACTTGGCGTTTGTTTAAGCATGTTCCAAAAGGCCTTGAAAATGTTTGTCCAATAGGAGCAACTTTCGATTGTCATCGGCTTCTGTGGGCAAGTCATGACTTGTCCAAAAGTTATCCCCACAATTGGCAAAGTAGTCTTGGCCGCGTCAAACACACATGGGAAACCTTAAAAAGGCTTGATATTTACCCTTTAAGCGTCTGTTCCAGCACATGAAGCTGCTGGTTGAGTTCAGTCATCAGTTGGCGTTCGGCGGCCATTTTTCGCACCGCGTGAAGGACGGTGGTATGGTCGCGGCCACCAAACAGTTCGCCAATTTCCGGCAGACTTTTTTGCGTCAACTCCTTGGCAAGGTACATGGCAATCTGGCGTGGTCGGGCGATGCTGGCCGGTCGCTTTTTGGAATACATGTCGGCGACCTTGATCTTGTAGTAATCAGCCACTGTTTTCTGGATGTTTTCCACGGAAATCTGCCGGTTTTGAATCGACAGCAGATCGCGCAAGGCCTCCCGCGCCAGCTGGATGGAGATTTCTTTGTGGTTGAAGCGTGAATACGCCAGGATCTTGCGCAGCGCGCCTTCCAGCTCACGTACGTTGGAACGCACGTTTTTCGCAACAAAAAATGCCACTTCCTCGGGCATGACGGCACCCTCGACATCGGCTTTGCGGATCAGGATGGCGACGCGCATCTCAAGCTCTGGCGGCTCGATAGCCACGGTGAGGCCGGAGTCAAAGCGCGACACCAGACGTTCATGAATGTCGGTCAATCCTTTGGGATAGGTGTCGCTGGTCATCACAATGTGAGATTTTTTGGTCAGCAAGGCCTCAAAGGCATTAAAGAACTCTTCCTGCGTGCGGTCCTTGTTGGCCAGAAACTGCACATCGTCAATCAGCAGCAAATCGAGAGAGTGATAACGTTCCTTGAACTCGTCAAAAGTCTTGCGCTGATAGGCTTTGACCACATCCGATACAAACTGCTCGGCATGAATGTAAAGAACTTGGGCGGCCGGGTTATCAGCCA
>NZ_JABBPF010000071.1 GCF_012927415.1 Polaromonas sp. | reverse complement strand
TTGTTGACAACGCAGAGGTTCGCCGTGTGTATCTGGGTGAACACTTCCGGATGTGATGCCCCCACGTTCGCTCACTGTGAGTAGCTCGCTGCCCCCCGAGTGGGCCGCCGCGCCTGCGGCTGGGCAAAACCAGTTCCGCAAGCGGTACCGGCTTTGCCGGACTGCAGGCCGGGGGACTCCCTTTGGGCGCAGCGAACCGCGCGAAGCGGGAAGCGTGGGGCCACTATGAAACAGGGACTTTCGCTCCGCGTTTCGCAGCATCTGGCGCTGACACCGCAGTTGCAGCAATCTATTCGTCTGCTGCAGCTTTCCACGCTTGAGTTGAGTCAGGAAGTCGAGCAGATGCTTGATGAAAATCCATTTCTCGAAGTGGCTGACGACACCGCCGTCCGCGAGGAATTTGGCCTGGAGCAGATCGATACGCCGGTCAGCCAGGACAGTCAGGAGTTTGAGTACGCTATTAATTCAATAGCTACTAATGCCGATAGTTCCTCGACTACAAGCCAAAACGATGCTGAAACCAGCGTGGAGTCAAGTTCCGAGGCCAGACTGGAGGAAAGCTGGGAGGGCGACGGCACGGTCGAGTCTTCGCCCGACGACAGCGAATGGGGAAGCGATGCGCCGGCGCGCAAGAACAACCTCGACGACAGTGACGCCCAGGCGTCCGACCTGACGGGCGCCCATGAATCGCTGCAAGATCATTTGCACCGCCAGTCGCTAGGCCTGCGTCTGTCCGAGGTGGACCGGGCGGCACTCTACTTCCTGATTGAATCGCTCAACGACGATGGTTATCTGGAAGACAGTCTGGCTTCGCTGGCGGGCGGGCTGGCCGGCGACGACCTGGAGCAGGCCGAGGAGCTGGCGCAGCGCTTCGCCGTGACCCTCAAGCTGCTGCAGCACATGACGCCGGTCGGCGTTGGCGCGCGCAATCTGGCCGAGTGCCTGGGGCTGCAGCTGCTCGATTGCCAAGACTGTGAAGAAACCCGCGCCGCCATCGCCATGTGCAGGCAGCCGATGGAATTGCTGGCCAAGCGCGATGTGAAGCGCCTGTCCTATCTGTGCAGTTTTGCCGACGAGGTCATCAAGCGCGCCATCGTGCTGATTGCGCGGCTGGAGCCCAAGCCTGGCCGGCGTTTTGTCAATGTCGAGCGCAACCTGATCGTGCCCGATGTCATCGTCGTCAAATCCGGCCGCGGCTTCAAGGTTTCGCTTAACAGTGATGTCATGCCCCGGCTGCGCGTGCATGATATTTACGCTAATGCGCTGAAGCAGCACAAAGGCCAGGGCGGCCAAGCGCTGCAGCAGCGGCTGCAGGAAGCGCGCTGGTTCATCAAGAACATCCAGCAGCGTTTTGACACCATACTGCGCGTCAGCAGCGCCATCGTGGAGCGGCAGAAGAACTTTTTCAGCCACGGTGAGCTGGCGATGCGCCCGCTGGTGCTGCGCGAGATTGCCGACGAGCTGGGCCTGCACGAATCGACTATTTCGCGGGTAACGACGGCCAAATACATGAGCACGCCGTTTGGCACTTTTGAGCTGAAATACTTCTTTGGTTCGGCGCTGGGCACGGAAACCGGTGGCAACGCCTCCAGCACGGCGGTGCGTGCGCTGATCAAGCAGTTCGTTTCCTCGGAAAACCCCAAAAAGCCGCTCAGCGACAATCAGATTTCCGAAATGCTCAAGGAGCAGGGTATCGAATGCGCCCGACGCACGGTAGCCAAATACCGTGAAGCGCTGCGCATTGCGCCCACCAATCTGCGCAAAGCGCTGTGAATGTCGCCCCCACGGTCGTTCGCTTCGCGTAACTCCCTGCCCCCCCGAGGGGGCCGCTGTGCCTGCGGTCTGGCGAAGCCAGTCCCGCGGCCCCTGCTGGTGGCGAGTGGCAGGCTATCCGTTCGCCCTGATGTAGCTAAGGGTTCTACCCAACAAAGCTGCGGCTTCTCACGATCAGCCCAGCGTAGTGACAAAACTTATGAATCAACTTCAACTATTTCTCCCCTGCGCCGCCGGCGTCGAAACGCTGCTGGCCAGCGAGGTCCAACGCATCACCGGCATTGAGGGCAAGGCCTGGCGCGCTGGCGTGCAGCTGCAGGGCTCTTGGCGCGACGCCATGCAGCTCAACCTCCACAGCCGCCTGGCGCAGCGTGTGTTGATCGAACTGCAGCACAACCAGTACCGTAGCGAGCAGGACCTGTACAACGCAGCGGCAAGTGTCGCCTGGGAAATCTGGTTCACACCCAAACAGACCTTCAAGGTCGAAATCACCTCGCAGCACAGCCCCCTGACCAGCCTGAACTTTGCGGCCCTCAAGATCAAGGATGCGATCGCCGACCGCTTCCGCCAAAAGTTCAACGACGTGCGTCCCAGCGTTGATACCCACTGGCCCGACGTGCGCGTCTATGTGCATCTGACGACAGACACGGTCACGATCTATATCGATACCTCGGGCGAGCCGCTGTTCAAGCGCGGCTGGCGCGAAGACAAGGGCGATGCGCCGCTGAAGGAAACGCTAGCCGCAGCCATGATTGCCGCCAGCGGCTGGGACCAGTTGTGCAAGCAGGGCGTGCCGCTGTACGACCCCTGTTGCGGCTCGGGCACCATCGCCATCGAGGCGGCGCAGATTGCCTGCAACATCGCGCCCGGCATCAACCGCAAATTTGCCTTCCAGAAGTATTTGCCGTTTCAGGGTCATGTCTGGGAAGGCCTGCTGGACCAGGCCGAAGCAGCGATTACCGAGCCGTCGGCGCCCGTGTTCGGCAGCGATGTGTCTTTCCGTATGGTCGATTTTTCCGAGCGCAATGCCGAGCGTGCGGGCGTGGCCCACGCCGTGCAGTTCCGCGGCGGCGATGCGCTGCAACGCATGCCGCCGGCACCCAGCGGCGTGATGCTGGTCAATCCGCCCTATGGCGAGCGGATAGACGTGGCGGGCGTGGCCGGCATTACCGGTCTGCAGGGGCGGGAACAGCGCCGTTCTCAATTTGAGGTCCAGGCGGTAGATGACTTCGGCCAGCCGCTGCAGCGCCCCAGGCGCGACAGCCGCGATGACCGAGAGGAAGCCGCCTTCGAGCCCTCGCGCGACCGCTCTGCCAACCCCGGCCGCGAGCAGGCGCAAGACGCCTGGGGCGAAGAAGCCTCCGACTTCTTTCCGCAGCTGGCCGCGCACTGGAAGAAAAACTACGCCGGCTGGACCGCTCATGTGCTGTCACCCGACCTTAAACTGCCAGGCAAGATGCGTCTGAAAGAGTCGCGCCGCGTGCCGCTGTGGAATGGCCCGATCGAGTGCCGGTTGTTCCGCTTTGACATGGTGGCGGGTTCAGCCCGTGGCAAGCCGGCTGCCGCTACCCCGGCACCCGCCAAGCCGTGAATTCGGTGAGTACCGTTGGCGGCATGAACAGTCGCAAGCTCGTCGTGCTCGACACCAACATCGTTCTCGATGTGTTTGTCTTCAACGAGCTTGCCGCACTCCCGCTCCGGCAGGCGCTGGAGGCGGGCGAACTCGATTGGCTAGCCACCCAGCCCATGCGAGACGAGCTGGCTCGCGTACTGGCTTACCCGCAAATCGTGTCGCGCCTGAACTTCTACCAATTGAGCGCCAGCGACGTGCTGGCCGCCTATGACAGGCATGTCCGTCTGACCGAGGTTGCGCCCAAGGCCAGACCCAATTGCAGCGACCCGGACGACCAGAAATTCATCGACCTGGCGGTCTCCAGCCAGGCGCTGCTGCTGAGCAAGGACCGGCATGTGCTGTCCATGGCAAAAAGGCTCCTTGTACAGGGAATACGGGTGCAGAGAGTTATCTAATTAGTCGCAATTTTATTGCCCCATCAGCCGTGCGCTTTGTCGGCTCCACTAGCGCTGCTCCTTCGCGTTCACCGGGTGCTTGGGGAACAAACCAATTTTGTGAGCAACTATCGCTATCCGGTTCGATTAGAACGGACCGAGCCTGGCCGTTCAGAAAACAAGCAGCCCCAACAGGTGCGGGTTGGGGGCTCACGGCGAGACCTGGATCGGCCAGTTCGTCAGTGGGGCACCGGTAAATCGCAATTTACGCCATTCACATTGCGCAGCTATATGTCGAAGTAGCCTGGACGCGATTCGGTCGCCAAGGATCAACCTGACAGCACGTCAACCGGGTTTCCAGCTGGCTGGAGTTGAGCCGCTTGCAGGGTCATGCCGACCAAATCAGGGTAAAGCTCAAAGCAATAGCGCGTTTTGAAAGAGGGCTCAACACACGCCTATTTTTCTGTCGCTGGTACTGAAGAACACCGGACATTTCCTGCGACACCATTTTTGGGATTTGAGCGTCTGGCATTCCCGGCCCCCTGCATCCTGCCGGCGCCCATACTATTCAGACTGTGGCTTCGGCTGTCGTTTTACTCGCTACTCACGAATACAGGGCAACAAACATCAAAGCATCAAAAACCGCACCAAAGCAGATGTACAGAACGGGCATGTAGAGCAACGACAGGTGCTGCATGATCAGTGCCTGCACCAGCACTTGATGCGGCACCATCACTGCAAAGAACAGCAGAATTAGCGCAGTGTGAAAAAGCTTGACCCACAGGCTTTGATTCAGCAGGTAATAACCCACCGCCAGCATCAGCATCAGCATCAGAATCAGCATCAGAGTCAGCGTCAGCGTCAGCGTCAGCGACGTTGTCAGCATTGCCCCATAGCCGGCAGGCTGTCTGCATGAATTACCACACGATCCGGCAACGTCTGGCGCGCTGCCTGCTGATGATGCGCGACCGGACACATTCCAGCGAACTGCTCCTTACCCACCAGGCACTGGCTTTCATGATCGGCGTGCGGCGTGAAAGCGTCAGCCGCATGGCCCGTGTTTTTGAAGAGCGCGGGCTGATCAGCTACAGCCATGGCTATCTGATGCTGCTGGATGGAGCAGGGCTTCAGCAGCTCAGCTGCCGCTGTTACCAGGCCAATCTGCTGACCGACGAAAAAACCCTGGGAATTTCGGCCAATGGCTAGGATCGGACGGATACAGGTTTCAATTCTCCGGCGTGCTCCGATAATCAACGGCTTCCCCGCTAAACGCCTGACACCGACCCATGCTGCCGAATTTTCCGCCATTGCCTGTTTTTGACATTCCAGCACATGACTGCCGTGGGCACTGTGGGATGCAAAATGTTGATGATGCGTTGTTGCCGGGCCAGCCTGCCGTGACAGCCGGCAAGCGCAAGCCCGATACCGCGCAAGCGGGCGATTTTCTGTCGCTGCAGTACGTCAGACCGTTTGTGAAGGAAGATGGCGCGGGAAAGTCGCTGCACTTCACGCTCGGCGAGTTGCAAAGCCGCATGCTCATGGCCAGGCCCTGGCAGCTGGAGATCGACTACACGCGCACCATGATGGGATTTTTGCTTTTTAACCCGGCCCCCGCGCATATCGGCATGATCGGGCTGGGCGGCGGATCGCTGGCCAAATTCTGCTACCGCTGCCTGCCGGCGAGCAGGATGACCGTGCTGGAGATCAACCCCTATGTGATTGCCCTGAGGCGCGAATTTCAGGTGCCCGACAACGATCAGCGCTTTCAGGTGATTGCAGCCGATGGCGCACTTTTTTTAAAAATCGAGGCGCCGGTTTTCGATGTTTTGCTGGTCGACGGCTTCGACCAGCAGGGCCAGCCTGCCGCCCTTTGCACGCCAGGGTTTTATGCGGATTGTCTTGCATCGCTATCGCCAGACGGCGTGCTGGTGGTGAATCTGCATTACGACCACCCTGACTATCCGCTGCTGGTCGATCGCATCAGCCGCGCTTTCGGTGGCAACGCGGTCGAAATCATTGCCGCGGAAAAAAGCAACAGCATTGTTTTCGCGTCCAGGGGCCAGTCCATTTCACCCCACCGCATGAGTCTGCGGCACAGCCTTGCGGGTCTGGCTGAAGAGGCGCGAATCGAGCTCAAGCGGGAACTGGCGCGGGTCATCTGGGAAATGAAAACCATTGCAGGCGAAGCTGCTGGCTAGCCTTTGGCCACTGGCCTGCTCCAGCGCTATCGTCAACGTGTCCTAGGTACTTTGGCCGCTTGCCGGTCCACTGTAGGAAGCGCCCAACGCGACCACGCGGCGATGTCTGACGCCCCGGCGCGCACGGCGCACGCAAACTAAAAGTTTGCGCAATTTCGGCCAGCAAGGCTTTGACACAGTCCTCCAATCTCACGAGAGACCCAACATGACCGAAAAATCCGCCTCCGTCCATTGGGAAGGCCAGGGCAAAAAAGGCCAGGGCCAGATCAGCACCGAAACCGGCGCGCTGAAAGCCTACCCGTATGGCTTCGGCAGCCGTTTTGAGGACGATCGCAGTGGCACCAATCCCGAGGAGTTGCTGGGTGCGGCACACGCGGCATGCTTCACAATGGCTTTTTCGTTTGCCTGCGACAAGGCGGGATTTGCCACCACATCGGTCGACACCCGGGCTGAGGTGCGCCTGACGACACAGGGCGACGGTTTTGTCATCGACCACATTGCGCTGACAATGGAAGCAGTGGTTCCCGGCATCAGCGAGGCAGTTTTTATGGAAATTGCCGAAGGTGCCAAAAAGGGCTGCCCGCTGTCCAAAGCCTTGGCCAGCGTTCCGGAAATCGAGCTATCGGCGAAGTTGCGCCGATAAGAATGCGCAAGCCTCCCAGATTGAAAATTCAAGACTGACCATGAAAACAAACTTCTCTTATGACGTGCAATACCCTGCCCAATCAGACACCACGCAAGCACAACGCGATGCGGTGATGGACTCGCTCGGTCCAACACTACAGGCGCTGCTTGCTGTTCAGGACAAAGCCGCCGCCGTGGTGGTAAGCGACAGCCACAGGGGCAACGGAAACAAGCTGGTGGAGCTGACCACGACACTTGGAGACACGCAGGTTGCCGAGATCCTCCAGGCATTTTCTGCACAACATGGGGTGCTGGTGGCACCGCTCGAATAATTGAACCGATCCGGCAACCTGTTGTCGGCGCTGAAAAGCCCGACGTCGTTCGGTATATTTTTTGCCAGTCAGCGCAGGCTGCAAACCCGGCTGTGGTCTGTTATCAATCAAAGTGACTCCTGAAAACCGTTCAAAGCCAGCCGACCCGATAGCTCAAGCCACTTGCGCACCGCCCTTTCTGGCATCTCTCTTGCGCTTGCACGCGTCCCAGGGTGTCCAACCTTTGGCGCATTCATGCGCCCGCCACAATCGCGTATGGGATGCGTAACTCTTTTATCATCGCCTCATCACCCCCTGGCGCGCAAAGGAAACAATGCCCGCATACCATGTTGAAATGCTGGAAGGCCGGACCATTGAATAAAAGAAAAAGCTGGCTGAAGCAATTACGCGCGTCAGCGTCGAGATTCTCGGTGGTCAGCCCGACTCGGTCGATATCATCATCAGCGACATCAAGCGAGAAAACTGGGCCACCGGCAGCAAACTCTGGTCTGAGCCGGGACAGTAGCATTCATCTGAAAACCCCTTGAACACCTTGCCATCGCCGTCTTCCATTGCTGCGCTGCAGGCGCGCCATGGTCCGCGTTATCGCTGGCTTCTGCTGGTGGCGGTCATGGTCGGCACCATGGCGTCCATCATGTCCTCGACCATCGTGAATGTGGCGATTCCTGACATGAGCCAGTACTTTTCGCTGGGCCAGGGACGCGCGCAATGGGTCAGTTCGGGCTTCATGGTGGCCATGACGGCATCCATGCTGACCACGCCGTGGCTGCTCGCGCGTTATGGCTACCGCAACACCTACGCCGGGTGCATGCTGCTGCTGATGGCCGGTGGCTTTTTGGGCGGGCTGGCCAACAATTACGGCCTGGTACTGGCGGCGCGCGTGGCCGAAGGACTGGCCGCTGGCGTGGTGCAACCGATTCCTGCCATCATCATCATGCGGGCCTTTGGACCGCACGAGCAGGGCCGGGCCAGTGGCTTGTTCGGCATGGGCGTGGTGCTGGCGCCAGCACTGGGCCCCAGCATTGGCGGCGTTCTGGTCGACCTGTTCGGTTGGCGCTCGATTTTTTTCCTGGTGATTCCGTTTTGCCTGCTGTCGCTGTGGATGGCCTACCGCTATGTGCCCGACGCAGCACCCGGTGGCGTGTCGGCCAACCGCAACACGCCAATGATTGACTGGCGCGGCCTGGTGCTCGCCGCTGTCGGCACGCTTTTCCTGCTCAACGGCATGGTGGCGCTGCAGGGCAATAATGCGCTGGTCGCGGCGGCCTTATTAGGCGCCTTTTTGCTGCTGCTAGGCCTGTTTTTGTGGTGGCAACGCCGCATGGCCGCGACGGGTCGCGTGCCGCTGATGAACCTGGCTCTTTTTGACAACCGCCAGTTCGCCATGGGCAGCGTGGTGGCCTTTATTTACGGCACGGCGCTGTTTGGCTCAACTTACCTGCTGCCGGTATACATGCAGCTGGGCCTGAATTTGTCGGCCTCGCATGTGGGCACCATCCTTTTGCCCGCCGGCCTGGTGCTTGCCGCCACGATTGCCGGCGTGGGCCGGTTGGCCGACCGGCAGCCGACCTGGTTGCTGGTCAGCATAGGTCTGGGCCTGCTGGCCGCCTCGTTTGCGCTGATGCTGACAGTGACGCTTGCCTCCACGCTCTGGCTTCTGATTATTTGGGCCACCCTGGGACGCATCGGGCTGGGTTTTATCCTGCCTTCGCTCAACCTTGGCTCACTCAGACCACTGCACAAAGACCTGATGGCGCAGGGCGTGAGCGCGATCAGCTTCGTGCGCATGCTGGGCGGTGCGATTGGCGTTAGCCTGTGCGGCATTGTGCTGGAGTGGCGGCTCGCCGCGCATGGCGATTCACTCACCAATGCCGCCAGCAGCCCGGCCCGCCTGGCGGCTTTCAACGAAGTCTTTTTAATGCTGGCCGCCTTGTGCCTGCTAGCCTTGATAGCCGCATCGCAGCTGAGGGAAACCGTGCCCGCCAGAAAGGACTGATTGATGTGTCAACTGCTTGGAATGAATTGCAACGCGCCCACTGACGTGACCTTCAGCTTTCGCGGTTTCGCGCAGCGCGGCGGGCATACCGACCAGCACACCGACGGCTGGGGCATTGCTTTTTTTGAAGGCGACGCCTCGGCAGGCGGCGACAAGGGGCTACGCCATTTTGTCGATCACCAGCCCGCCTGCGAGTCACCGGTTGCCGACCTGATTAGCCGCTACCCGATCAAGAGCCGCAACGTGATTGCGCACATCCGCAAGGCAACGCAGGGTCGCGTGGCGCTGGAAAACTGCCACCCTTTCGTGCGCGAGCTGTGGGGCCGCTACTGGGTATTCGCGCACAACGGCGACCTGAAGGATTTCGCGCCGCGCCTGCATGGCAGCTTCAAGCCGGTTGGCAGCACTGACAGCGAGCGGGCATTTTGCTGGATCATGCAGGAGCTGGCCAAATCCCACGCCGGCGTACCCAGCGTGCCGGAGCTCACCCTGACGCTGCGTGAACTGGCCGCGCAGATAGCGCCGCACGGTACTTTCAATTTTCTGATGAGCAACGGCCAGGCGCTCTGGGCCCATGCCTCGACCAGCCTGTTTTACGTGGAGCGCCGTCACCCTTTTACCCATGCCACGCTGAACGACGAGGATCTTAGCATCGACTTTGCCGACCACACCAGCCCGACAGACCGGGTGGCGGTAGTGGTGACTGCGCCGCTCACCACCAACGAAAACTGGACCGCTTTTGCGCCCGGTGAACTCAAGGTCTTTCAGAACGGCGGTCTGATGAAGGAATGAGCCGGCAGCGCTTCCTTGCTTGAGGACTACAGCGTCTGCGCCACGGCCTGTTCCAGCGCGTCAATGAACATCGCCGCCACGTCAAAACCCATCTGGTCATGAATTTCCTGGAAACAGGTCGGGCTGGTCACATTGATTTCGGTCACATAGTCACCAATCACGTCGATGCCGGCCAGCAGCAGGCCACGTGCGGCCAGTACGGGGCCTAGTGTCTCGGCGATTTCAAGGTCACGCGCTGACAGCGGTTGCGCCACGCCAAGGCCGCCAGCGGCCAGGTTGCCGCGCACCTCGCTGCCCTGCGGAATGCGCGCCAAGCTGAAGGGTACCGGCTTGCCGCCGATCACCAGCACGCGTTTGTCGCCCTTGACGATTTCGGGCAGGAACTTCTGCACCATCAGGCTTTGCGCGCCATGGCGGTTCAGCGTCTCGGTGATGGAGCCCAGGTTCAGGCCGTCCGGCCCGACGCGGAAAATGCCCATGCCGCCCATGCCGTCCAGCGGCTTGAGGATGATGTCCCGGTGTTCGGCATGAAAGCGCTTGATGTCCTCGGCATCGCGCGTCACCAGCGTCGGGCCGATAAATTGGGGGAACTCCATGATGGCGAGTTTTTCAGGGTGATCGCGCAGTGCGCGCGGCTTATTGAACACATTGGCGCCATCGCGCTCCCCCTGCTCCAGCAGGTGCGTCGCGTAGAAGTATTCGCTGTCAAACGGCGGGTCCTTGCGCATCAGCACGGCGCCAAAGTCCTTCAGCGCCACCGCGCGCGTGCCGGTCGCCTCGAACCAGTTGACCGCATCGCCGGTCAGCGTGATGTCGCGCACATGGGCCATCACGGCCGCGCCGCGCTGCCACATCAGGTCCTGCTGCTCGCAGGCGCTGATGCGATGGCCGCGTTTTTGCGCCTCGCGCATCATGGCGAAGGTGGTGTCCTTGTAGGTCTTGAAGGATTCCAGCGGATCGGCGATAAAAAGAATGTTCATGGATTTTTCAGTGACCTGGAGGTCATGGTTGTTTGAACCGCTCCCGCCAGGAGGCGCGGCGCTCTTGGCCGTATTGTTGTACAAACAGCGGAACGCGCCGGCCGCCACGCCCCAAAAGGCCGAGCCGACAGCGGCTATTGCGACGCCATAGAGCGTCACCAGGAAGGTGACGAACACCGGCTCGGCCAGCAAAAAAGTCACAGCAGGCTTTTCGTGGGGCTTTTTGGCTTTTTGGCTTTTTTGGTTTTATGAGCTTTTTCGGCCTCTTGTCCAATGAATACGGTCATACCTTGCTATTGAATTTGTAGTAGTTCTGGCGCTGGGTGAATGTGCTGTAGCGGAGTCGCTTGGCGGCAAGTGACTTTCTCTTGCTTAACCAGAAGAGAGTCACCCAAGAAAACCCGACCCGCAGTCAAAGTTCCTGCGTTGCACCCAAAAAGTGGGGTGCAGCGCAGCGGACGCAGAAACTAGCGGTCGCCTTTCTTTTGCTTGCTTTTCTTTCGCGACGCACAGACAGGTGGGTAGTCGCCAAGCTACCCCGGTCAGCAAACCTGCGAAAAGGTAAATATGCTATTAATTAAATAGCATAGTGTGACCGTAGTCATTGGACGAGAAGCACTTACAAAGCGGAAAGCACGGTTTTCGTCAAAATCGCACGGACCGCGGCACAAAAGAGATGCGCGAGGAACACTGGCGCAACGGCGCCCTCAAATCTCGATCTTGCTACCCAGTTCCACCACGGAGTTGTTCGGCAGGTTCAGAAAGTCCGCCGCGCCACTCGCGTTGTGGTGCATCTGCGCGAAAAGCTTCTCACGCCAGGCCGCCATGCCGCCGCCAATCGTCGGAATCACCGTGTCGCGAGAGAGGAAGTAACTCGTGGTCATCGGCTCCAGCTGGCAGCCCCGGTTCTTGATCTGCTGCAGCGCCTTGGGCAGATCCAGGTCGTTCTTGAAACCATAGTTCACATTGACCTGCCAGCAATCGTGCCCCAGTGATTCAATTTCGAGACGCTTGTTCAGGCCAATCCACGGCACCTCGTGGTTGCGCACCGTGACAAACAGGTTTTGCTGGTGCAGGACCTTGTTGTGCTTCAGGTTGTGCAGCATCGCATTAGGCACGGTGCCCGGCTCGGCGGTCAGGAAAACGGCGGTGCCTTCGACGCGCACCGGCGGACTGACGAACACGGCGTCCAGAAAACTGGGCAGGTCTACCGCGTCGGCGCGCATCTTTTCGTTGAGCAGCCGGCGGCCCTGCTTCCAGGTGGCCATGACCGTGTACAGGACAACAGCCAGCACCAGCGGAAACCAGCCGCCCTGCATGATCTTGAGCAAGTTGGAGGCGAAGAACGCCACATCAACGATAAGAAAGAAGCTGCTGGCCGCGATGCACAGCCACAGCGGGTAGCCCCAACCGTAGCGCACGACGAAAAAAGTCAGCACGGTGGTGATGACCATCACCAGACTGACCGAGATACCGTAGGCCGCAGCCAATGCGGTGGACGAACCAAACAAGCCGACCGCCGCGATGACGCCGACCAGCAGCATCCAGTTCACGGCAGGGATGTAGATCTGTCCGGTGTCGCGGATAGACGTGTGGAGAATGCTCAGGCGCGGCAGGAAACCCAGCTGGATGGTCTGCTTGGTGGCCGAAAAAGCACCCGAAATCAGCGCCTGCGAGGCGATCACGGTGGCTGCAGTGGCCAGCACCACCATGGGAACCAGGGCCCATTCTGGCGTCATCAGGTAAAACGGGTTTTCCGCTGCTTTGGGGTTGGCCAGCACCAGCGCGCCCTGGCCGAAGTAGTTGAGCATCAGGGACGGCATCACCAGGCCGAACCAGGCGAGCCGGATCGGCCGCTTGCCGAAATGACCCATGTCGGCATACAGCGCCTCGGCACCGGTAACGCACAGGAACACCGCGCCCAGCGTGATGAAAGCAAGGGTGTAATGTTCAGTCGCAAAGCGCAGCGCATGCACCGGCAGCATCGCCATCAGCACCTGCGGGTTCTGCACGATCTGCATCAACCCGGTAAAGGCAATGGCAAGAAACCAGACGACGGTGATCGGACCGAAGAACTTGCCGATGTCTGCTGTGCCCCGGCGCTGCACCGCAAACAGCAGCACCAGCACCACCAGCGAGATCGGCACCACGTAAGGCTTGGCCGCAGGCGTGACGATCTCCAGGCCCTCCACCGCCGACAGCACCGAGATGGCCGGGGTGATGATGCCGTCGCCGAAAAATAGCGCCACGCCGAACACGCCGACCATCAGCAGAACACTGCGCAGGCGCGGCTGGTCCTTGACCGACTGCGACGCCAGCGCCAGCAAGGCCATCAGTCCACCCTCGCCACTGTTGTCGGCGCGCATGATCAGCACGACGTATTTGACGGAGACCACGATCGTCAATGTCCAGAAGAACAGCGACAGCACCCCAAGGATGTTGGCCTGCGTGATCGGCACATGGCCGCTCACGAAAACTTCCTTGAAGGCATACAGGACGCTGGTCCCGATGTCGCCGTAGACAACCCCAATGGCGCCCAGGGTAAGCGCCGATAGCGATGATTTTTTACTGGACACAAAAACTTTCTGTTTTTGGCGATGGAGCGCGACTTGCAAATATTTTCATGGCTGATACCCCCGCAATCTAATGGAAAAATATCCGGAAAAATCCTAAATCTCAATTTTGCTGCCCAGTTCCACCACGGAATTATTCGGCAGGTTCAAAAAGTCCGCCGCGCCACTCGCGTTATGGTGCATCTGCGCGAAAAGCTTCTCACGCCAGGCCGCCATGCCGCCGCCAATCGTCGGAATCACCGTGTCGCGAGAGAGGAAATAACTCGTCGTCGTCGGCGTCAGCTGGCAGCCCTGGTCTTTGATCTGATGCAGCGCCCGGGGCAAATCCAGGTCGTTCTTGAAACCGTAGTGCACATTGACCTGCCAGCAGTCGTGCCCCAGCGACTCGACTTCGAGGCGCTTGTTCTGGCCAATCCAGGGCACTTCGTGGTTGCGCACCGTGACAAACAGGTTTTGCTGGTGCAACACCTTGTTGTGCTTGAGGTTGTGCAGCATCGCATTGGGCACGATACCCGGCTCGGCGGTCAGGAAGACGGCAGTACCGTCAACCCGAAGCGGCGGGTTGACAAACACCGCGTCCAGAAAGCCCCGCAGACCGAGGGCATCGGCGCGCAGTTTTTTGTTGAGAATGCGCCGCCCTTCTTTCCAGGTAATCATCAGCGTGAACACCGTGCCGCCAATCATCAACGGGAACCAGCCGCCGGCAAACAGCTTCATGAGGTTGGAGGCGAAGAAGGCGAAGTCCACGACGAAGAAGACGCTGGTGGCGGCCAGACACAGACTGAGCGGGTAATTCCAGGCGTAGCGAATCACGTAAAAGGTCAGAATGGTGGTGATCAGCATGTCGGTACAGACCGCAATACCATAGGCCGCCGCCAGATTGCTGGAGGAGCGAAACATCACCACGGCCAGAACGATGGTGACAAACAGGCTCCAGTTCACAAAGGGCAGGTAAATCTGGCCGGTGTCGCGAACGCTGGTGTGCTGGATGCGCAGCCGCGGCAGATAACCCATCTGGATTGCCTGCTTGGTGACGCTGAAAGCGCCGGTAATCAGCGCCTGCGAGGCAATCACCGTCGCCAGCGTGGCCAGGCCCACCAGTGGCAGCAGCGCCCAGTCAGGGGCCATCAGGTAAAACGGGTTTTTGACGGCCGCCGGGTTGTTCAACAACAGGGCGCCCTGGCCGAAATAGTTAAGCACCAGCGAAGGCATGACGATGGAAAACCAGGCCAGGCGGATCGGTTTTTTGCCGAAATGCCCGAGATCGGCATAGAGTGCCTCGGCGCCGGTGACGCACAGCACCACCGCCCCCAGAATAATGAAGGTGACGGCCGGGTTGGCCCAGATGAACATCAGCGCGTAATGCGGACTGAGCGCCCTGAGGATGCCCGGGTTGGTCACGATTTGCGAAACGCCCAGCAGTGCAATCACGACAAACCAGACGATGGTGATGGGGCCGAAAAACTTTCCAATCCCGCTCGTCCCATGCTTTTGCAGCGCAAACAGCCCGAACAGGATGACCAGCGTGATCGGCACCACGCCTTTGGTGAAGGCGGGTGATACCACTTCCAGCCCTTCAACCGCCGACAGCACGGAAATCGCCGGCGTGATGACGCCATCGCCGTAAAACAGCGAGGTGCCAAAAATGCCCACCAGCAGCAGGGTGCGCCGCAGCTTGGGCCGGTCCCGCACGGCGGCGGAAGCCAGCGCCAGCATGGCAATCAGGCCGCCCTCGCCATTGTTGTCGGCGCGCAGCACCAGCGTGACGTATTTGATCGAAACGATGACGGTTAGCGTCCAGAAGAAGATGGACAGGATGCCGTAAACGTTGTCAGGAGTGAAAGGAACGTGCCCGGAGCCAAAAACTTCCTTGATGGAATAAAGAACGCTGGTGCCGATGTCGCCATAGACGACACCAATGGCGCCCACCGTGAGCGTTGCGAGTGATGATTTTTGACTTGTCACAAAAACTGCCCGTCTGGGGCGATTAACCGGCTAATCGCCGTCAAAGCTGGCCGACGCCGATGGAAGGGTTACCTGAGGGACCGCTATTTTGCACTGAGGTGCCGGGCTTGCCACCGGACACACCCCCCTGGTCAGCAGAAACCGGCGTTCCGTTGCACCGCAACAACTCGCCTCGCAATGGGAAACTTTTAAGCGCTGCAGTAACCGGCATCGCCGGCAAAAACCTGGCCCACTGGCTTTCGAAGTCTTGGCCCCTGTTCTTATGCCGAATCGGCCCCATGTCCAGTATCTACGGTCACACCAAGCTATTAAATTAATAGCGTTGAGGCCAGCCGGCACTGCGACCGGCGATCAGTCGTACACCTCAGCGTCCGGATCGGTCACTTCTAGCTCATAACTGGAGGCCAGCATGGCGAGCCGGGCGACGACGCCATACATGTAAAAGCGATTGGGGCCACTGGAGCCGGGTTTTTCGCCAGATTGCGGCAGCCGGCCGCTGTCGGCAAAGGCCAGCGGAACGAAGCTGGCGCCGGGAGCGTTGAGGTTTTCGTCAATGCCGCGCTCGGCGTGAATCCTGTAAAACCCGCCGACCACATAGCGGTCGACCATGTAGACCACCGGCTCGGCGACGGCATCGTTGACGCGCTCGTTGGTCAGCACGCCTTCCTGGATGATGACGTCGGAAAGTGTCTGGCCGTCCTTGAGTACGCTCATCTTGTTTTTGGTCTTGCGGTTCAGGCCGCCCAGCTCCTTGGCGTCGTGCACAGTCATGATGCCCATGCCATAGGTGCCGTTGTCAGGCTTGACCACGACAAACGGCTTCTCGTTGATGCCGTATTCCTTGTATTTGCGCTTGATGCGGGAGAGCAGTGCATCGACGTGGGTGGTCAGGCATTCCATGCCCTCGCCTTCGGCAAAGCTGACTTCGCCGCACTGCGCAAACATCGGGTTGATGAGCCAGGGATCAATTCCCAGCAACTTGCCAAAACGCTTGGCGACTTCTTCGTAAGCCTTGAAATGGTTGGACTTGCGCCGCACCGACCAGCCGGCATGCAGCGGCGGCAGCAGATGCTGCTCGTGCAGGTCTTCCAGAATGCCCGGGAAGCCGGCCGACAGGTCGTTGTTGAGCAAAATAGTGCAAGGGTCGGCTCCTTGCTGTCTGAACTCAGCGAGCCAAAGCGCACGTTGAGGCCGGCCTGGTGAAAAATTCGCTTGAGCTGCAGCACATTGGACAGATAAAAGCTGTTGCGCGTGTGGTTTTCGGGCACTACCAGCAGGTTGCGCGCTTCGGGACAGATTTTCTCAATTGCGGCCATCGCCGCCTGCACCGCCAGCGGCAGCATCTGCGGCGTCAGGTTGTTCCAGCCGCCGGGGAAGAGATTGGTGTCGACCGGCGCGAGCTTGAAGCCGGCGTTACGGATATCTACCGAGCAGTAAAACGGCGGGGTGTGCTCCATCCACTCCAGCCGGAACCAGCGCTCGATGGCCGGCATACTCTCGATGATGCGTTGCTCAAGTTCATTGATGGGGCCGGTCAGGGCGGTAATGAGATGCGGAACCATGCGGCCACTTTCGAATGGGGGTTTTGTTGTCTGGCTCGATGATATATGACCGACTCATCGGAAACCGGGGTCAGAAGGCTGGCTTGCAAGCGAATTTTCGGGGCTACCCGGGCGCGGGTGAGCGGCACCCGGCCGCCGCTTGCGGCTCAGCCGCGCACTTCACCCTGGCCCAGCACCACATACTTGAGCGAGGTCAGACCCTCGATACCAACCGGACCGCGGGCATGAAACTTGTCGGTACTGATGCCGATTTCGGCGCCCAGGCCAAACTCGAAACCGTCGGCGAAGCGGGTGCTCGCGTTCACCATGACGCTGGCGGAATCAACCTCGCGCAGGAAACGCTGGGCGTGCAGGTGGTCGCGCGTAAGGATGGCGTCGGTGTGGTGGCTGGAATACTGGTTGATGTGGACAATTGCCTCATCAACGCCTTCAACCACCTTGATGCTGATGATGGGCGCCAGGTATTCCTCGTACCAGTCCTGCTCAGTGGCCGCCTGAACGTTTGCGCCGCAAAGGGGGCGCAAAATCGACTGCGCCTCTGCATCGCAGCGCATTTCCACGCCTTTGGCCGCGTAGATCGCGCCGATTTGCGGCAGGAAAGCGGCCGCCACGCCACGCGCCACCAGCAGGCCTTCGGTGGCGTTGCAGGGACTGTATTTCTGCGTTTTGGCGTTGTCGGCGATGTTGACCGCCATGGCGATGTCACAGGGATCGTCGACATAGACATGGCAGTTGCCGTCCAAATGCTTGATGACCGGCACTTTCGCACCTGCGCTGACCCGCGCTATCAGGCCCTTGCCGCCGCGCGGAATGATGACGTCAACATACTGCGCCATGGTGATGAGCAGGCCGACGGCTTCGCGGTCGGTGGTGGGCACCAATTGCACCGCATCGACAGGCAGGCCCGCATTGCCCAGGGCTTGCTGAACCAGCGCCGCCAGCGCCTTGTTGGACTCGATGGCCTCGGAGCCGCCGCGCAGGATGCAGGCATTGCCGCTCTTGATGGCCAGGCTCGCCGCCTCGATCGTCACATTCGGACGACTCTCGTAAATCATGCCGAAAACGCCGATCGGCACCCGCATCTGGCCAACGCGAATGCCGCTGGGTTGCTGCTTCATGCCGATAATTTCGCCAATCACGTCGGGCATGGCGGCGAGCTGCTCGCAACCCAGCGCGACGGTTTCAATGTCTTTCGCGCCGAGTTTGAGCCGGTCCAGCATCGGCCCGGCCAAGCCGGCCGCGGCGGCGCGCGAAAGATCGCGCTGGTTGGCCACCTGCAAAGCCGCAGCATCCTGCCGCAATAAAACTGCCAAGCCCGAGAGTGCTTTGTTTTTTATAGCTGCTGATGCCCGGGCCATATGGACCGAGGAGGTTTTTGCCTTTAAACCGATGGATTCCATCAATTTCAGGAGCTCGCCATGAGACCGGTCGCTGTTTGAAGGGTGGAAGTCAGGCGCGTTCATGGCGCTATTTTGCCCGCATTCAAAGACGTGGCCGCGCTACTTGCGGGAAGTGACACCCCGGCGCTGCATCATGTCTTGGCTCATCGCCTCCAGGTCCGCTGGCGACAGCGTGGCCTGGGCGGCAGGGTAGATCAGGCCGTTTTCGCTGTCCAGATGTTGCCGGTACATGGCGGCGAACTGATTCAAGGCCCCAATCTGGGCGGGTGTGAGCGGCAGCACGCCGGATACTGCGCTGTCGGCGATGGTTGCAAGCGTACGGCGTGCCCCGGCCCAGGCCAATTCCATCTGCCGATGGTCCTGTATCAGCCGCGCCACCAGATCGCGCAAGGCGGCATCCGGTCCCGCCTGCAATGGAGGAAACACATGCAGTTCTTCATCCTCGTGGTGCAGCGGCGCGGCGATGTCGAAGTAACGCATCACGTCGCGTGCGGCCTGACGGGCAGGCTCATCGCAGCCCTTGTCCAACAGGTGCTGCTGCAGCCTGGCCTGCAGAGTCAGCATGCGCTCAACCCGCTCGTGGCAGGTGGCCAGCATTTCAAACGGCGCCTCAAAACCTGCGGCCGGCGAACTGTGGCCAGGCAGCATGACCGCTCGCCTGGTGGCCCGATTGACCGGGCTTGGCGTGTGCATCTTCGTTATTGCAGTCATGTCAGCCCTTTCAGCCTATCTGCACGGCTTGTCCCCGGGGATCGAAAGGGATGTAGGCGCCAATCTCGCCGCGCTTGATCGCTTCGACCATGCGTTGCAGGGGTTCTTCAGCATCTTCGCTGCTGGGCATGCGGTCCAGCGTGCCCGACATTGCGGCGGCAAACACAATGCCCCAGTCGTGGCCGAACTGGCTGGACTCTCCGATCAGCGTGTCAAATGACGCCAGCTCGTCGGGGCGCTTGTCCACGCACATCAGCGGCACCAGCGCGCCGCCCTGACCGGCCTCGAAACGCTCGCGCTGCGCGGGAGTCGCGTCCTCAGGCAGCTCGACGCCAGCGAATACGAATAACAGGCGCTGCGGCTCCGCCTGGGACCGCGCAGCCTTCAGCAGGTCGTCAAAACTCGAAATATCCATAACAGTATCCAGTGCAAAAAATAAGGCGCAGGCCGATCCCTGCTGATTAAACGCCAGCCACCACAGCCCCGTCGGAGCAGAGGGTACTGACAAAGTCGGCGGGCAGCGGCCGCAAGCGGGCGATCTTGCGCGACTGCACTGTGCCCACACTGACGAAGCACAACGCATGTTCGGCCGGCCTCAGACCGAACAGTGCGCGCAGGCCGCCGGACTTTAGCGCCTTGCCGCTGGTCAGCGCCGAGCCGTAGCCCAGCGCAGTCGCCATCAGCAGCATGTTCTGCAGCGCGCAGCCGGTGGACACCATGCGTTCAAACAGATCAATGTCGGGGTCGCCCCGCCCGCCATCGACGACCACCAGCAGGAGCAGCGGTGCGCGCTGCGCTTTTTCGCGCGCCTGCGCCAGTTGCCCGGGCGTGGCGGAGGCGTCGCGCTCCATCAGCGCCGCGCTGAATACCTCGGCCAGACATTCACGCGCCGCCTGCGGCACGATGACAAAACGCCAGGGCAGCAGCTGGCCGTGGTCAGGTGCCGTGGCTGCGGCGTTAAGGATCATGGCCAACTGGCCCGCGTCCGGTCCGGGTGCCATCAGGCGCTTGGGCAGTATGGTTTGCCGCGACTGCATGAGAGCGGCTGTAAGCGACGCCGTATCGCCGTCGCAGGGTTCGACGGGTGTTTGCACGGACGCAGCAGGCAGGCTCATTGCGCTTTGCCCCTAGCCGGCGCGGCCATCAGCCCGCAAACGCCCATACCAGCCGCCCAACCGCAAGCCCCAGACCGCCATGATGGCCGCCCAGAGCAGCGCAGCGGCCAGCAGCAGCCAGCCTGCAAAGATGCTTTGCATCGCACCGGCGATACGCATCAAGGTGGCTGCCTGCAGCAGCCAGAACAGCGACCAGACGATACCGTCGGCGACCAAGGCGCGCCCGCTGTGCCCGCAGGACACACGCGTGACCATGGCCAGCATCAGCGACGCCAAACAGCCCATGGTGAGCGCATGCAGAGCGCCCAGGCTTAGCACCGGAGCGCCTTGCACCCAGCCCAGCAATTGCGCAACGCCGCCCAGCGTGAGTGCGAGGCCTAACCATAAAAACCCGATGTGAAGCATCGCCAGCAGACGGTTTTTGAGGCTCTTTACCAGCCCCCAGGCAAGGGCGAGCCACAGCAACAAGCCGCCGGCCACCAGTTCGAAAATGCCGCGAGACAGCGTCCATGCCGTGCCGGAAAATCCCGTAAGCGGGCCGCCGAATGTGACCCACGCAGCTGCTACCTCAAAGGCGGCAACTCCCAGCATCAGCCACAACACCCAAAACGGCCGCCAAGCGTCCAGCGCGGGAACGGCGCTGGAGGTAAAAAACGGAATCATGCGGTGCGCAACCGACACGTAAACCACCAGCACAAAACCCCAAAGACCGGAGAGCAGGCAAGCCAGCGCCACAGTGAAAGCATTGAACGACAAACCGAGCACCAGCCCGGCCAGGCTCAGGCAACCGACGATGCAGCCGGCGCCAATCGTCAACGCATGCACACGGTCTGTCATGCGGCTGCGACGGATCAATTGCCAGAACATCAGTGTCATCCATGTCAAGCCCAACCATGCCAGCGAAAGCGCAGCAATCGCCACACCCGCATTGAAATGCGCTGCTGCAAGCCACACCAGCCAACCCGTGGCCTGCAGCAGCATCGGCGTCAGCAGGCGGCCTGTTTCGTGCGGCCGAACCGCGAGCCACTTGGGGCCGGCAGTAAACAAAAATCCGGAAAAAAACAGTGGAATAAAACCGAAAGTCATGACCGCCCCATGCACCAGCGAAGGTGACAGGACGTAGGATAAGTCCAGCGTTGCAGTCATCCGGTCAAACTGCACCAGTGCCCACCACGTACCGGCCGCAACCAGCACCAGCATGGCAAGGAAAAACCCCAGCCTATGGGGCGCCAGCAATAGATAGCGGGGCCGCCAGTTGCGGTCAAGCGTTGCCAGCGCCTCGGCGGAGGGCTTACCGTTCAGCCCCCGCAGCGGGATAACAGTTGCCTGGTTCATCCACAGACACCCAGGTAGCCGCATTGTGTGCAGTAGTCGCAGCCGTCCTTGCGGATGACCGCGTGTGCGCCGCACTCGCTGCATTTTTTACCCGCCATCAAGGGTGGTGCCAAAGTTGTCGCAACCGGAACCAGGTCCACTGGCGTTTCATGGGCCACAGCCTGGCTGGCTCGCCGCGTGATGATGTTCTGCACTGCATACGCAATGGCTGCAACTTCCGAGTCATGCCATAGTGGCACGCGTGCGCCGTCCACCTTTTCGTAGGTACCGAGGCGCACTGGGCCACGGTCCCAGGCGACCTTGCGCATGTCGCTGAGTGCGCGCTCCAGGAAACCGCCGCGCGCGGCCAGCGACAGCATGCGCATGCTGGAAGTGATCCATTGCTGCGATTCACCGCTTTGCCCCACCGGCATGAAAAACTCGATGGCGCGCTCTACGATGCCGCTGCCATTCACTGCCGGCACCGGCAGGAAGGAGACGATGATGTACAGCGTCTTGTGGCCTTCCTGGGTCCAGTACTCGACCTTTTCCGCCACCGCCGACAGGGCGCCCTTGGGACGGCTCTCAATGACCGTGCGCATCGGGTCCGCTGGCGGCGTAACCAGGGCTTCAGGCGCCGCCTCGGGGCTGGGGTGGATTTCAAGCACCGCACCCAGAATCGCATTCGGCCGGTAGGTAGCCAGGCCCTTGAGCCGCGCACGCCAGGCCTGCTGATACAGGCTTTTGAAGTCGTCGTAGGCATAATTAGCCGGCACGTTCACGGTTTTGGAAATGGCGGTGTCGATGAAGGGCTGCACCGCTTCCATCATGGCGATGTGGCTTGTCGCCGACATGTCGAGCGCTGAGACAAAGTACTCGGGCAGCTGGTCCACGTCGCCGCCGAGTTCACGGTACAGTCTCCAGGCGTGATCCTCTACCGCGTATTCTGTGGTGCTGCCATCGGACTCGCGCTTCTTGCGCCGGTACATCCAAGAAAACGCCGGCTCGATGCCGTTCGATGCGTTGTCGGCAAAAGCCAGGCTGACTGTCCCGGTAGGCGCAATCGACAACAGATGGCTGTTGCGGATGCCGCCCGCGCGTATGGTCTGCTGCAGCTCAGCCGGCAGCCGGCTGGCAAAGGTGCCGGTGGCAAGATAGCCGTCAGCGTCAAATTTCGGGAACGCCCCCTTTTCTTTCGCCAATGCCACCGAAGCGCCATAAGCCGCATCGCGCATGCGCTCGGCGATGCGGGCCGCCATGTCGCGGCCCTCGGGCGCGTCGTAGCGCAGCCGCAACATGGTCAGCGCATTGCCCAGGCCGGTAAAACCCACGCCGATACGGCGCTTTGCGCTTGATTCGGCCTGCTGCTGTGGCAGGGGCCAGAAAGTCACTTCCAGCACGTTGTCGAGCGCGCGCACCTGGGTCGCAACCGAGCTTTCAAAAGCATCAAAGTCGAACTCTGACTCGCCGTCAAAACCAAAGGGATGGCGCACAAAGCGCGTCAGGATAATGGGGCCGAGATCGCAGCAGCCATAGGGCGGCAGTGGTTGCTCGCCGCAAGGATTCGTTGCGGCGATAGACTCGCAGTAGCGCAGGTTGTTGTCCTGGTTGATGTTGTCCAGAAACAGGATTCCAGGTTCGGCAAAGTCGTAAGCCGAGCGCATCACGGTATCCCACATTTCACGCGCTGCCACGGTTTGATAGACCCACAGTCCGTCGGCACGCTGAAAAGCGCCCTGTGCAATCAGGGCCGCGCCGGGTCTGGCCTTGTGTACCAGTTCCCAAGGCTGATCGTCGCCGAGTGCTTGCATGAAGGCGTCTGACATGCCCACGGACACGTTGAAGTTGTTCCAGCGGCCGGGGGTGCGCTTGGCGGTGATGAACTCCTGCACATCGGGATGGTCGATGCGTAGCACTCCCATCTGTGCGCCGCGCCGGGCGCCTGCGCTTTCCACCGTTGAACACGACTGGTCAAAAACATTGATGTAACTGCATGGCCCGGAGGCCATGGACGCCGTGCCCTTGACCTCGGCGTTACGCGGGCGTATGCGCGAAAAGTCATAGCCCACGCCGCCGCCGCGCCGCATGGTTTCCGCCGCCTCGCGCAGGGCTTCGTAAATGCCGGGATAGCCGCCGTCGTCAACGCCCTGGATGCAGTCGCCGACCGGCTGCACGAAACAGTTGATAAGAGTCGCCTGGATCAAGGTGCCGGCCGCGCTCATGATGCGGCCCGCGCCAATGGCGCCGGCGTGCAGATTCTCCAGGAACAGCGCCTCGTGCCTTTCCCGCTCAGCCTGCGGCTCAACCGAAGCGAGCGCTCGCGCCACGCGCCGAAATACGTCTTCCATGCCGCTTTCGCCTGGCTTGAGATATTTCTCCCTGAGCACATCGTGACTGATGGGTTGGGTGGCGGTCAGGTCCTGCGGACGCCCGAAGTGTTCACGCTTCATGTATTTTTTTCCTCAAGAAAGGGCGGCCGGACGAATGCCGCCCAACAACCACTGCATTAATTCTTGCACCGAACGTATCTGATCGCCAAATGGCAGACGTGCGGCACCACGGAAAAAAAGGCCTTTTTTTGCATCCCCCTCAAAGGCATGCGCCAGCTGTTGGTCGATGCAGAATTGGCCCATGGCGGCGACGCCATCACGCAGTCCGCAATGCGCCAGACAGTCAAAAGACATATTGCATCTTGCCTTGACATGGGCGACCGCTTTGAGCCTGGACTCCAGCCGGATGTATTTCTCCAGCCAGGGCGTTCGCACCGCGCGCGCCGGCAGCCCGGCTACGCTGACAAACTCCACCATATCCTCGGGCTTTGCTTCAGCCAATACCTTTTTGAAGCCTGCGTCGGCATCGCACTCCTGCGTGACGGCAAAGGCGGTGCCGAGTTGCACGGCCGATGCACCCAGCGCCTGCAGGCGCAGAATGTCGTCACGGCAACTGATGCCGCCTGCCGCGATCAGCGGGATTTCTCGCTCTATGCCAGCGGCCTTGAAGAATTCCAGCACCTGCGGAATCACGACGTCGAAATCAAACCGCCTGTCATGCAGGTCAGCCACTTTTGCAGCCCCCAGATGGCCGCCGGCCAGCCCCGGGTGCTCAATAATGATGGCATCGGGCAGCCGGCCTTTTTTTTCCCATTTGCGCACGATGAGCTGCACGCCGCGGGCGTCGGAAAGAATGGGAATCAGGGCGACCTGCGGATGGTCACGCGCCAGCTCGGGCAAATCGAGCGACAGGCCCGCACCCACCGCCAGCGCATCGGCGCCACTGGCCAGAGCCTGGCGAACGCAGGCTTCGTAAGCGCTGATGGCCTTCATGATGTTCACGGCAATCAGCCCGCGGCCCTGCGAGATTTCTCGCGCGCGGCGAATCTCACGGTCGAGCGCTTCAAGGTTGGCGGCGTCAATCAACTGGCGCGCGTCGGGCTCCTTGTCCAGATGACCGGTTCTATCCATCAGGTCGGCATGCAGACGGCGCAAATCGACTGAAGAAACCGTGCCCACGCCGCCCAGCCGCGCAACCGCGCCAGCCAGACCGCCCGCCGAGACGCCCACGCCCATGCCACCCTGTACAACCGGAATCAGCTCCTTGCCACCTAAGCGCCAGCGCCTGAGGCCTGAATCGTTTGACAGGGTTTGCAAACTGGCGGCGGCGGTCGCTGCGTCAAGGTTTGCGGTCGCGACCCGATCAGTCGGAAATGATTTGTCCATCGTGCTCCACATAGTGTTGGTAGGGGCGAGTGCCACAATGGAATGCTAACGAAGCAGCAACGAAGTCGCCTTGCTGTGCGTCAAACATATAGGTTTCTCCGTGTTTAATCACATGGTTCCAGCCATCCAGCGTCAACGTTGCGCCCTTACACTGCGCGCCGCTCCGGGGAGTATTCCGCACGACGCTCCGGCTACAACATCACAGAATGCTGCCCGGTGCGGCGCAGCGCCTTGCGGCTGGGCTGGCACCGGCAGCAACGCCTGGCGGGCGGCCTTGAGCCAAGCCCGCAACCCCAACCGCCTCATACGGTACAGCATCGTGGGCAGCTCGGATGGCACCGCAGTGGCTGGGGTCAAAGATCACGATGCGTCCCACATTCAGATTCAGTATGGCAAACCTGATTCGCCCGTGGTGCCGTGGTGGCCCATCCGTTGCCAAGCCGTCGTGCAGCGGAGCGAGCCCCCACGCTATGCACGATAAAAAGCTCGCCGGGGCCGCTTCCGGTCGGCAAGCAGAGCACCAGCCGCAAGTCTGAACAACCTGTAAACCGTATTTTGAAGGTGCCGCCCCTGTGCCATCGAATTCCTAAACCGCTGCTGGTGTGGCGGAAAATAATTAGACCTGAAACCCCGCAAACGCAGCAGCAACTCGTCGGTGGTTGCGGCGTGCTCGCTCATTGAACCAGCGGAGAGTCAGCGCCTTCAAGGTCAACGCCTTCCACCAGCGATTCCCCTACCAAAAGGCTCATGTACTGGTGTAGCGCCCTGGCGCGCGACTGCATGGTCAACAGCGCCGTAATGCGCTCATGCACTTCCTCATAAACGGGCTGCTTGCCCGCGCGGCGGTTCAATACGTCGATGATGTGAAAACCGAAACGCGTGTGCATCAGTCGTGGATGCACACCCATGCCCCACTGCGAATGCTTCTGGTTAAATAATTCGTTGGCCAGTTCAGGAGCACAATCGTCAGGACCAATCCAGCCGAGATCGCCACCCTGAGCGCTGCTTGGGCAATTTGAAAGTTCGCTTGCCAGCTGGGTGAAGCGATCGGCGTGGACGCCCTTGTGACTTAGTTCCAGCAACGCTTTTTCCGCATAAACCGTCAGTGCATGCACATTGACACCAGGCGTGACCGCAAACAGGATGTGCCGCACATGCAAGGCTTGGCCCACCAAAAACTGCTGCTTGTGGGCTTCGTAGTAGCGCTTACCTTCTTCCTCGGTCGGCTGAGGGGTAAGCACTTCCTCGTCCACCATGGACTCGATGATCTTGCGCTCGGATTCGCCAAGCTCCGGAGCCATCAGCGCCTTATGACGCGGCAACAAGCCCCTCATCACCGCATGCTGACGCAGCAACTCGGAATAAGCCAGTTCGCGCAGCGCATGCAGGTCTGGCTGCTGCCCTGGCTCATGCAAGGCAATGCCATTGACGAAAGCTGTGGGCGCAGCGGCCTGGGTTGGCGTATTGGCGCAATGGCAGGCACTGCTGCCGCAGCCGGTGACTGTGGAAGTGGGGGTACTCATGAAAGGGTCCTTGCGGTCTAGATTGATTTTTGACGGTTACTTGGCGTCCTGCCGGGGACACCAAGGCGGCGGCTGCGCACCACCTGGTAAGGCCGGAACAGGTAGCCGACCGAAGCAAAACCGCTCCACACATGAACCAGTCGGCTGAACGGAAACAGCAGGAAAATCGTCATGCCGAAAACGACGTGGAACAGGTAAGGCCAAGGCAGACCGGCCAGCGCTGCAGAATCAACAGCGCGCAGTGTAAGGATGCGCTGCGCCCAATCAGCCAGGATCAGCATGACGCTGCCGTCAGAGTGCGCCCATGAAAGCGGCAAGGTAATCAAGCCCACCACCAGCTGCACCCATAAGATCAGCAAGATCGCCAGGTCGGTTTTGTGACTGGTGTAGCGGATACGCTCGTCGAAGATACGGCGATAGATCAACATCGACAGGCCGACGAAACACAGCACGCCGGCAACGCCGCCCGCATAGATCGCAATGCGCTGCTTGACTGATGCCTCCATGAAGTGGGCATAGAACGCATGCGGCGCCAGCAGGCCCACCAGATGGCCGAAAAACAGGAACAGGATGCCCACATGGAACAGGTTGCTGCCCCAGCGCAGCAGGCCGGTGCGGAGCATCTGTGACGAGTCGCTTTTCCAGGTGTACTGGTCGCGGTCGAAACGGATCAGGCTGCCGACCAAAAACACCGGCAGGC
>NZ_JABBPF010000204.1 GCF_012927415.1 Polaromonas sp. | reverse complement strand
CAGTTGATGCTTAAAAACCCATTCTTACCCAGCGAAAACACGACCGGTGCGCAGGCCAGATACTCCCTCAGGGCCGGTGCAGGCGTTCGACTTTTCACTCGGCGAATTCGCATGCGCGGCGGGCCGAATCGGTAGCGATAAAGACTTAGCCAGGAAGTCAATGAAACGGCAAATGATTGAAATAATGGAAAAGATCCAAAATTGGGGAAAATTCTGTGAACATGAGCATTGCCTTTGGTCTGTTTGAAAGCCGGTGGCACCAATCTTGCGGTTACAAAAAAAGGCCGAACCCGAAAGAGCCCCATGGAATTGACTCCGCGCGAAAAAGACAAACTGTTTATTTTTACGGCTTCACTGCTGGCAGAGCGGCGCCGTGCGCGCGGCCTTAAGCTCAACTACCCAGAAGCCGTGGCGTTGATCAGCGCAGCCGTGATGGAAGGTGCGCGGGATGGTAAAACAGTTGCCCAGTTGATGAGCGAAGGCCGAACCATCCTCACCCGTTCCGATGTCATGGACGGCATAGCCGAGCTGATTCCCGACATCCAGGTTGAAGCCACCTTTCCCGACGGGACCAAGTTGGTAACAGTGCATCAGCCCATCGCCTGAGAGGCGAGAATGCCCCGCTTCTCATGACTGCTTGCACACTATTCACAGATGCCAGGGCGTTTTGGACGTGAATTTTTGCCGCCACCCCAACAAACCCTTCAAGGAGCAATGCGCATGATTCCCGGAGAACTGCTGGTTGACCCGGGGCAACATGCCCTCAATGTCGGTCGCCGGACCGTCTCCCTGGTGGTGCAAAACACGGCCGACAGACCGATCCAGGTTGGCTCACACTACCACTTTGCGGAGACCAACGCGGCTCTGGGTTTTGACCGTGATGCGGCGCGCGGAATGCGGCTGAACATTGCATCGGGCACCGCTGTGCGTTTTGAACCGGGCCAGCAGCGCACGGTGGAGCTAGTGGACTATGCGGGCCAGCGGCAGGTGTTCGGCTTTCGGGGGCTGGTCAATGGCGGCCTGGATGCACCGTTGCAAGTTAAAAAGGAAGTAACCTGATGGCAAGCATTGGCCGACGCGCCTACGCAGAAATCTTTGGCCCCACCGTCGGCGACCGGTTGCGGCTGGCCGACACCGATTTGATGATTGAAGTTGAAGCCGATTACACGCTGCGCGCCGGCAGCTACGGCGAAGAGGTCAAGTTCGGCGGTGGCAAGACGATTCGCGACGGCATGGCGCAGTCGCAAAGAACCAATGCCGAGGGCGCTATGGACACGGTGATGACAAACGCCGTGATCCTGGATCACTGGGGCATCGTCAAGGCCGACATCGGTTTGAAGGGCGGACGCATCGCCGCGATCGGCAAGGCCGGCAATCCCGACACTCAACCGAGCGTGGACATCATTATTGGCCCCGGTACCGAGATCATCAGCTGCGAAGGCATGCTGGTTACCGCTGGCGGTATCGACTCGCACATCCATTTCATTTGCCCGCAGCAGATCGAGGAAGCGCTGACGTCAGGCGTGACCACCATGCTGGGCGGCGGCACGGGACCGGCGACTGGCACCTTTGCCACCACTTGCACGCCCGGCCCCTGGAACATCGAGCGCATGCTGCAGGCGGCCGATGCCTTTCCGATGAACCTAGGTTTTCTGGGCAAGGGAAATGCCAGCCTGCCCGCCGCGCTGCACGAACAGGTCAACGCTGGCGTGATCGGCCTCAAGCTGCATGAAGACTGGGGCACCACGCCGGCGGCCATCAGCAACTGCCTGGACGTGGCGGAAGAAGCCGATGTGCAGGTGGCCATCCACAGCGACACTCTCAACGAGTCGGGCTTTGTCGAGAACACCATTGCCGCCACAAAAAAAGACGGTATTGGTCGCTCACTGTGCGCCTTTCACACAGAGGGCGCTGGCGGCGGCCATGCGCCCGACATTTTGCGGGTGGTCGGCGAGGCCAATTTTCTGCCTTCTTCCACCAACCCGACCATGCCTTACACCATCAACACGCTCGACGAACATGTGGACATGCTGATGGTCTGCCACCATCTGGATCCCGCGATTGCGGAAGACCTGGCCTTCGCCGAAAGCCGCATACGCAAGGAGACGATTGCCGCCGAAGACATCCTGCACGACCTGGGAGCGATCAGCATGATGTCCAGCGACAGCCAAGCCATGGGCCGGGTCGGCGAAGTCATCATCCGCACCTGGCAGAACGCCCACAAGATGAAGCAGCAGCGCGGCAAGCTGCCCGGTGATACCGAGCGTAATGACAATTTTCGTGCAAAACGCTACATCAGCAAATACACCATCAACCCAGCCATCGCACATGGAATTTCGCACGAGGTCGGCTCAATCGAGCCCGGGAAATTTGCTGACCTGGTGGTCTGGAAACCCGCGTTTTTCGGCGTTAAACCATCCATCATCCTGAAAGGCGGTTTTATTGCCATGGCCGCGATGGGCGACCCGAACGCCTCCATTCCGACGCCGCAGCCGGTTCATTACCGGCCCATGTTTGGCGCTTTCGGCGGCGCTATTGCTAAAGGCTCGCTGACGTTTGTCTCGCAGGCCGGACTGGCCGCTGGAATAAAAGAGCGCTTTGGCCTGGCTAAAACCCTCAGCGCGGTAAAGAATATTCGGGGTGTCAAAAAGCAGCACATGATTCACAACAACTACCTGCCGAAAATGGAAGTTGATGCCCAGACCTACCTAGTGCGCGCTGACGGTCAGTTGCTAACCTGCGACCCCGCCACCGGCCTGCCGATGACGCAGCGCTACTTTTTGTTTTAATCCCCTGATGCTTCAAATCTCCAAACTTATTCCGCAAGGTGCCGGCCTGGCTCCCATCCTGCTCAAACGCGCGTCCACCCTCGAACTTGACTGGGATGTGCGCCAGAAAAGCCGCTTTGAGGCGACCGATTCGCTGGGCCGCCCGCTTGGCGTGTTCCTGCCACGCGGCACGCTGGTGCGCGATGGGGACGTGCTGCTGGCTGAAGACGGCTCCATGATGCGGGTCATTGCCGCGCCGCAGGCATTGCTGCGCATCACGCCCAGCACCACACACGGCAAGCCCTCCGACCTGATCCGCGCCGCCTACCATCTGGGCAACCGTCATGTACCAATTGAACTCCAGCCCGACCATCTGAAAATCGAGCCGGACCATGTGCTGGCCGACATGCTGCGAGCCATGCATTTGACCGTGCAGGAAGTGCACGAGGTCTTCGAGCCCGAAGGCGGCGCCTACAGCTCTGCCGGTCATGGCTACAGCCCTGCGGACGGCCACGCGCATGCGCCCGTCGCAACGCCCGTACCCATCGTGCCCGCAACTGCCCATGTCCACGGGCCCGATTGCCGCCATGACCACGGCCATGCGCCGCAGGCAATCAAGCCGGTAGCCATCCAGATTCATCCGCACACCCCGCACAGCCATTGATCAGGGTACGGGATTGATGACGCAAGCGGACGAGATTCTTCCAGCGGCCAGCCTGCTCCAGCTGATCTGGCTCGCCTCACCAGCCTTGCCCGTGGGCGGATTTTCTTACTCGGAAGTGCTTGAGGTGGCAGTGGAACGGGCGGGAATAGCTACAGAAAGCATAGCATCAGACTGGCTGGTCGACCAGCTCCACCTGACCATCGCGCGCGCCGATCTGGCGGTAATTGCCCAAACTATCCCGGCTTGGCGCGAAGCGGACCTCCCGCGCATCCGGCAGCTCAACGACTGGGTACTTCAGACCCGCGAAACGAGCGAGTTACGGCTGCAGGCCGAGCAAATGGGCCGCTCGCTACTGGACTGGCTGCGTAATCATGACGGCGCCAACCCTCAGCATATTGAGGCCTGCGCCCAAATGCAGCCGACCTATCCGGTCGCCTTTGCGCTGGCAGCATCGCAGACTGCAGCCGGTGTGCGCGACTGCCTGCTGGCCTACGCGTTTGGCTGGGCCGAGAACATGATGCAGGCCGCGCTGAAATCGGTGCCATTAGGCCAAAGTGCCGGCCAGCGCATCCTGGCGCGACTGAGCCGGGATATTCCCTCAGCGGTCGAATCAGCTATGTTGCTTGCAGACAGCGACCGCCAGGCGTTTTCGCCCATGCTGGCAATTCTTTCCGCCCAGCACGAAACGCAGTATTCGCGGCTCTTTCGCTCCTGACGGAACGCCGCCATTTTCAACCATCTCAACCATCCAAGCGAAAATCCCCATGAGCCTGCACCAAATCGCCAACCGTACCAAAAAACTGCCACCCCTTCGAGTGGGCATTGGTGGACCTGTCGGCTCTGGCAAGACCACCTTGCTGGAGATGCTGTGCAAGGCCATGAAGGAAAAATACGACCTGGTGGCGATCACCAACGATATCTACACCAAGGAAGACCAACGCCTGCTCACCGTCAGTGGCGCACTGGCCGCCGAACGCATCATGGGCGTGGAAACGGGCGGCTGCCCGCACACGGCAATCCGCGAAGACGCATCCATCAACCTCGAAGCCATTGACCGCATGCTGGTGGAGTTTCCCGACGCCGACGTAGTGTTCATCGAATCGGGCGGTGACAACTTGGCCGCAACCTTCAGCCCCGAGTTGAGCGACCTCACCATCTACGTGATTGACGTGGCCGCCGGGGAAAAGATCCCGCGCAAGGGCGGCCCTGGCATTACCAAAAGCGATCTGTTCATCATTAACAAAACCGATCTGGCCCCTTATGTGGGTGCCGACCTGGGCGTGATGCAAGCCGACACCATACGCATGCGAACCACGCCAAAAGGCTTGAAGCCTTTTGTCATGACCAACCTCAAAACCCGCACTGGGCTGGCCGAGGTAGTTGCCTTCATTGAAACCAAGGGCATGCTGCAGACGGCCAGACTGTAATTTTTTGGGGCACGCCCTGTGGCATGTCAGTCCTACGGTTAAACTAGTAACCACGGAAGCGTGGCAGAGCGGTTGAATGCAGCAGTCTTGAAAACTGCCGAGGATGCGAGTCCTCCGTGAGTTCGAATCTCACCGCTTCCGCCAGACAATCGGGAAATATCGGCTTCATGGCCTGTTTTTCTTTTCCCCGACAAATCATCTTACTCGCGCCCCAAATCGCTTGGTGCGCGGCTCAAATCATTGTTTTTCGTCACCAGTTTGCGGAGCATGCGCGTGAACTCGGCTTGCTCATCTTCTGACAAAGGATCGAGAAAGAGTTTCTGCGCGCTGAGCGTTGACGGCGCGATGGCGGCGAGCAATTGAATGGCCGCGTCTGTCGGTGTGAGCTGGCGTATGCGCCGGTCCTCGGGCGAAGCACTTCTCACCAGCAAGCCACGGGATTCGAGCCGGTCAATCACGCCCGTAATGGTTGAGGTATCTAGCCCAACGGTCCGCGCCAGCGACCGCTGGTCGATACCGGGCTGGCTTGCGACTGTCTGCAGGGCGGCGAAATGAACCGGCGTGACGCCGAAGGCTTGCGTTTCACGCAGAAAGATCGCCACAGAAATCTGGTGCAGGCGTCTTATGTAATATCCGGTTGGTTATGGATATCCATCGCGGATGAATTGTCGGAATTTATGGTCTCGATGCTCAAGGGTTAGCCCTTATCTGAAGCAATTCGTCGTATCCCTACACTTGTTGTTTGTGTACTTATTATTTACACATTTCCTTGCTGCACAACCAGAGGTGCCTGTATGAAACTGAACAACCCCCTTATCGCCCTTGCCTTGACGGCGATGCTCAACGCGGTTGCCGGGGCGGCCGAGCCGGTCAGGATCGGTCTCGTTCTTCCCATGTCAGGTCCATTTGCATCGTATGGCAAGCAAATTGAACATGGGGTCAAGCTCTACCTGGCCACTCAGGGCGACACCTTTGGTGGCCGCAAGATCGAGCTGATCATCAAGGATGACAGCCCCGGTACAGCTGGCGATGTGAGCAAGCGACTGGCGCAGGAACTGGTCATCAAGGACAAGGTTGACATTCTTGCTGGCTTCGGTTTGACGCCCTCGGCTTTCGCCGTGGCACCGGTTGCCACCGAAGCAAAAAGACCGATGGTGGTGATGAACGCGGCCACTTCTTCTGTCACCACCAAGTCCAACTACATTGTGCGGACGTCGATGACCCTGCCGCAGAATTCGGCACCCATTGCCAGTTGGGCCGCAAAGAACAAGATCAAAAAAGTATTCACTCTGGTCGCCGACTACGGACCTGGCCATGACGCCGAGGGTCAATTCAAAAAGACCTTTACCGCGGCGGGCGGGGAAATTGTGGGCGAAGTGCGGGCACCGGTGAAAAACCCGGACTTCGCGCCATTTCTGCAAAAAATCAAGGACACCAAGCCTGATGCGGTATTTCTGTTTCTGCCGCCCGGTGGTGAGACCATCGCTTTCATGAAGGGATTCAAGGAGCGCGGTCTAGACGCGGCGGGCATCCAGCTGATTGCCACTGGTGACTTGCCAGATGAAGACATTCTGGAAGCCATTGGGGACTCCGCGCTTGGCCTGGTCACGTCATTCCACTACTCAGAAGCCCACAAGTCGCCAGAGAACAAAGCGTATACGGACGCTTATTACAAAGCTTACCCGAAAGACCGGCCCAACTTCATGTCGGTCGGCGGTTATGACGGCATGCGCCTGATCGCGGAAGTGCTGAAGAAAACCAACGGCAACACAGACGCCGACAAGTTCATCGAAGCAGCCAGGGGTATGAAGTGGATCAGCCCGCGTGGCCCGATCAGCATCGACCCAGCCACCCGTGACATCGTGCAAAACATCTACATCCGCAAAGTCGAAAAGATCAACGGCAGGCTGCAAAACGTCGAGTTTGACCATGTCGCCGACTTCAAGGATCCGGGTAAACAATAAGCCATGCCAGCAGCAAAAACCAGTCGCCTGCCCCGCTGCCGCTGAACAGGGATAAGCCCATGACAGTCATTTTCGATGGCGTTGCCTCCGGTTTGCTGTTATTTCTGATCAGCGTCGGCCTCTCGGTCACGCTGGGTCTGATGAATTTCGTTAACCTTGCGCATGGCGCTTTTGCCATGCTGGGCGGCTACGTCTGCGTCTTTTTGCTGGACCGCGTTGGCGTGCCTTTCCTGGCCGCCCTGCCTATTGTGGCCCTCGTTTCCGCGCTCGTCGGAGTCGTGTTCGAACGAACGCTTTACCGTCGACTTTATGGGGCTTCGCACCTCGACCAAGTACTGTTTTCCATCGGATTGGTTTTTGTTTCCATGTCCACGGCGCATTATTTTTTCGGCGCGCAGCAGCAACCCCTGCGCCTGCCGGACATGCTGTCTGGCCAGTTCCACCTGCCCGGAGGTCTTGACGTGGGTGTCTACCGACTGTTTTTGATTGTGATCGGCCTCGCGCTGGCTTTAGCGCTGCAGTGGATGATTTCCGGCACAAAGTTCGGCGCCAAACTCCGCGCATCGGTGGACAACCCGCGCGCCGCGCGCGGCGTGGGTATCGACGTGGACCGCGTTTTTGTGCTGACCTTCGCGCTCGGCTGCGGATTGGCCGGGCTGGGCGGTGCGCTGGGCGTTGAAATGCTGGGGCTTGACCCGGGTTTTCCGCTCAAGTACATCGTTTATTTTTTGATCGTCGTTGCCGTCGGCGGCAGCGGCAATATCAAGGGCTCCCTTATCGCCTCGCTGATTCTCGGCATCAGCGATGTTGCCGGCAAATATTACATCCCGCAAGTCGGTGCTTTTGTCATTTACGCGGTGATGATGACGGTGCTGGTTTTCCGTCCGCAAGGGTTGTTCGGTAGAACTGCGGCTAAGTGAAACCAGTGATGTCAAGCATTCCCCCGGCCGGCTTCGATGCCGGGCCCTTGCGCAACGCGTCGCGCTGGCACCTGGCCGAATACGCCTTTTGGCTGCTGCCTGTTGCCGCTTTCTTCCTATTTCCCGAAGATTTGTCGTTGCTCTCGCAGATTGTCATCACGGCGCTGTTCGCCTTGTCACTGGATCTGATCCTTGGCTACGCCGGCATCGTCTCGCTCGGCCACGCTGCATTTTTTGGTCTGGGTGCTTACGCGGCCGGCTTGATGGCCAGGTATGGCTGGGGCGACCCCACGCTGGGCTTGCTGGGGTCCGGCGCAATTGCGGGGTTAATTGGCTTTCTGACCAGCTTCCTGGTGCTGCGCGGTGCGGACCTGACGCGCCTCATGGTCACGCTAGGGGTGTCGCTAATGCTGTTCGAGGCGGCCAACAAGCTCACCAGCCTCACTGGCGGAATCGACGGTTTGCAGGGTGTTGAAATGAAGCCGGTGCTCGGCCTGTTCGCTTTCGACCTGTATGGCAAGACCGCCTATATTTACTGCGTGGTGGTTCTTTTCCTGATGTTCTGGATCGCCCGGCGCATCGTGCATTCACCCTTCGGTTGGTCGCTGCGCGGCATCCGCCAGAATGTGCTTCGCATGCCAGCACTGGGCACGCCTGTCAATGCGCGGCTCGTCGGCGTGTACACCCTGGGCGCGGCCTATGCCGGCATTGCCGGCGCGCTATTGACGCAGACCACGCAATTCGTCTCGATTGACGTGCTGAGCTTTTCTCGCTCGGCGGAACTGCTGCTGATCCTGGTGCTTGGCGGTACCGGCAGCCTGTATGGCGCTTTGCTTGGCACCATCGTCTTCATGACGGCACACCACCTTCTGTCGGGCATCAACCCGCAATACTGGCAATTCTGGCTCGGCATGCTGCTGATTTTCGTCGTGCTTTTTGCCCGGAACGGCATCATGGGCGCTTTGCGCACCATCGCTAGGCGCGCGTCGGGCGGCCGGCCATGAGCTATGTGCTTCAGACCCGTAATCTGGTTAAGAAATTCGGCGGCTTTGTCGCCATTGACCATGTCACGCTGAATGTTGCTGCAGGCGCGCGCCACGCGTTGATCGGACCGAACGGCGCTGGCAAGACCACGCTGATCAATCTGCTGACGGGCGTCCTCGAACCCACAGCGGGCTCGGTGATGCTCAATAACGAAGACGTCACGCGCCTGCCGCAGCATCTGCGCGTCAAGCGGGGCGTGGCGCGCACCTTTCAGATCAACCGCCTGTTTGCCGACATGACGGTGCTCGAATCGGTGACGCTGGCCACTTGCGAACGGCTCGGCATAGGTGCGCGCTGTTGGAAGCCAGTCGGCGCGCATGGCCAGGCGATTGACGAGGCGGCGGCATTGCTCGATCAGCTCAAGCTGCTCGATCTTGCCCACCGTCAAACCAGAAGCCTGGCTTACGGCAAGCAGCGTCTGATCGAGATTGCGCTAGCACTGGCGGTCCGGCCTGCCGTGTTGCTGCTCGACGAGCCGGCTGCCGGCGTTGCCGCTGCCGAAAGCCGCGAACTGTTTGAAACCATTGCACAGCTGCCGCGCCATGTGACCATCCTGCTGATCGAGCACGACATGGATCTGGTTTTCCGATTTGCCGACCGTATATCGGTGCTGGTCAGCGGCGCCGTGCTGACCGAGGATGCGCCGGCGATGATTGCCGCCGATCCCCGTGTCAGGGAAGTCTATCTGGGAGAAGCCGTCCATGGCTAAATTGCTCGAACTCAACAACGTGTGGGCGGGCTACGGTGATGCGACGGTGCTCGAAGATATCTCCTTCAGTCTCGATCCTGGAGCCAGCCTGGCGCTGCTGGGCCGCAACGGCATGGGCAAAAGCACTTTGCTGGCGACCCTGATGGCTGCGGCCCGGCAGACGCGGGGAAGCATCCGCTTCGATGGCCGCGATCTGACCCTCGTGCCCAGCCACCGGCGCGCTCAAGCCGGTCTTGGCTGGGTGCCGCAGGAACGCGATATCTTTGCCTCGCTCAGCGTTGAGGAAAACCTCACGGTGGTGGCGCGGTCCGGCCCCTGGAGCCTGAAAAAGGTCTACGCCACTTTTCCGCGTCTCAAGGAGCGACGTGCCAACATGGGCAACCAACTGTCGGGCGGCGAGCAGCAAATGCTGGCGATGGGCCGCGCGCTGATGATCAACCCGCGCCTGCTGTTGCTCGACGAACCGCTTGAAGGTTTGGCGCCGCTGATCGCGCAGGAACTGCTGGGCGTCATCACTTGCATGGTGCGGGACGGCAGCATGGCGGTGATCCTGGTCGAGCAGCATGCGCAGCAGATTTTGCCCATTACCCGCCAGGCCATTGTTCTTGAACGCGGCGGCATTGTTCATCAGGGCATGAGCGAAGAGCTTGCCGCCAACCCGGGCTTGCTGGACCGCTGGCTGGGCGTTGCCGCCCACTGAAAATAGCACTCCAATGCTGCAAAACAAGGTAGTCAACTCGGAGCGAGCCGCCAATTGCTACTATTTTAATAGCATGTTATGCCTATAAAACCTGGACAAGGGCGTGTTTTTATTAAAATCCTGGCTGAATCAGAGCTTCCCGCACCGTCCGGCTTCCCACAAGGCTTGGTTCATCCGATATCAAGGGTTGCAGCTGATTTTTACTTTTTTTTAACGACACCAATCATTCGCTTACTGATATCAATAAAAGTATTTTCAAGAGGTGCCCATGAGTGACATGCATTCCGAACTCCCGGTTCTGGTGGCCGGCGGGGGTATTGGAGGTCTGGCGGCCGCGCTGGCGCTGGTGCGTCAGGGTTTTGCGGTCAAGGTGCTGGAGCAAGCGCCGCAGCTTGGTGAAATTGGCGCTGGCATCCAGCTCGGCCCGAATGCCTTTGCGGCTTTCGATGCGCTGGGTATTGGTGAGAAAGCCCGAGGCCGGGCGGTCTATACCGACGAAATGGTGATGCATGACGCGCTCGACGAGACGCGGGTCGGCCACATCCCGACGGGCGCGGCCTTCCGCCAGCGTTTCGGCAATCCGTATGCAGTAATCCACCGCGCGGATGTGCATGGCTCGCTGCTCGAAGGCGCGCAGGAAAGCGGCCGCATCGACGTGCTGACGTCTACCCACGTCAGCCGCGTGGAGCAGGACGCGGACAGCGTCATGGTGTTTGACCAGAGGGGCTTCGCCCACCGCGGCATCGCGCTGATCGGTGCCGATGGCGTGAAGTCGGCCGTTCGCCAGCAGTATGTCGGCGATGCGGCGCGCGTCTCCGGCCATGTGGTCTATCGCGCCGTCGTCGATAAAAATGACTTTCCGCCCGATCTGCAGTGGAACGCGGCAAGTATCTGGGTCGGCCCGAACTGCCACCTGGTGCATTACCCGCTGCGCGGTGGCGAGCAATACAACGTGGTCGTCACCTTTCACAGCCGCAAGCAGGAAGAATGGGGCGTCACCGAAGGCAGCCGCGAGGAAGTTCAGTCTTACTTCAAGGAGATCTGCCCGCGCGCCCGTCAGCTGATCGAGTTGCCCAGGAGCTGGAGACGCTGGGCCACGGCCGACCGCGAGCCGATCGGCCAATGGACTTTTGGCCGCGCCACGCTGCTCGGCGATGCCGCTCACCCTACCCTGCAATATCTGGCGCAAGGGGCCTGCATGGCACTTGAAGATGCTGTCACGCTGGGCGAGGCGTTGCGGGTCAACGGCAACAATTTCGCCAGCGCTTTTGAGCTCTACCAGCGCTCGCGGGTCGCCCGCACCGCGCGCATTGTGCTGTCGGCCCGCGAGATGGGCCGCATCTTTCATGCCCAGGGCGTCGAACGCCTGGTGCGCAATGATTTGTGGAAAGACCGCTCACCCAAGCGCTTTTACGACGCCATGGAATGGCTGTATGGCTGGAAACAAGGTAACTGTCTGGCCAGCCGAGCCACGTTGAAGGAAAAAAAATATGAATGAACTCGGTCACATTGAAGATCTGCCCGCAGACTACCGCGAGGCCCTGACCCAGCAAAACCTGGTGCCGCTGTGGCCCAGCCTGCGCGGCTTGCTGCCGCCCGGCAAACCGCAACCCCGAACTCGCGCCATCGCCTGGTCCTACCTGGCGCTGAGGCCGCTGCTGATCAAAGCGGGAAAGCTGACACCGATTGAAAAAGCCGAACGCCGCGTGCTGGTGCTGGCCAACCCAGGCCACGGACTTGAAAAAATGCAGGCCAGCGCTGCGATTTACCTGGGCATGCAGCTTCTGCTGCCGGGCGAATGGGCGCCTTCGCACCGCCACACACCCAACGCGGCCCGCATGATCGTCGAGGGCGAAGGGGCTTACACCACGGTCAACGGCGAGAAATGCCCGATGCGTCGTGGTGACCTGATCCTGACTCCCACCGGCCTGTGGCATGAGCACGGCCATGACGGCGACAAGCCGGTGATCTGGCTCGATGTGCTGGACCTGCCGCTGGTCTATTACATGGAGGCTTCCTACCATGTCGATGGCGAGCGGCAGGCCATCAAGCCCGGCCGTGGTGAAAGTACCCATGCAACTGGCGGCATGGTGCCGACGCCGATGTTCGAGCGCTCTGGCAAAGCCTACCCCATGCTGCGCTATCCGTGGGCGGAGGCCCGCGCTGCGCTTGAAACCATGGCGGCTGACCAACCCGGGCTGGAGGCGATCCAGCTCACCTACATCAACCCCGAGACCGGCAGTGACGCGCAAAACATCCTCGGCTTTTACGCGCTCATGCTGCGCCCGGGCCAGACCTTAAGGCTGCCGGTACGCTCGCCGGCGATGGTTTTTCACGTGATTGAAGGCGCGGCGCAGGTAACGGTCGAAGAGCAGCACTTCGCGCTGGCCGAAGCCGACACCTGCTGCACTCCAGGCTACAGCGCGGCAAGCCTGCGCAACCCTTCGGCCGACAAACCGTCTTTCCTTTTCATCGCCGACGAGTCGCCGCTGCACCGCAAGCTTGGCGTGTTCGAGAACCGCGGCTGATCCGAACGCACGGATGAAATCGTCGTGACCGCCGGCTCGGCCGAATCGGCAGGGGACTATGGTTCAAGCACCCCCAGACTTGCTTCATTAACTGGCCGGCCCTGCCGCACCAGCGCCTTTAATGCGGTTGAGTTCCGCTCTTATTGCCGATCTGTTCACACTGTTCCAGCTGTTGAAGCTGGCGCTTGCGTTTGCTGCGGTTTTTTGACGCCTTCTCGACAGGCCGGTCACGCAGCGCTTGCGCCTCGCGCAGCTGCACCTGTTTTTCGCGTTTATTATCTCGAAAGCGCTTGAACGTGCGTCCTATCCCGAAGCTGATGACCGCACTGACTGCCAGCAGAATAATGCTCGAGGTTTCCATAAATTTTCGCTCTCGCCTGCTCAACTCAGTCAGCCAGAAACAGCGACTGAAGGTCGTTTAAAAAATCAAAGCCGCGCCCGGTTGGCTTCACATGCACCAAATCGCGCTCGATCAGCCCCTTGCGCTCGGCATCTTCCAGCCCTTGCTGGATCGCGGTGAAAGGCAGACCGGTCTTTTCAGTGAAGTCCTGCAACTTGAAACCGTCCCGCAGCCGCAAGGCATTAAGCATGAACTCAAAAGGCAGGTCGGCTCGGCTCACTTCGGTTTCTTGCGTCACCGCATTGCCTCCCAGAGCCTTTTCCATATAGAGCTTGGGCTCGCGGAAGCGTACCTGGCGAACCACCCGGTGGGCAAAACTGAGCTTGCTGTGCGCGCCAGCACCTATGCCCAGATAATCGCCAAACTGCCAATAGTTGAGATTGTGGAAACAGCGGTGTCCCAGCCTGGCGTAGGCCGACACTTCATAGCGCTGCAGCCCCGCGTCTTCGGTCATCTCGGTGATCTGGTCGAGCATGGCGTAGGCCGTGTCTTCTTCCGGGATTTCAGGCGGGAACTTGGCGAAGTAGGTGTTGGGCTCAATCGTCAGGTGGTAAATCGAAATATGCGGCGGCTGCAGCGCCAGCGCCTGCCGCATGTCCTGCGCCTGGTTTTCCAGGGTCTGGCCAGGCAGCGCGTACATGATGTCAAGGTTGAAGCTGTCAAAAGCCTGCGCCGCTTCTTCGACCGCCGCAATCGCCTGGGCACGGTCATGGACCCGGCCAAGAACTTTCAGGTGGCGATCGTCAAAACTCTGCACGCCGATGGACAGCCGGTTCACCCCGGCGCTGCGAAAAGCCTTGAACCGGTCTTTTTCAAAAGTACCGGGATTGGCTTCGAGGGTGATTTCGCAATTCGCATCTAGTCGCAGTCGCGCGCGGATATCGCCGAGCAGCCGGTCGATCGCCTGCGGTGAGAACAGGCTGGGCGTGCCGCCGCCGATAAAGATGCTGTGCACTGACCGGCCCCAGATCAGCGGAAGCGAAGCCTCCAGGTCGGCCACCAGCGCGTCGATATATCGCTGCTCAGGCATCTCGCCCGCAAC
Organism: Polaromonas sp.; assembly: GCF_012927415.1. GTDB lineage: Bacteria > Pseudomonadota > Gammaproteobacteria > Burkholderiales > Burkholderiaceae_C > Polaromonas. Next base: position 13,200 of record NZ_JABBPF010000204.1, on the reverse strand, counting down.
CTCGTGCGAGTTGAAATCGCAATAGGGACATTTTTTCAGGCACCAGGGCAGATGCACGTAGAGCGACAGCGGCGGCAGGGCAGCAAGCTGCAGCGTGCCGCTGCGCATGTAATGTTGAATGTTTGAATTAGCAGACATCACAACGTCCTTCCGTGATCGCCCATCTTGCGCCGGGTCGGGCCAGTCCGTACAGCCGGATGCCAGGTGCGAAGGAGAAGCCACGTCCGCCAGCGCGGGGCCGCCCCAAACAAAGCCCGCCGCCCACGGGCAGCGTATGACACGAAGTTAAAAGCGTGGGGGCCCGCATCTTACAGCCAGCGTTCACGCATCAGCGCCATCATCTGCCTAGATGCGTTACCCCGGTGGCTATTGGCATTTTTCACGCTGACGGGGAGTTGCGCAAAGGTCTGGCCGAACTCGGGAATGAACATCACCGGGTCAAAGCCAAAACCGTTGCTGCCCACCGGCGCCAGGGCGATCTCACCGGAAACGCGCCCGGACGCAATCAAAGGCTCAGGGTCGTCTGCGGAGCGCACCGCCACCAACGTGCTGACCAGGGCGGCGCGCCGCTGGGTCGGCTGCGTCAGGCCGGCCATCTGCTCCAGCAAGGCCCTGACATTGTTGTCATCGCCTTTGGCATAACCAAACTGCGTGGCATAAAACGCGGTGTCCACGCCAGGCAGGCCGCCGAACGCATCCACACACAAACCGGCATCGTCGGCCAGCGCTGGCAAGCCGCTAAGGGCCGACGCATGACGGGCCTTGGCCAGCGCGTTTTCAACAAAGGTACGAAAAGGCTCCTCTGCCTCGGGAATCCCCAACTCGGCCTGGCTCACCAGTTCAAGCTTCAGCGGGACCAGCATCGCCTGCAGCTCGGCGAGTTTCCCAGGGTTATTTGATGCAAGTACGATTTTTTTCATGAAAACCGGTTCTAATCCATTGTTTACGGATATATCTAGCTATTCATTTAATAGTGAATTGCGTTGCAGCACGATCAGTTCGCCGATGCCCTTGTCGGCCAAAGCCAGCAGCGCGTTCATTTCCTGGCGTGAAAACGCCGCTCCTTCCGCCGTCCCCTGAACTTCCACGTACTTGCCAGCGCCGGTCATGACGACATTCATGTCTGTGCCCGCAGCCGAGTCTTCGCTGTAGTCCAGGTCCAGCACGGGCATCCCCTGCACGATGCCCACCGAAATCGCGGCCACATGGTCAAGAATTGGTGTCTCCCGAAGTTTGCCCTCTGCCAACAATTTGCTGATGGCATCTTGCGCCGCGACAAACGCGCCGGTGATGCTGGCGGTACGGGTACCGCCATCGGCCTGCAGTACATCGCAATCAAGGTAAATCGTGCGCTCACCGAGTTTTTTCAGGTCAAACACCGAGCGCATGGAGCGGCCGATCAGGCGCTGGATCTCCTGGGTGCGGCCGCTCTGCTTGCCCCGGGCGGCTTCCCGGTCGCTGCGGGTGTGCGTGGCGCGCGGCAACATGCCGTATTCGGCCGTTACCCAACCTTCGCCACTGCCCTTTTTGTGGCCAGGCACTTTTTCCTCGACCGAGGCGGTGCACAGCACACGGGTGGCGCCAAACTCGATCAGCACCGAACCTTCGGCATAAGCGGTGTAATGGCGGGTAATGCGTACGGGGCGCAAGGCCTCTGGAGGGCGGGCCTGGCTGCGTTCGGACTGACTCATGGCAAATAAGCTTTCTGGAAATACATGCCGGACTGGGGGTTGTGAAGAAAAAGGAAATCGAGGTGGCTGCGCGCGCGCCGAAGCGCAAGCATCGTTCCCGGTTTCAGGCTCTTCTTGCCGCCGAGCGGCGTATGGCTTCGTTGATTTCGGCGATGGATCGCTCGATCGACGCCTCGTCAAGTTCATCGAGCAAAGTATCCAGCACGCTGGCTTGAATGGTGGAGGCAAACACGCCGTCCATGATGCTGTCCGTGGACACCCCCCGCGTGGATTCAAACGCATCCGGAGTTTCCCACTCCATGGCCAGCACCGTGACGTTATCACTGTGCTCGCCGCCAGCCCGCAAGGCGCTTTCGACCAGTTCTGGAACCGCTTCAGACACGCACTTGCCAACCAGCTGCCCAACAATTTCAGTATCGCTCAGGCTGCCCCAGAGGCCGTCCGAGCACAGCAGCAGTTTGTCCCCCTGCAGCAGAGTCAGCGGGCCGGTGATGTCGAAAACCGGCTTGGTGGGTGAGCCCAGGCAGGTAAAAAGGATGTTGCGGTTGATGTGTTCCGACTTCACCGCGCCATGCTGTTCAAGATAGGAGTGATCCCGGGTACGCATCAGCAACTCGCCGTCCCGAACAAGGTACAGCCTGGAGTAACCGCAATGCACCCAAGTGGCGCCGGTCCCTTGCAGGACAGCGGCGACCAGCGTGGTCCGCGGCGTATCCAGCATGCCTTTTTCCGTGGCATAACGCAATATCTGGTGATGCGCGGCGAGCAGGGCCGCAGCCAAAAATTCAGCCGGATCCCGAACCATGGGACGCGCTTCTTTTTGATACAGCGCCGAGATGATCTGCAGCGCGAGCTGCGCAGCCACCTCGCCTTCCGGATGGCCACCCATGCCATCGGCCAGCACGAACAGCCCTGACTCGCGGGTATAGCAGTAACCCATCCGATCTTCGTTCGTTTTGCGCCCACCTTTGCGACTGACCTGAAAAACAGAAAATTTCATTTGAATCGGGTCGCAAACGCTGTCGCTTTGCGTGCGGTTTTCTTGGTATCGGTCACCATGCTGTCAAACTGCAGGCGGACTTTTTCACCGACGGTGAGTTTGGTGTAACGACGCTCGCTTTCCCGACTCAGCTCCTTTTGCAAGGCAAAGACCGACTGGGGCCGGGACAGCGGGTCCAGCGACATACACCATTCGACGACTTCAATCAGGTTGTCGGAGTAAACGCCGCGCAGCCGGGACAGCGCCAACGACAGGCGGTCTTTTTCCAGCCGCTGTGGCGCGTCATTGGGCGGATAGCCCTGCATGGTGGCGTAGATGCAGGCGCCAATCGCGTAAATATCGGTCCACGGGCCCATCGATGAATCGCGACGGTACATTTCCGGCGCAGCAAAGCCCGGGGTGTACATGGGCCGGATGAAATTGCCCTCCTTGCTCAGCACTTCCCGTGCGGCGCCGAAATCAATCATCACCGCACGGTTGTCGTCGGTGATGAAGATGTTGGCCGGCTTGATGTCCAGATGCAGCATTTTGTGCTGGTGCACGATGCGCAGCCCGCGCAGGATTTCATCAAACAGCGAGCGAATGGTCGATTCGCGGAACACCTTCTGCTTTTTCAGCTCGCGCGCAGTGATGATGAAGTCCTGCAGTGTCCCGCCCTCCAGGTAGTTCATCACCATGTAAACGGTTTCGTTCTCGCGGAAGAAGTTCAGCACGCTCACTACCGAGCCGTGCGAAATCTGCGCCAGTGCGCGCCCCTCTTCAAAAAAACTCTTGAGGCCCAGCCGATAGAGCGAGAGCTTTTCCGGTTGCACTTGAGGCAGCAACTCGCCGACGGAACGACTCGCTAGCGAGGATGGCAAATATTCCTTGATGGCGACTTGCTGACCCTCGTTGTCCACCGCCAAGTAAACTACACCAAACCCACCAGCTGAAAGCTTTCGAACCACCCGATAGCCACCAATCACGGTGTCGGGGGGCAATGGTGCAGGTTTGACCTTTGACATAATTTTGAAAGAGTCTGGTGACGATGTCACCCAATCGTGTTTTTACCTAATAAGGCATATCAGCCAATGGCAGTTTATAGCATGACGGGTTATGCAACAGTGCAATCGAGCGCGGTGCAATCTGCGCCGGAATCTGAACCGGTTCGTGACGCCAGTTCCCGGCTGGGGGTGGAAATCCGTTCGGTCAACAGCCGCTTTCTGGACCTGGCTTTTCGTCTGCCCGATGAGTTGCGCCAAGCCGAACCGGCCCTGCGCGAACTGCTGACCGGAAAACTCAAGCGCGGCAAGGTGGAAATGCGAGTTTCGCTTGAAAGCGCCTCTGCCAGCGGTTTGCGCGCGCCCTCGCCCGCCACTTTGCAGCGCTTGGGTTCTCTGGAAGACAGCGTCAAATCCTGGTTGCCACAGGCTGCGCCGCTCAGCGTGGCCGATGTCCTGAGAATCGCGACGAATGAAGACAAAAAACCGCACGATCACAGCGAAGAACTGCTTAAGCTGGCAAAAATGGCCTTGAAGGAGTTAATGTCCGCCCGGGAGCGGGAGGGCGCTCGGTTGGCCGAGATGCTGCTGGACCGGACCGCGCAGCTCAGGGCACTGGCGGCATTGGCGGCCCCCATGGTCCCCAGGCTGGTCGAGCAGCAAAAACACCGGTTTCTTGAGCGATGGAAAGAGGCCCTTGCCTTGGGAAGCGGCAATGTGCTGCCTGAAATCGCCCATGACCGGGCGCTGACGGAGGCCACTGCCTTTGCCATCCGGATTGACGTGGCCGAAGAACTCACCAGACTGTCATCGCATCTGGATGAAATTGACCGGCTGATTGCCGGCGGTGGCGAATTGGGCAAACGGCTGGACTTCTTGATTCAGGAGTTGCACCGCGAGGCCAATACGCTGGGTTCCAAGTCAGCCTCGTTAGAGCTGACCCGTGTTTCGGTCGATATGAAAGTATTGATTGAGCAGATTCGCGAGCAGGTCCAGAACATCGAGTAACTTTATGATTAGTCCTTAATTTCTAGCAAGGAATAACCATTAAATATGGACTATCCCGGTAATCTCTTTGTTGTAGCCGCCCCCAGTGGCGCTGGCAAATCCAGCCTCGTCAAAGCCCTGATGGAACTGGACTCCGCCATTCAGCCTGCGGTTTCACACACCACGCGCCCCCCCCGCGGACAGGAAAAGCACGGGCGTGAGTATTTTTTCCTCTCGCCCGACGAGTTCGACGGCATGGTGCAGCGGGACGCGTTTCTGGAATGGGCGCATGTGCATGGACACCGCTATGGCACCTCGCGCCACACGATTGAAGAACGGGTAGCCCATGGCGCTGACGTGATTCTTGAAATTGATTTTCAGGGCGCCATCAACGTCAAGCAGATTTTCAGGAATGCCGTGCTGATTTTCATACTTCCTCCGAGCTGGGAGGAGCTCAGATCCCGTCTGCAGCGACGCGGCGAGGACAGCGCGGAAGTCATTGAATTGCGCCTGAAAAACGCGGCCATCGAAATGGCGCAGGCACAAAAATTCGACTTCGTTATAATTAACGAATTGTTTGAGCGGGCAGTTTTCGACTTGAAAACCATTGTCCATGCCCAGCGGCTCAAGTTTTCGGCCCAGCGACGCGCCCGCTCCGAGACTTTCCAATCCCTTCACATTCCTTAAGTTACCGATCACCCGAAAGAAAACATCATGGCCCGCATCACTGTCGAAGATTGCCTTGAAAAAATTCCCAACCGCTTCCAGCTGGTTTTGGCGGCAACTTACCGTGCCCGCATGCTCAGCCAGGGCCATGCACCCAAAATAGAAAGCAAGAACAAACCCGGTGTAACCGCTCTACGGGAGATTGCAGAAGGCAAAGTCGGTCTGGAAATGCTGAAAAAAGTACCCAACTGAATCGTTCGGTTGCCCATCAAAAAAGCACCTGTCGAAGGTGCTTTTTTCGTTTAATGCCCATAAAGCCCAGTTTCCCCCCGCTTTATTGATCCCGCTATACATTTGATGGATGAGCGCAATGCTTTCATCCATCGCTTCCAAAAAGGCCAGCCCGGCCGCAGCCAACGCCACCGCTGCCAGCTTTGCTGCGCTCATGGCCAAACTTGACTACTTGAGCGCAGCCGACATCGAGAGCGTGCGTCAGGCTTATCGCTTTGCCGATCAAGCTCATCTGGGGCAAATCAGGAATAGTGGTGAGCCCTACATCACCCATCCCATCGCGGTGGCGCAGCAGTGCGCTGAATGGAAGCTCGATGCCCAGGCCCTGATGGCCGCACTCCTGCACGACGCGATGGAGGATTGCGGCATTACCAAGCCGGACCTGATTGAACGATTCGGCGCGCCCGTGGCCGAGCTGGTGGATGGCCTGACTAAACTGGAAAAGCTGGAGTTCAACACACGGGAAGAAAATCAGGCTGAGTCCTTCCGCAAGATGCTGCTGGCAATGGCGCGCGATGTGCGGGTCATCCTGATCAAGCTAGCGGACCGCACCCACAACATGCGCACGCTTGGCAATGCACCACGCGCCAAGTGGAACCGTATTTCCAGTGAGACCATTGATATTTACGCGCCCATCGCGCATCGCCTCGGTCTGAATTCCACTTACAGGGAATTGCAGGACCTTTCATTCCAGCACCTGCATCCCTGGCGTTATGCGACCCTGGCCAAAGCCCTCGTGCGTGCGCGAGGCCGCCGGCGCGACGTGATTAAACGTGTTCAATCCGAAGTCGAGTCCGCGTTTGCAAACGCCAATATTCCGGTTCATATTTATGGCCGGGAAAAAACCCTCTATTCCATTTATTGCAAAATGGACGAAAAGCACCTCTCGTTTGCGCAGGTCACCGACCTTTATGGTTTCCGGATCATCGTGCAGGATTTAGCCTCCTGCTATGCCGCGCTGGGGGTTTTACATCAGCTATACAAGCCCTTGCCAGGAAAGTTCAAAGACTATATTGCAATTCCCAAGGTGAACGGCTATCAGTCCCTGCACACCACCCTGGTAGGTCCGTTTGGCACCAATATTGAATTCCAGATGCGCACCGACGCCATGCACGTGGTGGCGGAGGCGGGGGTGGCTGCTCACTGGCTGTACAAAGCATCGGATCCCGACAGCGACGCTTCGCAGCGGCTGGGAACGAAATGGCTGCAGTCATTGCTCGATATTCAGCAGGAAACGCGTGACGCGGCCGAATTCTGGGACCACGTCAAGATTGACCTGTTTCCGGAAGCCGTTTATGTTTTCACTCCAAAAGGCCAGATCCTGGCGATGCCGCGCAGCGCCACCATCGTGGATTTTGCTTACGCCATCCATAGCGATGTGGGCCATCATGCGGTAGCAGCCAAGGTCAATGGCGAGCAGGTTCCCCTGCGGTCCGAATTGCATAACGGCGATGTGATCGAGATCATCACTGCTCCGGTCTCCACCCCCAATCCTGGCTGGCTGGGCTTCGTCCGGACCGGCAAGGCGCGCTCAAAAATACGCCACCACCTCAAGACCATGGCGCTCACGGAATCACAGGAACTGGGTGAAAAGATGCTGGCGCAGGCGCTGCGAGCCGAAGGCATAGACCGGCAGAGCCTTTCCGAGGACGATGAAATCCATCACGCCAAGTGGGAAAAAATCTTGCGCTTCACAGGCAATCGCTCACGCGCCGAGTTGCTCACCGACATTGGTCTGGGCAAGCGCATTGCCAGCATCATTGCCAAACGAGTCGTGGCCGTACTAGGCGAAACGGGTGAAAAACCTGATGCCTTGTTGATGAGCCGGGAGCGCTACACCCCCCGCGAGTCCGTTTCGCAAGGCGGCTTGGTGCTGGACGGCAGCGAAGGTGCTTCAGTCAAGTTTGCGCCCTGTTGCTGTCCGATTCCCGGCGACAGCATCATCGGGTATCTTGGCCGTGGCGAGGGCCTCTTCGTGCACACGGACGACTGCGCGGTCGCGAAGCGTTTGCAACAACGGGACAGCGAGCGTTTTATTGCAGTTGATTGGGCTGACGAACCCGTCCGCACCTTTGAAACCAACCTTCTGGTGACCGTTTCCAACGGAAAAGGCGTACTAGCACGCGTAGCGGCTGCCTTGGCCAGTGCAGAAGTCGACATTACCCATGTAGACATGGGTAATGAACCGGCACACGACGCCATGGACCTGCGCTTTGTGGTGGCGGTGCGTGACCGGATTCATCTGGCCTCGGCCTTGCGCAGCGTAAGACGCACACCTTCCGTGCTGCGGGTGCAGCGCGTGAAAGCCACAGCATGAGCAAATTTCTTTTTTCTTTCCATTCAATTTACTACCGCATCGTCGGGCGGCGGATATTGGACCCTCAAGACCTCAAGCACCTGCGCACCTTGCGGAGTGGCAAGCGTTAGCTCATCCCCCACCCGCGACTGAAGCAATGTTCTGGCGACGGGCGAGGCCCAGCTAATTTGCCCCATGGCGCTCTTAGCTTCGTCAACACCCAAAATGGTGACCGTGCGCTCCACGCCAAAGCCATCAACGTAGGTGACCGTAGCCCCAAAAAACACTTGGTCCCGGCCATGATGAACAGACGGGTTGCTAATTTCAGCAATCTTGAGCCGTTGCGTCAAAAACCGGATACGCCGGTCGATTTCACGTAGCCGCTTTTTACCGTACAGATAGTCACCGTTTTCGGAACGGTCGCCGTTGCTGGCAGCCCAATGGACAGTCTCAACTACCTTGGGGCGTTCGCGGTCGATCAGATCCAGCAATTCCAACCGTAGACATTCATAACCCTGCGGCGTGATGTAGTTTTTGCCCCCCGAAGACAGGGGCGAAAACGCCGGCTCTTCATCGTCAGCTTCACTTTCTTTGGTAAACGCCTTGTTCATTGCCTCCTCAGGATAGCATTGCCTGATGCGCATGGACGTCGTTATTTTGCATAAATTGGGATACCGACCATTCAGCCAGGCTGGCAGCGTTTGGCTGTTACACCTGCTTTCAAAACTACAGGGAAAACCAGCGCGGTGATCACCACCAACCTGAGATCTCGACCGCATTACTAGACCGGCTGACACATCACTGTCGCAGGGTGGAAACCGGAAACAAGTTGTACCGTTTTCAGCCTAGCAGCAGGGCACCCAAGTCGCGCATCAAAGCGCGCGCACAAAAGCGCAAAGACTTCAGCGCGGCAGCGACCGAGGAGGCATTCTGACGGGCAGCAAGGGAGGAACTCCGCTGCGGGCTAGGGCTTTAGCTCCTTTGCCCCTTGCATCATTCCACTTCAAAACAACCAGGTCAGGAAAACTGCCAAAACCATGCAATGAGTACACTAATTCACAGTTGCCAATTCAAAATACGCCATTCCACCCCGGTTTAATATTTAATCGCCGTCGACATCCAAGCTCATTGCGCGGCTCCACTGGAAACCAAAAACCGATGCGCGTTTGGCCGTCTTTATTTGGATGGAAAGTTGGTACAACCCGCACCGGCACCAGTCAAACTTTAACTATCTTTGGCTTCACAATTTTAAATGGGAACATCACGACAACACCATGGACTCCGAAACACAGATAACCTTTGACCTTCAGTAAGCGATCTCAATGTGTCCGCGGAAACCGGTTAACTCCATAAACCACGCGTCCCGCTGTGAGGAATTGACTAACCCAATCGGGACAGGCAAAAACTTTTGTTGTCAATTCAGCGCTATCAATTTAACGTCAACCCTGAGATAAATACTAGAAAGCGGACTCATGGATGTGTTCAATGAAATTCGTGCCTTTAATGCGGGTCGTGAACAGGAACGGTTACAGCTCAAGTTTCAAAAGATGCGCATGGATGCATTTTCCTTTTTTAGAGGAACATGCCACCTTTTCTACAATCGGTTGGCTGAAATCAAACTAATCAAATCAGCGCCGATCGTTTGGGTTTGTGGTGATTTGCATCTTGAAAATTTTGGCTCATACAAAGGGAGCAACCGCCTTGCATACTTTGACTTGAACGACTTTGATGAGGCTGCTTTAGCACCAGCAAGCTGGGATCTGGTTCGTATTCTCACCAGCTTCATTGTTGGCGCGGAAAGCCTTTCGATCCGTTTGCCGGAAGCCCAGAAGCTTTGTTCTATCTTTCTGAACAGCTACAGCTCAGCGCTTGCACAAGGCAAGGCGTATTGGATTGAGGACGAAACCGCGCGCGGTTTGATTCGCGTTCTCCTGGGCAGTTTGCAAAGTCGTAAACGAGCCAGCTTCATCCGCTCGCGCACTGTTACCAAAGGACGGACCTGTGTACTCAAGATCGACGGTAAAAAAACATTGGCCGCTACCGCTGCGCAGCGGTCGGCAGTGATAGATTTCATGCATCGATTTGCAAAAATCCAATCTCAACCGAAGTTTTTCAAGGTGCTGGATGTTGCTAGGCGCATTGCTGGCACTGGGAGCCTCGGGGTTCAACGGTATGTTATTTTGATAGAGGGAAAGGGTTCCACAGGTGGACATTACCTGCTTGATTTGAAGCAATCGTTGAGCTCGTGCGTCGCATCTCATTTTGACGCGTTACAACCGTCATGGCGCTCACAAGCCCACCGTGTGGTGGAGCTTCAACGCCGCATGCAGGCCATGCCCGCTGCCATGCTTCAAGCGGTCAGGTTTGATGGTTCGGCATATGTGCTGCGTGAACTTCAACCAACAGAAGACCGAGTTTCGCTTGATCGCGCGCAGCAAAACACCGGGGAATTGGAAATCACTGTTGAAGCGATGGGCCAGATGCTGGCCTGGGCGCAGTTGCGCAGCGCCGGCCGCAACGGATCAGCTACTGCGGACGAGCTTATTTATTTCAGTCAGCGCAAAAAATGGAAAGAAAAGTTGCTTATCGCGTCCTACGCGTGTGCGCGGCAAGTAAAAAAAGATGCGGCGTCGTTCAATCGCGCATTTGACAACGGTGCATTGAATGCTTGAGGACAAAGGACTCACTTCAGGCGTAAGCAATTCGGCGGTAGGCGAGCTTCTCGGCAATTTGACGCCTGACGAAATGAACAAGCCAAATGGTATGTTCTGGCGTGTTGCAAATGCCCTTTCATTCTCAATTTGAAGATCACAAACGAAGACAAATTTGACATGACCTGCAGTCGTGTAAAGTTTTTTTCGCAACGATAGTAAACGAGTGTTCAATATGAATTGGCAGCGCAACAAAGTCTACAGGCAAATCCGCGCACGACCTCGAATTTTCATTGCTGCTGCGGCGGCGCTCGCGGTTGGGCTGTTACTTCCGACGGCGGTAGCAAGCCATGCTGTCACGCGCTTTCTCGTGGCCTGGAACGTCGGTACGTGCCTTTACGTGTTGCTCGCTGCAATCATGATGACCCGATCCACAAGTCATCAAATGCGCCACAGGGCGCAAATACAAGATGATGGACAGTTCGTAATTTTGATTTTGGTGGTTATTTCAAGCATCGCCAGTCTGGTGGCTATTGCTGGTGAGCTGGCCGTGGTCAAAGACATGCACGGTCTGGTCAAAATTGGGCATGTCTGCTTGGCGGGAATCACGGTAGTATCTTCATGGGCTTTTGTTCAGGTAATGTTTGCACTTCATTATGCTCACGACTACTACGCGGCCCAGGCACTAGGTCGATCGCCAGGGTTGCAATTTCCAGAAGACGATCATCCCGAATACGGAGACTTTTTTTACTTCTCAGCGGTTATCGGAACGTCTGGACAAACAGCGGATGTGTCGTTTGTGACCAAGCCCATGCGCCGCATCGGTTCGATCCATTGCATTCTGGCTTACCTGTTCAACACCACTGTTTTGGCATTGCTGATTAACATCGGCGCCAGCCTGTTTTAATCAGTTGACCGCAGCACCATATCCGGCGAGACAGGCGCCTTTCTGCGCTAAGCAGGCTTGTACTCGGCAAATCTGAGCACTTGGCAGCGCCAGCGCGAGGCGTAAGAAATTGGCTGCCTTGGCACCCGATAAACGCGGCCGAAAAGGCTGAGCCCAGCACGGTCGATGCACTCCACATCGCAAAGCGAATCACTTACAACGAGCGACTGCAATGTCGCCCCGACAAGGCCCTGCTCATGATCGAGGCTCAAAAAGAATTGCCGTGCTGTTCGGCCACGCGCTTGACGGCCACAGCAAGAGGGTTTGATGACGGGCGCGCAAGCGCTAGTCCAAGGGCTTGGTGCCGTTGCGGCTCGCCGCGCCCTTATGCTGTGGCGAGGCGCGCTCTAATGCCACTAGGTGCGACTGCACCGCGTGACCTTTGTCGGGCCGCTGACAACGCGCCTCGCCCGTTCTCGCCCACCGCACTGCCCTTAGCATCGTGTGAAAAAGCGATGCTTCTCGACACCCTCAGCAGCGAGGGTTTCTCCATTCAGGCATCGGCAACATGACCCCGAACAGTGTGCACTAAGGCCATGCCAAGCGATTACGCCGTGCCCGAGCCAACACCTTGGAGGCTGCATTCCTGGCACCCCCCAATCGCTTCAAAGGTCGTTTCCCTCATCCCCAAGGCTGCCCACCGCAGTCTGGATCAACCCAACGCCGCAGGCGATTCCCGCGCTCCAAAACCAACATCGCCGCATAGTAAATTGATGAAGCCGGTTGTAGCAAGGTCATCAACACAATCCGGGAATTTAAATGTATGAAATGTTTCCATAATTTTGCGCACTACGTCTTTTTGCACAAAACTTCAAAAGCTTTTCTTCGTCCTCATCTCGTGTTTTCGCCACTTGGCAGTATCCTCAACACAGCGACAGTGTGTCCATCAAGGAATGATTGAGATGCAACCGTTGCTGGTGGCTGCAACAAGATTTCCGACTGCGTCCTGCCCCTGAACCTGATAACAATACGTTTCGTTGATGAAGACCGAATTGTCTATCAGTGTGGTGGTCGTCGTCGTCGTCGCTAGTACATAGCCATTGCGAAGCACGACGAAGCTCGCGACGCTCGGATCATCGCTCCAGTCCACCGCAATCGACTCCGGTCCGACGCGTGTCAGCACGAGCGTGAGCGGCGCAATGGCTCGGGGCCGAACAGGAACGATCACACCCACGTCCGCGCTACCGCCCCCGCCGCACGCGGCGAGGCTCCCTAAAAAGATCGCTACCAATACGCCGCGCAGTAAAAAGCTGCGCTTGAATGCAGTCATGTACGACATCTGAAATTCCTCAAGGTGCAGTTGCAGGGCCAGCTGTCACGGAGAGCTGCGACGAACTGAGGTAAAGCAAAGGCCGGGAATCGCCTCCGGCGTTGTCGACGCGCAGTTCCAGAAACCTGTCGTGTGGGCTCACGGTCGGTAGGTTTGCGACCATTGCGTAAGGTGGCAATTCGACGCTCGAAAGCAACCCGGCGGGACCACGCAAATTAACGTCTTTTGCCTGTTGATTTACTTGGACCCAGCTAAGACGCAAGATTCCAGAAGGCGTGACGGCTTTGGTTTCCACGCGAATCGATTCGCGGTTTGCAAAACTGCCGCCGCCATCGCTGATGACTATCTCAGCTTTATCCACTGGAAGGTTGACCGTGGCACTTCCGATCATCAAACGGAATGCGCGGATCGATCCAACGTAT
>NZ_JABBPF010000070.1 GCF_012927415.1 Polaromonas sp. | reverse complement strand
CGTCGCCTTTGCACATCAGGGCATTCGTGTCACCCGGATCGCGGATGGCCTCGATGACATAGCGAGGTGCTTTGGCGGGCTGGACGCCAGCACCGCCCGAGGCAAAACTGCGGCTGGTAAAGGCTCCATAGGCCGTGGTGCGCGCCGCACTGCTGCTATCGGTAAAGTCCACCCCCAGCCACGAAGGCTTGCCCGTGGTCACCACGCTGCATAGCCCCCCGCTGCTGCCGGTTGTGCCACAGCCAGCCAAAAACGCCGAGGAGTTGGTCTGCGGCGTGAAATTTATGCGGCGTGTAGAGGTGCCGGGGCCGTATAAGTCGTTTTCTGCGTCCATCAGCGCGGCCTCTGCAGATTGCCACGCAAGCAATTGATCCCTGTCATTGCGGGCGCCGCGTTCGCTCATCATGGAGATCTGGATCGCTGCTATGCCCAACATCGAAACGATGGTCAAGATGATCATGACCATGATCAGCGAAGCGCCGTGCTGCCCGGCGCTGGCGTGCCGTGGCTTTGATTCGCCCGGTTGGAATTTCGCGCTCATTTCAAAGTCCCTGCTCATTGCGAAGGTGAATGGTGAAAGTGACTACCTGACGCATTCTGCTGTCAGCCCCGGGGGAAAATATGGTGCCTGGATCGTTGCTTGACGACATGGCTGATCCAGCACTTCCCCCTGAAGCATTTTTTGCCTGGCCAAGCGGATAGAAAGTTTGCGCTGATGAGTCTTGCGCCGAACCGACCGGGCCGCGTATCACCATGCCAATTCGGAGGCTGCGGACGCGCCGCCAGTTGGCATTGGTGCCGACGACGTCGCCGGTGACGACCATCTGGTCTGCGCGCAAAAAACGATCTGCCACAGAGTCCGTCGTTGTGCTACCGGGTGCCGTATTCGGCGTCACGTTGTCTACGCCGTAGAGAACCTGAAAATTTTCAACTCCCTGAATGATCGGATACCCGGTTGAAGGCCCGGTGCTGCACATGAGAGAAGGCTCACCCTGACTGATATCGACATACAGCACACTCAGCATCCGGTCGTCTCTATTTTGAGGAATGGCTGAGGAGGGGCTTCCTGCGCAATTAATCATGGTCTTGTCGGAAACGCCTGACCCGGGGAAAGTTTCCGACGCCTGATAACGCAAGACCAGCACATCACTTCCATAGCCGATCGTCCCGGCTGTACGCGCAGTGGCGCTACTGTCAGGCGCAGTTGCGCTGGGAGTCGAATTGTTGAAGCCAGACACATAGGGCTCAGGATTGGCGCCAATCCCCGTTACATTTGCAGGCCGGTTGGTCGTGGCGTAAATTAAATCCTCGTAGCCGGCCTGTACGCCGAGTCTCTGTATCAGGTCTGTTGCAAACCGGGCGTTGTCGCGCAACTGCGAGGCCGCGTCTACAGTGGTTAGGCCCTGGCGACTGACGATCAGTGCCGAGACGGCGGCAACGGCGACTATCGAACTGATGGCGAGCGCAACCAGCAATTCAACCAAAGTAAGTCCACTTTGCCTTCCCGCTTCGCGGGCAGCTGTGCGACACGAAGAAAACACAGCTTGGGCATGAAGAGTTTTCATAAGCTGTTGCCTGGCGTGATGGGAAGAACGACCGACGGTATGGTGGCTCGTTCAAGGGCGGCAGAGCCGCTGGCAGACCGGTCGGTTGAGGTGCGCGTCCAGCCCATCTTGATAACGGTTGTGGCGCCAGTACCGGTGGTCGTGCAGACCCACCGCGGCAGGCCGGAGGAGGGATCGAATGGAGCCGAATCCACACAGATATTCACGCGAGCGCCGGGTAACTCGGTTTTAACCCTTGAAAGCCATTCGGTCATTTGCGCATCGGCAATGGCCGCATTGCTTGCGCATGCGGTTGTGCCAGTGGCAACATTCAGGCAATAAGATTCGGTTGTCGGGGTGAGTGGGCTGGTGAAGTCGCCGACATACGGGTTCGCACTGGATGCCAATCCGACATCTTTGTTGCCGCGCATCATTTCTGCCAGTTCACGCGCAAGCGATATGGCAATCGACTGCAGCCGTGCGTCGCGATTGGCCTGCAAGGCAGCGGCTTGCAAGCCCACCATTCCCAACAGGCCAAAAGACAAAATGATGATTGAGATCAGTACCTCAAGCAGCGAAAAGCCTTTTTCCCGACTGGATGTGCCTGCGCGCAAGAAACCGGTGGTCCGATTTTGCAGCCGTGATGGTGCCGAAATTTTCATTACCCGATGATAGGAGCGGCCGCCTTTTGAAGGAAGCGTTGGCGCAACCGCCTGTCATGCTGACTTGACCGCTTGGCGTTAAGTAGCGTTGAATCCGGTTATACGTCACACTTTGGCGTGGCCTCAAGGCGCGTAGATTGGTGTGGCTGTCAAGCGATTCAAACCCGCTAGCGCCGCACCTCGTCCACCAGCGTCTTGAATTCGTCGATGTCTTCAAAACTCCGGTACACGCTGGCAAAACGCACGTAAGCCACCTTGTCGAGCTTCTTGAGCTCGCGCATGACCAATTCGCCCAGGCGGGCCGATGGGACTTCCCTGACGCCCAGGTTCAGCAGCTTTTCTTCAATCCGCTCCACGGCGGAGTCGACCTGCTCGGTGCTGACGGGCCGCTTGCGCAGCGACAGCGTCATGGAGTCCTGGATCTTGCTTCGCTTGTACTCGGTTCGCCGGCCGTCCTTTTTGACGATGGCCGGGAAGTTGACGTCGGGCCGCTCGTAGGTGGTGAAGCGCTTTTCGCACGCGCCGCACTGACGGCGGCGGCGTATGAAGTCAGCGTCTTCCGAAATCCGGGTCTCGACGACCTGGGTTTCAAGATGACCGCAGAAAGGGCATTTCATCGGTGGCCCAGGGTCGGGTTTTGGAAAATTTCAGACATTTAGGCCGCAGGTCCAACAGATATCGGCATAAGCAGCTATAAAAAACATAGCTACCGCGCAAGCGGCGCTGATTAGCCGTAAACCGGAAAACGGCTTGTCAGCGCGTGAACCTTGGCGCGAACCGCTTCAATATTGGCGCTATCCCGGGGGTTGTCCAGCACATCAGCCACCAGGTTGGCGGTGAGGCGCGCTTCCTCGTCCTTGAAACCGCGGGTGGTCATGGCGGGGGTGCCAATACGCACGCCGCTAGTGACCATCGGCTTTTCCGGGTCATTCGGAATCGCGTTCTTGTTGATGGTCATGTGGGCGCTGCCCAGTACGGCCTCGGCTTCCTTGCCGGTAATGCCCTTGGCGCGCAGATCGACCAGCATGACGTGGCTTTCGGTGCGGCCGCTGACAATGCGCAGGCCGCGCTGGCTCAGGGTATCGGCAACGATCTGGGCGTTTTTCAGCACCTGTTGCTGGTAAACCTTGAACTCCGGCGACAGTGCTTCCTTGAAGGCGACCGCCTTGGCGGCAATCACATGCATCAGCGGGCCGCCTTGCAGGCCGGGGAAGATGGCGCTGTTGATGGCTTTTTCGTGCTGGGCTTTCATCAGGATGATGCCGCCTCGCGGGCCGCGCAGGCTCTTGTGGGTGGTTGAGGTAACGATGTCGGCGTGGGGCACCGGGTTGGGGTAGATGCCGGCGGCAATCAGCCCGGCGTAATGCGCCATGTCGACCATGAAAATCGCGCCCACGTCTTTGGCCACTTTGGCAAAGCGTGCAAAATCAATAGCAAGCGAGTAAGCACTAGCGCCCGCAATGATGAGTTTCGGCTTGCTTTCATGGGCCTTGCGCTCCATCGCGTCGTAGTCAATCTCTTCCTTGTCGTTCAGGCCGTAAGAGACGACGTTGAACCACTTGCCGCTGATGTTCAGCGCCATGCCGTGCGTCAGGTGGCCGCCTTCGGCCAGACTCATGCCCATGATGGTGTCGCCCGGCTTGAGGAATGCCAGAAACACTGCCTCGTTGGCCGAAGCGCCGCAATGCGGCTGCACGTTGGCCGCTTCCGCGCCAAAGATCTGTTTGACACGGTCAATCGCGAGCTGCTCGGCCACGTCCACATATTCACAACCACCATAGTAGCGGCGGCCGGGGTAGCCCTCGGCGTATTTGTTGGTGAGCTGCGAGCCTTGCGCGGCCATGACGGCGGGCGAAGCATAGTTCTCGCTGGCAATCAGCTCGATGTGCTGCTCCTGCCTGGTGTTTTCCGCCTGGATGGCGGCAAAAATTTCGGGGTCAGTCTGTTCGACAAGAATGTTGCGGTGATACATGGCAGTCCTTCAAGACTTTGAAATCCTTGTCCCGGACCGAAATTTGATCAAGGGAAACAAGGGCTGCCCAGGCGAACGGCTGAACGCTTCGGCCAGATGGAACCAAGCGGTACGCTTCCCTGTGGTGTCCCACATCAGCATCAAAGGTCGGCAAAACCGTGATGTCTATCGCCAGTTGCGCACCCCTTCAGTGTAGCTTAGGGTGCCCGAACCGTTGGACACCGGTCGCTACAAACCCACAAAACGATCAGGATTGATCCAGCAGCGCCACGTTGCCGGTGGACTTGTCGGCTGGCTCCACAGGACTCGCCTGCGCGGGCAGGGACACCGGAATCGGACGGGGAGGCGCGGGTGAGGTAAAGAAACGCAATGTGGGTGGCCGCTTGCCGCCCACCACGGCCAGCAAGCGGGCATGCTCGGCCATGACCTTGCCTGCGTAGCCGCCGTCGTCCACCAGATTGGCCGCGCCGACATAGTATTTCAGGCCGCCTTCGATCGAGCCGGCACGGCTGATGCATTCCTGAAGCACCTTGACGCCGACGCGCAGATTGGTCACCGGATCAAATGCCGCCAGCTTTCCGCCGAAGTTGTCGTACTTGTCGTGGTGAACCTGCGTCATGACCTGCATCAGGCCCTGCGCCCCGACGGGGCTTTGTGCAAACGGATTGAAACCAGACTCGATTGCCATGATGGCCAGAATGAGCGTAGGGTCGAGCTTGGCTTTCTGGCCAATTTCAAAGGCCTGGGCCACCAGCACGCTCAGCGGTTCCGGTGCCACCGAGTATTTCTTGCTCAGCCAGTAAGCCACTGCGGCCTGCGTCGATGGCAGGTCTTTCGGGTTGGACGCTGTCGCACGCTCAACGGCCGTGGGCTCAACAAACGCGGGCTCGGTAAAGCCGATGGCCTCTTCCTGGCGCTCTTGCAGCCAGGTCATGAGCTGGAATTCACCGGCATCACGCAGGTCGGGTCTCGCCGTCAAGACAATTACCGCAGACACAACCGCCAAGCCGAGCAGCGCAAAACTGTTGTGCGTGATTTCAAAAAAGCCCTGGCCGATGTCACTGGCAACTATCGCCAGACCCTTGCGGATATTTTTCAGCTTCGCGCCGACGTTGAAGTCATGGCCTGGATTTACTAGCGCTGTCATAGCACTCCTTTTCTATGCATGTGCAACCTTGTAAGGCCGCGCAGCGTTGATTGGGTCGCCATCAAACCAAGGCTTTGCCTGTGGATGTGGACCCTTTAATAATGTTGCCGGAATCAGGATCGTGATCGGCAACGTGTTCGGGTTGTCCCTAGTAATTGTGGAACTAGCGGATTCTATTGGTCTTGCAAATAACCTGTCAAGCATAACAAATTACTTTTTTATACTAAAAAAATGCCAAAAATAGCCTTTTTTTACTTATCGCTTCCCAAAATTCCTTGCTTGATGGTTCTCTTGTAAAAAACTTGTGTTGCGTAAAATTCGTAGGTTTTCGCAACAAGCCGCCTTTTAGCGCTAATTTCGGCTTTTACAACTTCAGGCGCTGTTTCCTTGGCTGTTGCAGCGCAGCTTGAAGTATTTGGCAAGCCATGGGTTGCAAGTCAATGCCAATCGACGCCGGCGTTGTGATTTAAAAAATGGCCTTGCCTGCAAGGGTGCCTGGGCGTAATCTGTGGATGTCCGGTTCATCTGGACATGCACCGGGAACCAACCCCCGGTAAAACTGGAAGCAATCACTTGCTTCCAACGCACTGCGAGACGAATACTCTCTCCTTTGCGAAGCCCGACGGCATGGGTATTTAACCCGCCGTCAACCCCGGTCAGCCCAGCTGCCCGGGGTTTTTTTATGGAGAGAGTTTTCCCCTGAAATTAATTGTTGCCTTTGCGGTCCGGCTTTGAAAACTTGCTGAGTACCTCAAGCAATGCAAGGAAAAAATATTGCTGCCTTCATCGCAAAAATCTCTGGTTGCGGGCCGGCATGATGCTTCGCCCGCCCAGGCAACAACGCCGCGCGGCCTGGGCTGTCGGCGCTGGCTGCGGCTATCGACGCTTGCCTGCATGACCCAATCTTTTGTGCTGAAGTCGCAGATTGAGCAGGTTGGTTTTGAAAAGCTGCGTCGACAGTTCACGGTGGGGCTGATTGACTTCAAACCGTGGTAACTTGAACAGACGACTCATGGGCTTGCCATCGCCAAAATCGGGAACGCCGGGTTTTCGGCAGAAGAAAGTCGCCGTCCACAGCGCCCGCGCGCCCCAGCTGAGATGAAGCACCTCTATATAGATGTCGAATTGGCGTGGCTGTAGCCGCTTGCTCCCGTGGCCGACGCCACTCGCGTGGAGTAACCAGCGCTGTCGCCAAGCTATCCGGGGCAGGGGCGATATCGCGTTGATGACCTCCTCGAACGGCTTAACATCCCGGCCGCCACAGCAGACCAACGCGCCGACCCGCCCAAGCCGCGCAACCTGATCAACTTGGCCAAAAACCAGCCGGTTGCCGAGCTGGAAAAGCCGCTGCTGGCGGGAGTCAAGGTCGACGCCGCCGCCATGCGCGAGTCCCCAGTGCAGCGCGGCGTGGCAACCGGGGACTCCCTGGCGGTGCGTGATTTGCCGCCCGACAGCGTCTTTGGGGGTGCCGTAAAAGCCGTGCTGCCGGAGGCCAAATGAACACGGCGTGCTGAACTTAATTTGGCGATGCCATAAAAACAGCGAAAATACCCGGATTGCTTTAATTCTTTAAAGCTGCGGGTATCAGGGTTTTGCGAGCCATGGCCCGAATTCCCACTGCTGACAGACCCTTGTTTATCGCCCGCTTCATCGACGCCGGTAGCTGGTTTGCGCTGCTTCAGGCTGCTTTTTTTCGAAATGATTGTTAACTATGTTCCGCTTTCCCCTGTCCAAATCTTCCAAGGCCGAAACCACCCCGGCCGGTAGCCCTGCCGTGAAAACCGGAGCGGCCAAAAGTGCTGAAGCCCATCCGCTGGACGCGCTGACGGGCGGCGCCTTTTCTGCGTCCACCTCGGGCGAGCGCGCCGCGCGCATCCGCCAGTGGCTGGCCAGCGAGCCGTCTGCCGAGCAGATGGCCGAAGTCTACAAAGACCTGGCCAATCGGGACAAGGGCGCGGCCAAGCCCTTGAAAGAAAAGCTCGACGAAGTCAAGCGCAGCAAGGGCCAGGAAGCTGCCGCCGCCGAATGGGCCGAAAAGGCCAAAGGATTGCTGGCCCTGCCCAAGCTCAACCTGGCCGATGCCCTTGCCTGGCAGCGCGACGCCGCCAAAGCGGGCGCGCCGCTCTCCAAGGAACCGCTGGCCGGGCTGAAAGTTCAGCTCGCCGAGCGCGTCAAGACGATCGAAGATTTGCAGCACCGCACCCAGGTGCAGCGCGAAGCCGCGGTGCTGATTGCCCAGCGCATTGAAGTGCTGTCGATCAAGCCCTGGCGCGATGCCGAGGCCGTGCTTGATACCTTGCGTGTCGATGTGGCGCATTGGCAGGCGCAGGCTGACGAGCTCACGCAGGACGCCAACTGGGCCAGCGTGGATGCCAAATTTCCACCGCTGCTCGATGCCTCGCGCGGCCAGCTGCTCGCCGTGTGGGAGGCTTTCCAGGGCGCGTTGGCGCTGACCGTCAAGGCCGCCGAGGATGCGGGCGCACCGCTGCCCGCCGTTCCGGTGTGGGCCGACGAGCTGCGCGCCGCGCGCGGCCAGCCGACGCAAAAAAGCGAGCAAGCGGGAGAGCAAGCTGCGCGCGGGCCCAAGACCAGGCTCGATCCGGCGGTATTGAAGGACATGCGCGAAAAGTCCTCGGCCATCGTCCACGAAGCGCTGGCAAAACTGGAGCATGAAGTCACCGAAGGTCACGGCAAGGCCACGCCCAAGGTGGCCGCTGACTTGCGCCAGGCGCTGAAGGAAAACATCCGCAACATTGACAGCAAGCTGGAGGCCGCCGCGCACGCAGCGCTGACCGCTGCCGGTGAGCTTGAAGGCTGGCAGCGCTGGCGTGCTGATCAGATTCGCGAAGAGCTGGTGCTCAAGGCCGAAGCGCTGCTCGTCAAGCCGCTGGGCGGGCGCAAGCAGCAGGAAGCCTTGCGCATCATGCGTGAGCAGTGGAAAACGTCCGACCAGGGCGGCACGCCCAATCACGCGCTGTGGAAACGTTTTGACGACGCCTGCAACGAAGCGCACAAGGTGGTTGAAGCCTGGCTCGAAAAAGTCAAGGAACAGAGCGAAACCGTCAAGGCCGAGCGCCGTGTGCTGATTGACGAAGTCCTCGCCTGGGCGGAAGCAAACAAGGGCAACACCGACTGGAAAAACCAGATCCGCGCCCTCAACGGCTTTGTCGACAAATGGCGCGAAGCCGGTCACCTGGGCGAAAAAACCTTTGGCGAAATCCAGCCGGTCTGGAAAGCCGCCATGGACCTGGCCGATGCTGCACTGACCGCCGCCCGCACCGAAAGCCTGGCGCACCGCAAGGCCATGATTGAGGAAGCGCAAGCGCTGGGTGCCGAAGCCCAGCTGCGCATCGAGGCCGTCAAGAGCCTGCAGCAACGCTGGCAGCACGAAGCGCAGGGCGTGCCGATCGAGCGCAAGCAGGAGCAAAAGCTGTGGGACGCTTTCCGCAAGCCGATTGATGACGCTTTCCAGCGCAAAACCGTCGAGCGTGAAATAGCCGCTGCCGCGTTGGGCGAGTATGACCGTTATGTGCTGGATGCCGCCAGGGCGGTTGAGGCGGCGACTGCCAGCGGCGACGCGCAAAAAATTCACGCCGCCGCCAAGGCGCTCGAAGCTGCCGTGCGCGGTCAGATTCCGGTAGCAGCCGCTGCCGCCGCTGCGGCTGCAGAAGTGGCGCAATCCGCTGACGTGGCGCAGGCTGCGAGCGCCGAGTCAGCGCCTGCTTCTGACGAGAATCAGCCGTTGGTCCAGCATGTATCGGTGCCACCCACTATGGAAACCATAGCAGAAGAGGCCGCCAGCCAGGCTGACCCGATAGCCGCCCAGGCGTCAGCCGCCGAGGCCGAGTTTGCCGAAGCCGCAGAACCGGC
This sequence comes from Polaromonas sp., assembly GCF_012927415.1. GTDB lineage: Bacteria > Pseudomonadota > Gammaproteobacteria > Burkholderiales > Burkholderiaceae_C > Polaromonas. The sequence goes on along the minus strand of NZ_JABBPF010000070.1, from coordinate 18,510 downwards.
CCTGGCCCCTGCGGAGCCGCCACCGCCGCTCAAACCAGCTGCCAAGCCGGTTGTTGCCATGCGCGGCGACGACCGCCCCGGCATGCGCAAGGCCGAACCCGCCGCTGCCGGCCGTGGTGGAAAATTTGGCGACCGCAAGGATGCACGCCCGGGCAGCAAGCCAGGCGGTGCGCGCGCCAGCACCGACAACAAGTTCGAACCCTACCGTGCCGAGCGCCCTGAGCGCGGCGAACGCTTCAGCGACCGCCCGGCCCTTGAAGAGCGCGGCCCACGCCTCGGTGACGCTGCCTTCCGCGCCCAGCGCGAAGCCTTTGAAGCGGCCAACCACGCGCTGAAGAAGCTCGCCATGCAAGCCCATGGTGAAGTGCTGACCAATCTGCTCGCCGCCTGGGAAAAACGCGATCCGGCGCTGCTGCCCGCCGCGCAGGAACTGGGCAAACAGGTCTCGCCCGCCGTGCGTAGCAGCTGGGTTCAGGCGGTCAGCGCGCCGGCTGGCAAGGACGCGGCCGAAGCGCTGTTGCGCCTTGAGATGGCGGCAGAACTGCCGACGCCCGCGGAGCACATCAGCGCCCGCCGCATGATGCAGCTGCAACTGCTGACCAAACGCAACGCACCTGCGCCTGTCGAGACCTGGGGCGAAGACACCGCCAGGGTGCTGGCCAGCAACTTTGACGCGGGCAACGCCAGGCGCGTGCAAAACGTGTTGAAGGCGCTACTCAAGCGCTGAGAGTTGCCTTGCCCGGGGTGTGACGCTGGACCGGATTGACAGCTGAATATTCATGCCGCCTGATGGCATGAATATTTTGCAAGGAGTCATCATGCTCAAGAAAGTCGGCGCCAGCGGCCAGATATCGCTGGGTAAAAAGTATGCGGGTCAGTTGTTTGACATGGTGTTCTATGGCCGGGTCGAGCTGGTGCCCATGAAAGCCGTGCCCACCGTGCAGGATTCATCCTTTGCACAGCAACCAGATGCGCAAAGCCGCGGGGTTCAGGAAGAGGCCGTAGCCTACTGCGTCGGTGACGGCTGGCTCACGCCCGAATGGCTGGCGGCGCGCAATGCTGCTGATGCGCGAACGCAAGAGGAGATAAAGGCTGTCCGCAGTCAGTGGGAAGAAAAGAACAAAGACGCCATCGAGGCCTACAACCGGCGCATCGAGCGTGAAGGCAGCGTGGGCTGGCGCATGTACGAACTGCGTAAAAAGCAGGCCTAGTTGAAGGCTTTTGGCGCGAAGCCGGCTTGATGGCGCAGTTCGATGTGTGTCCCCACCCCGTGCAAGAGTGGCGTGACCAGTCGCCCCTTGTGCTTGACATTCAGAGCGACTTGGTTCGCGGTGTTCGAAATCGCCTTACTATTCCCTTGACTCATACATGGGTTGAAAGTCCGGGTGAAAGACTGGCGCTGGCGCTTTAAGTCAATGACCTTTTGTTGTTTCTCGACACGTTGGCGTTAACGGCGTTTCCATCGGGTGACCTGCGCGGTGCAGTGACCAGCCTGCGTGACGAAGCGCAGCGTATTTGGTCGGCCCTTGACTACGCGCTACAGCGCCGACATGGCGGATGAAGAGATCTTGAAGCGCCTGCTGGCCTTGAACCTGGAGCGCTCGGGTGGCGGAAAAGCCTGAATTTTGCTTCTGGCTTCTGGATTTCGGATGGTTTTGGCGTCTTGTCCAATGAATACGGTCATCGATTGCTATTGAATTCGTAGTGCCGGCTACCCCCGGCCAGCAACACCACGCAAAGTCAAAAAGACTATGAATTAAATAGCAAACTATGACCGTACTATATGAACAAGAGCCACTTTTAATCAAAAAAACTAAGAAAGCAGCCGGATCAAGGCTTCAGGGTGAATCCCCCACCCAACCAGCCCCGCCAAGCCCATCAGCACGCCAAAACCGGTTGGCACCAGTGCAACGAAATAAAGCCACCACAAATGGGTCAGCGCCGTCACGGCCAGCAGTGAAATGGCGATCGCCAGCAGTGCGTCGGCCAGATCGAACTGGTCATCGCGGAAGTTGGCAGCGTCGTAGTCTTTCTGGTCCTGCTCGGCCTGGGCCTTCACCTCGTTTTTCTTTTGCGCCTGGTCCGCCGTCAGTTGCTCGTAATGGGCAATCGCTTTCTGGTAGCTGGCCTGTTCCGCGGCGGGTTGCGAGGGGGCGGCCAGCCGGAGCTGCAGCAGCGTTCCCCTGGCCACCTCTTCGCGGATGTTGCGTGCCTGGTAGAAATTCCAGTGATCTAGCTTGTTGGCCTGCGCCTGCTGCATGGACTGGACGATGTTGTCGTCCTTGACCTTGCAGATGCCCATGAAGGTCGCCAGCAGTGCCACCGTGATGGCGACGCACTGGTTGAGCTTGCGAAAGCGGGAGAAAGCGGTGTCGTCGGGTTCGGCCGATTGGGCGGATTCAAGGGGATCAAGGGCCATGATGCGGTCCTTGACGGGAAAACCACATGCGCTGAAAAACGCCGTCTTTGTCGATCACCAGATGCTTGAGGCCGGCCAGCGCGTGCAGCGAAATCAGTCCGACAAGAATCCAGGTCGTGACCGAATGCGCCTCAAAGAAGATTTCTGCCAGATCGTGGTTGGGTTGAAATACGCGGGGCAGGGGGATACCGAAAAACAGGAAATCCTTGTCGCTCAGCATTGAGCCCACGATGCCGAAAAAAGGCATGGCCACCATGGCGGCATAGAGCAGTCCATGGCCTGCTTTGGAGGCGCTCACTTGCCAGCGCGCAATGCTGGCGGGTAATGGCGCAGGCTGATGGCCCAGGCGCCAGACCAGACGCAATAGAACCAGCCCGGCAATGATGAGCCCGATGGACTTGTGCAGCCTGAAATACCAGGCGCTGCCCGGATCATCTTCAATGGCTGTCATGAACCAGCCTAGCGCGATCATGCTGATGATCAGGACGGCCAGGATCCAGTGAAGCAGTATCGCCAGCGGCGCATAGACAGGCGTTGCGGCAGGGGTGATGGCGTAAGGTGACTGCATTTTTTCAGCTTTCTTGAAAGGCGGGAGTTGGTAAAATATCAGGCCGGATCGGCGAGACTTTTCACCGCACATCCTACGACTTGAAGATGAAGGAAATATTAATCTGGCTTCACTGCCAGCCAAAGCGCCGGATGTAATAACGTTTCATCAGCGTCGTCAGCACGGCGTAACTGAGCAAAATGCCCACCAGCCAGGCAAAGTAGGCCGGCGGCAGTGCTTCGAGTTTGAAGTAGCTGGCAATCGGCCCCATCGGCAAAAAGATGCCCACCGCCATGATGATCAGCGTCATGGCCAGTAGCGGCCAGGCGGCTCTGCTTTCAAGAAACGGAATTTTGGGCGTGCGGATCATGTGCACGATCAGTGTTTGTGTCAGCAGGCCGACGACAAACCAGCCAGACTGGAACAGGGTTTGCTGCGCCACGGTGTTGGCCTTGAACACCTGCCACATCACGATAAACGTGGTGATGTCAAAAATCGAGCTGATTGGCCCGAAAAAGATCATGAAGCGGCCAATATCGTCGGGGTTCCACTTCAACGGTTTGGTGACCAGCTCGGCATCGACATTGTCAAAGGGAATGGCGATTTGGGACACGTCATACAGCAGGTTCTGCACCAGCAGCTGCAGCGGCAGCATCGGCAAAAAGGGCAGGAATACGCTGGCAATCAGCACCGAGAACACGTTGCCAAAGTTTGAACTCGCCGTCATGCGGATGTACTTCAGCATGTTGCTGAAGGTCTTGCGGCCTTCAATCACGCCTTCTTCCAGCACCATCAGGCTGCGCTCGAGCAGGATGATGTCGGCCGCTTCCTTTGCAATGTCAACGGCCGTGTCCACCGAAATGCCGATGTCGGCCGCGCGCAGTGCCGGTGCGTCGTTGATGCCGTCGCCCATAAAACCGACGACGTGGCCGTTGCCGCGAAGGCTGCGCACAATGCGCTCCTTGTTGAGCGGCGAGAGCTTGGCAAAAATGGTGTGGTGCTCGACCGCTTCGGCCAGCGCCTTGTCGTCCATTTTGTCGATCTGCGGGCCCAGCACAATGCCTTCGACCACCAGGCCGACCTGGCGGCAGACCTCCGACGTCACCAGTTCGTTGTCGCCGGTCAGGATCTTGACCGTAATGCCGTTCTCGGCCAGCGCCTTGAGCGCGGGTGCCGTCGATTCTTTCGGTGGGTCGAGAAAGGCGATGTATCCAATCAGCGTCAGGTCAGACTCATCGGCCACCGAATAAGCGGCCTGGCTGGGCGGAATTTCCTTCATCGCCACGGCCACGACGCGCAAGCCGTCCTCGTTCAGGTCGCGCGTGACGTGATGCACCCGTTCCAGCATGGCGGCGTCGAGCAGTACGGTCTTGTCGCCATCGCGCACGCGCGTGCAGGCTGCGACGATTTCCTCCACCGCGCCCTTGCAGATCAGCTCGTGATGATGTTCCCGCTCGGACACCACCACCGACATGCGGCGGCGCTGAAAGTCAAAGGGAATTTCGTCGATCTTGGTGTAGTTTTCAGCCAGTTGCAACTCTTTTTGCACCTCGACATGCTCCAGCACGGCGCGGTCCAACAGGTTTTTCAGGCCGGTTTGATAGAAACTGTTGAGGTAGGCAAAGCCCAGCACTTCTTCTGATTCGTGGCCAAACACATCGGTGTGGCGCGCCAGCGCGATCTTGTCCTGCGTCAGCGTGCCGGTCTTGTCGGTACACAGCACGTTCATCGCGCCAAAGTTCTGGATTGCGTCAAGCCGCTTGACGATGACTTTCTTGCGCGACAGGATCACCGCGCCCTTGGCCAGCGTGGAGGTGACGATCATCGGCAGCATTTCGGGTGTCAGCCCGACGGCGACCGACAGCGCAAACAAAAAGGCTTCGGGCCAGTCGCCTTTGGTAAAGCCGTTGATCAGCAAAACGATTGGCACCATGACAAAGGCAAAGCGGATCAACAGCCAGCTGACCTTGTTGACGCCAGCCTGAAAGGCGTTGATCTCGTGATTGGTCGCGGTGACGCGCGCGGCCAGCGTGCCGAAGTAGGTGTTGTTGCCGGTGGCCAGCACCACGACGGTGGCCGCGCCCGACACGACATTGGTGCCCATGAAGACCAGGTTGGCCATCTCCAGCGCAGCCTCGCCATTGCCAGCCTGTCCCTTGGCCTCAGTGAATTTTTCGACCGGCAGTGATTCGCCGGTCATGGCCGACTGGCTGACAAAAAGATCCTTGGCGAGCATTACGCGGCAGTCCGCCGGGATCATGTCGCCGGCCGACAGCAGCACGATATCGCCCGGCACCAATTGCTTGATCGGGAGTTCAAGCTGGCCGGCAGGCTGGATCGCCGGCCCGGCGCCCGGCGGTACGGCCCGGTCAGCGGCCTTGTCGTCACGCCGGATCACCGTTGCCTTGTTGCTGACCAGCTCCTTCAGGGCTTGCGCTGCCTGGTTGGAGCGCCGCTCCTGGACGAAACGGATCAGCGTGGAGAGCACGACCATGGTGCCAATCACCGTCGCTGCCTTGGTGTCTTCGGTGTAGTACGACACCATAGCCAACACGGTCAGCAGCAGGTTGAAGGGGTTTTTGTAGCTCAGCCACAGGTGCAGCCACCAGGACATCGGCTTTTCGTGCTCGACTTCATTGAGGCCGACTTTTTCGCGTATGGCATCGGCTTCCTCGCTGCTCAAGCCTTCTTTTTGGGTGTTGAGCCGCGCCAGGACGCTCGCCAGATCGTCGCGGGCTTCCTGAAGCAACTGGCCGGACAGCTGGTCTGGCACCGCCCCGGAACGGCCCTCGGGCGAAAGCGATTCCAGGATCACGCGGCGGCGAAACAGGTGGCTGGTGCGCCTTGATTTGAGGAAGAGACCAAAAAATTGGTTGAAAATGTTCATCACGTCTTCTTTTTTTGCCGCGACCCGCCCGTCCATGTCGGGCAGGGACGGAATTCACGTATTTTTTAAATGCCCTGCATCAGCCGGGCAGCCGAACGCCGACCCCAGCGGTCGCAGGGAAAATGAACAGTGGTCTAAGAAGAAAACGCCGGCCAGCAGTGGCGGCTTTGACACCGTGCCGCAGAGGCCCGGCGGAGACGAATTTCCGGAGGGCTTCTCAAGCAGCGGCGCCGATTCTGCATCGACGACTGTCACTGGAACCATTACCCAAGGGAAACTCCGAAGTTGAAAACCAGCGAACTGTAATGGTGCGGTGCAGCACTGTCAAGTGTCTTTTTGCGCTGGCTTTGGGCGGCCTTCAGCCCGCTATTAAATATATAGCAAACTATAGCCGTACTTGTTGGACTACAGGCCTGTCTGGCTTGAAAAACTGATCAAACAGCACAGTCAGTGCAGGAAAATCCTGCGTGAAGCGCTCGCGGTTGACGAAATAGGCTTCGCAGCTCACCGCAAAGAATTCGGCCGCTGAGCTTGCGCCGTAGCCGTCCAGCCAGGGCGCTTCCCCGCCAAAGCGCGTGGCCATGGCCACCTGCTCGCAAAAATTATCATAGGCCGGTTGCATCACGCTGTGCCATGCCGCGTGGGCTTTGCGTGAGGGAAGCGGCGGGCAGCCATCGGCAAGGCCGTTGCGCATGTCTATTTTGTGAATGAACTCGTGGATCACTACGTTGTGCCCGGCGTCTGCCAGCTCGCCTGCCGCCGCCACGTCCTGCCAGCTCAGGGTGACTGGCCCGCCCTGCATGGCTTCGCCCAGCAACGCTTCGCTGTAGCGGTGCACCACGCCGGCGCGGTCGGTTTTTTCCCTGCTGGCGAGCATGGCGCCGGCATGAATCACGATGCCTGTGAAATCGTCATACCAGCGCAGCCCGAGATGCAATACCGGAACGCAGGCCTGGGCGGCAATGGCAACGGCCATTTCGTCAGTAACCTTCAGGCCGTGCGCGCCGCTAAATTCCTTGTGTTTTAAAAACTGGACAATCATCGCGCGCAACTGTTGCAGCTCGGCAATGGAGCGATGCGCCAGAAAGGGGTAGCGCAGCAAGGCGCCCAGCCAGAGCGCTTCTGGCAGCCTGTCGGGTGGCGCGCGCCGCAGGCCCAGCAGCGTTTTCAGCCAGTTCAGCATCAGCTTGTCGCCTTCGGGGCTAAAGCACCGGCTGAAACCAGCGCCAGGCGCTGCAAGCCGCCGTCTGTCAGACGCAGCACGTCGGCGCGGGGCGGCTGGGCATTGGCATCCCAGTCGCTCAGCACCACGCGTGAAAAACCGCCGCCCAGGTCATGCACGGCCGGCTTGTGGGTGTGGCCATGAATCAGGGTGCGGGCATTGGCGGCTGCCAACCACTGGCGCGCTGCAGACGCGTCCACATCTGCATAGTCGGTGACGACGGTTTTGCGCGCCTCGCTTTGCCGGCGCAGTTCGCGGGCGATGACCTGGCGTTCAGCTAGCGGTTTGGCCAGAAAGGCGTCTTGCCAAGCGTTGCTGCGTACCTGGCGGCGAAACTGCATGTAGTCCCTGTCATCGAGGCACAGGGCGTCGCCATGCGAGAGCAGCCAGCGTTGGCCGGCGAAGCCGAGCACGGCGGGATCGTCGAGCAGGCTGGCGTGGCAAAACGCCATCAGGGCCTGGCCCGCCAGGAAGTCGCGGTTGCCGTGCATGAAAAACAGCGCCAGCCGGCTGGACGCCTGGCGCAGGGTGCAGGCGCAGCGGTACTCAAAATTGCCTGCAGAATGTGCCGGGTGTGCCGGGTCCTGTGTGAAACCTGCATTGATGGCATCGTCACCCGCCCAGACCTCGAACAGGTCGCCCAAAATAAACACGGCGTCGGCGGGAGTGGCCTGCAGATAGTGCTGCCACGCGCTGAAGGTGGCCGGTTCGTCGGCGTTCAAATGCAGGTCTGAAATGAAGTCGACCGTGCGCCAGGAAGGCGGCGCCTGAAGCTCCCCGATTGGCGGCACGGTCAAACTGGTGTTCACTTCAGACGCCGACAAGCTCGATAAAAAATGGAATGAAATTCAGGCCAGCACGACTGCTTTTTCGATGATCACGTCTTCCGTCGGCACGTCAGAGTGACCGCCGCGGCTGCCGGTCTTGACGGCCTTTATCTTGTCGACAATCTCCTTGCCTTCCACCACTTTGCCAAACACGGCATAACCCCAGCCGGAAGCGTTCTGGCCAGTGTGGTTAAGGAAACCGTTGTCAGACACGTTGATGAAAAACTGTGAGCTGGCCGAGTGCGGCGCATTGGTGCGGGCCATGGCAACGGTGTAGTTGTCGTTTTTCAGGCCGTTGGTGGCTTCGTTCTCGATCTCGCCATCGGTGGGTTTTTGCTTCATGCCGACGGCAAAGCCGCCGCCCTGCACCATGAAGCCGGGAATCACGCGGTGAAAGACGGTGTTGTCATAGTGGCCTTTGTTGACGTAGCTCAAGAAGTTGGCAACGGATTTGGGCGCCTTGGCGGCGTCGAGTTCGAGCGTGATGACGCCGTGGCTGGCGATGTGCAGTGCGACTTTGGGATTGCTCATGGAGGGTCCTGTAGGGGTTAGTTGACGAGGGTTGCGGATTTGATGACGACAGGCGTTTTTGGCACATCCGAAGGGAAGGGGCCACCCGCGCCGGTCGGCACGGTCTGAATTTTGTTGACCACGTCCATGCCGCTGACGACCTTGCCAAATACGGTGTAGCCGAAAAGCTGCGCGGCGTTCATCAGTTGCGCGCGCGGCGTGTTCTCATAGACGCGGCCCTGGTATTCAAACTTGCGCACCGGGTCGCCCGGAGGAATCAGGGTGGGGTTCAAAAAGTCGTTGTCTTTCACGTTGATGAAAAACTGCGCCGAGGCGGAATTGGGGTCGTTGGTACGGGCCATGGCCAGCGTGCCGACGACGTTTTTGGCGCCGCCTTTGGCGAGCGCTTCACGACCTTCATGCGCCACCGGTGCGCGGGTTTTTTTCTCGGCGTAGGCGCTGTCGTAGCCGCCGCCCTGCACCATGAAGTTGTTGATGACGCGGTGAAAAATCGTGCCGTCGTAGTGCTTGTCTTTTACGTACTGGAGGAAGTTCTCAACCGTCCTGGGCGCCTTGTCGGGATAGACCTCAACAACGAAAGCGCCTTCGCTGGTGAGAAATTTCACCTTGGGCGCGTTTTGCGCCAGCACCGGTCCGGTCATCATGATCAGGCTTGCTGCGGCCAGTGCGCCCAGCAGCGTGCGACGCACCTTGTCAAGCGGCACGCAGGGTGCGCCAAATGTCTCTGCTGCCATCAAATGGTTCCTTCAAAAAATATTTTCCACTGGCTGCCCTGGCGTGTCCAGTACTGACGCTTGGTGCGGCCCGTGCTGCTGCCCTTAATCAGCTCGCCGAAGGTTACCACCATGGTATCGGCGCTGTCGGTCCAGCGCAGGTAAGACACATCCTTGATCTGGATATCGCGCCCACCCAGCTGTTTGAGTTCGGCCTGCAGCACGGGCATCCACTCGGTCAGGGTCTTGCCGTAGCTGGTGAAATCGGGCGTGTACCAGGCCGTGAGCCTGGCCAGGTCGCCGCTGGACTTGGCACGATGCCAGCCCTGGAGCACCGCTTCAAAGGCGGAGAGTTCGGGTGTAAGCGATTGCGGCGCCACCCACTTGAGGCTGTCGGCAATCACCACTGGCGTGTTGCGGATTTCAACGGTCTTGATAATGCGTTCCAGGTCCGGGTTGGCCAGCACGACGCAGCCATCGGTGGATAACGGCGCGCGCGAGAACTGCGCGGGTGGCGTGCCATGCAGCCAGATGCCGCTACCGGTTTTGCCGCGTTTTACATCGAGCTGGTTGGGATAGTTGATGGGCAGTGCGCCCGAGCCGTAAAAGTCGCGCAGCGATTTGGGGTTCAGGTTGCTGCTGATGAAGTACACGCCGAGCGGCGTGCGCAGGTCGCCTTCGGCGGATTTTTCGATGCCCGATTTGCCGACCGAGATGTAGTAGTCGGCCAGCAGCTTGAGGCCGGAAGGCGTGTTCTCTAATAGGTACAGGCGCGAGCGCGAGGCGTCCACGGCAATCGCATGTTTGTTGCGCGGCGAGAGCGCCAGAAACTGCGACGGCACCATGCCGGCGGCCGGGCGCTCGCGCAGCGCCTGCAAGCGCAGCTGTGACTCTTGCCGCAGCTCGGCCAGCATGGGGCCCGCCGCTTTGGCGGCCAATGCCGGCACATCGCCCAGGGTGTTGACCGCCCGGATCTGGCCAGCCAGCAAATCGCCATACACCAGCTGCGCCAGCTGGAAGTTGGGATGGTCACGCACCAGTGTTTCGGCCTTGCGCAGAGCTTCTCGAGTGTGAGTCTGCCCGGCCAGTTTGTAGACTTCAATCAGCCGCGCTTCGGCGTCGCCCTCGCGCACTGCCTGAAGCGCCGAAGAGCGCGCGATTGCAGCTACGCGAGCGGCTGGTGCAGTTCTTGTGCGGGGTTTTGTCGCCGGTTTTATGGCCGCAGGCGCGTGCGCTCGCGCTCTGGCGGGCTGGCGGACATGGGTTTGCGCGTTGACGCCAGAGGGCGCCAGCAGGACACCGGTCGGCAGCCAGAGCGCGATCGACCATAGCGCTGCCAGCGCCCTTGGCCAAAGGGCTCGCCGGGAAAAAAGTCCGCGGCTGGCGTAGGAAACAGGCCGCGCTCGCGGCTTGGGTCGGCCACCGGTCATCAACTGCCTGTGGATTCCCTGACAATGACCCAATGGTCGCCAATTCTGGCCATGTCCAGCGTCTTGCGGCTCGAGACATTGAGCGTGTCAGCGCTGTAGTCCTGCTTGAATCTGGCGGTGGCTTTGCTGCCCTGAACGGCGATGGCGAGATTGGAAAGCTTCACTTGAATGCGCGATTTGCTCACGATGCGCGCACGGCGGTCTTCTTCCCAGCCCTTGCGTGTTTGTTTGCCCGGCGGGTCGAAGTTCTGTCCGTAGCTGGACAGGTAGGCGTTCATGTTTTTGCCCGCCCAGGCGTCAGCCCAGGCGCGCACTGCCGCCTCGACTTCTTTTTCAGTTCCGGCGGCGGCTGCTGCCGCAGGCTTTGTGCTGGCGACGGGAGCGGCAACTTCTGCGCTGCGTGGTGGCGTAACGGGCGTGACTTTGGCAACCGGCACAGCGGGTGGAGGGGCGACTGGTGCGGCTTTGGCGATCGGCGCAGCCGGCAGGGCCACTGGTGCGGGTTTGGCTGCGGCGGGAGGGGCGGGCGCAGCTGGCGCAACAGGGGTAGTTGCCGCAGGCTTCTGGGAAGCTTTGGTATCGGCGGAAAAGAGCGTGCGAATCAGCGCCAGTTTGGGCTGAACGGCGGTGTTTCCGCTGTCGAGCTGTAGCGCCTTGCTGTAAGCCTGACTGGCCAGCCGGGCATAGATGTCGCCCAGGTTTTCGTGCGCGGTGGCGTAACTGGGGTTGGTGCGTATCGCCATTTCGAGCGCGGCTCTGGCCTTGTCAAACTGGCTTTGGCTGGCGTAGAGCACAGCCAGGTTGTTGTAGGGCTCGGGCAGCTCGGGATAGTCTTCGGTAATTTTCGTGAAGGTGGCAATCGCATCGCCGGACTTGCCGGTTTCAGTCTGGATCACGCCCTTGAGAAAACGCATCTGCGGGTCGCGCGGCTTGCCGGCAAGATACTGGTCGGCCTTGGCAAGCGCTTCCGGATACTGGCTGGCGCGAACCAGGCGGTTGACATCGGCATACTCGTCGGCGTGGGCGAGCGATGTGGCCAGCGTGGCCGCCAGAAACAGCATGCGCAAGGCGGCCGACAGGGGATGGTGTAAGAAGAACGCTCGCGTGGGCATAAAAACTCTCGCTGTTTTTTGGGAAAGCATGAGATCGCCGGTGGGCGAAAAGGGACCGCAAAACTATGGCAAACGACCCGGCATCCAAAATGAGCTGCGCAAGCAGTTGTCCATGATTGCAGGGGCTGGCTATACTGTCTAATTCTAGCCGAGGGGGTCTGTACGCGTTCCTCCCGGTGTGGTGTTTTCCGGCTTTATTGCCCTTTTTTTGCATCTGCCCACGCTTCATGGCGCGCCGCTGGCACCTTTGATATAACGCTTCTCCCTTCCGGCCCGCTGCGGCCAGACTACGCACCCAGACGATTCATGAGCCTTCGGATTTACAACACGCTGTCGCGTGCCGTAGAAGATTTTTCGCCCCTCGTTCCCGGTCATGTCCGCATGTATGTATGCGGCATGACCATTTACGATCTGTGCCATATCGGCCATGCGCGCATGATGATGGCCTTTGATGTGTTGCAGCGATGGCTCAAGGCCAGCGGCTTGCAGGTAATGTATGTGCGCAACATTACCGACATTGACGACAAGATCATCCGGCGCGCGGTGGAACGCGGTATCACCATTCGTGCGCTGACCGACGAGATGATTGTGGCCATGCACCGGGACATCGGCGCGCTGGGCATTGAGCCGCCGAGCGTGGAGCCGCGTGCGACCGAGTACGTGCCGCAGATGCTGGCCATGATCGGTACGCTGGAGAAGAAGGGCCTGGCGTACCGCGGCTCAGGCGGCGATATGAATTATTCGGTGCGCAAGTTTCCGGGTTACGGCAAGCTGTCGGGCAAATCGCTTGACGAACTACGCGCCGGCGAGCGTGTGGCGGTGCTCGAAGGCAAGGAAGACCCGCTCGACTTTGTGCTCTGGAAATCGGCCAAGGACAGCGAGCCCGAAGACGCCAAATGGGACAGCGCGGCGCTCGGGCATGACTATGGCAAGGGGCGGCCCGGCTGGCATATCGAGTGTTCGGCGATGAGCTGCGCGACGCTGGGTGAAACCTTTGACATTCACGGCGGCGGGGCTGATCTGCAGTTTCCGCACCATGAAAACGAGATTGCCCAGAGCGAAGGCGCAAACGGCAAGCCGCTGGCCCGCTTCTGGGTGCACAACGGTTTTGTGCGCGTCGACAACGAGAAGATGTCCAAGTCGTTGGGTAACTTTTTTACCATTCGTGAAGTGCTGGACAAGTACAACGCCGAGACGGTGCGGTTTTTCATCGTTCGGGCACATTACCGCAGTGCGCTGAATTACAGCGATGCGCACCTGGACGACGCCAGAGCTTCCCTCAAGCGCCTGTACACCGCACTTCAACGGGTCAATCCCCCTGCGGTAGCAATCGACTGGGCCGATCCCTTCGCTGCCCGTTTCAAGGCGGCCATGGACGAAGACTTCGGCACGCCGGAGGCGATTGCCGTTCTGTTTGAGCTGGCCGGTGAGGTCAACAAGACCGCTTCGACCGAACTGGCGGGTCTGCTCAAAGCGCTTGGCGGCTGTCTGGGTCTGTTGCAGCAGTCGCCCAGCGCATTTTTGCAGTGGCAAGCTGGAGCAGGAAATGCCCGGCTTACCGCTTCGGCTCCGGTGCTGACTGCGTCAGGCGGGGACGGGCTGATCGATGAAGCTATTCAACCGGACACCGATAATCGGGGTATTGAAGCGCTCATCGAGCAACGCAGCGGCGCAAAAAAGGTGAAAAATTTCGCCGAAGCTGACCGTATCCGCGACGCGCTGCTGGCAAGGGGCATCGTGTTGAAAGACTCGCCCCAGGGCACAAGCTGGGAAATGCAATCGTGAATATTTTTAATCATTTTGGCTTCATGTCCAGCAAATACCGGCATAGGCAGCTATGAAAAAAATAGTAAAAAGCGGGCCTGCCAGCTCAGAGCTGGCCGATGTGCCCGAGACGCCGGAGCTGGCCATCACGGTGCCCCCGTATTGGCTTGACGCCTGCAAACACCTGGTCAAAAAAGACCGGGTCATGAAACGCCTGATTCCGAAATTCGGCAACACCTGCCTGCAGTCGCGCGGCGATGCCTTCAGCACGCTGGCGCGCAGCATCGTGGGGCAGCAAATCTCCGTCAGGGCGGCGCAAACGGTGTGGCACCGTTTTGCCGTCTTGCCCCTGGAAATGACGCCGGCCCATGTGCTCAGGCTGAAGGTAGACGACATGCGCGCCGCCGGTCTGAGCGCCCGCAAGGTCGAGTACCTGGTTGATCTGTCAATTCATTTTGACGCCGGCAGGGTGCATGTGACGGACTGGCAGTCGATGGACGACGATGCCATCATTGCCGAGCTGATTGCGATCCGCGGCATTGGCCGCTGGACGGCCGAGATGTTCCTGATTTTTTACCTGACGCGGCCCAACGTGTTGCCGCTGGATGACGTGGGTCTGATCAACGGCATCAGCCAGAATTATTTTTCCGGTGAATCGGTCAGCCGCAGTGACGCCAGGGAAGTGGCGGCCGCCTGGGCGCCGTATTGCAGCGTGGCGACTTGGTATATTTGGCGCTCGCTGGACCCTTTGCCGGCAGCGGGCGCATGAAGGCCGCGCGGCACCGCACCGGCAGATTCAAAGTTTAAAAAGCCTGAGGACCAGATATGGCAAAAAAGACATTTCTCGATTTCGAGCAGCCGATTGCCGAGCTTGAAGGAAAAATTGAAGAATTGCGTTACGTGCAAACCGAGTCTGCGGTCGATATTTCGGAAGAAATCGAGCAACTGGCCAAAAAAAGTCAGCAACTCACCAAAGACATCTACAGCGTCCTGAGCCCTTGGCAGATCACCAAGATTGCCCGCCATCCGGAGCGACCGTACACGCTGGACTACGTGAGGGACATCTTCACCGATTTTGTCGAGCTGCACGGTGACCGGCACTTTGCCGACGACCTGAGCATCGTGGGCGGGCTGGCCCGCTTTAACGGGAGCGCCTGCATGGTGCTTGGCCATCAGAAGGGGCGCGACACCAAAGAGCGTGGCCTGCGCAATTTCGGCATGAGCAAGCCCGAGGGCTACCGCAAGGCGCTGCGGCTCATGAAGACGGCCGAAAAGTTCAGGCTACCGGTATTCACTTTTGTCGATACGCCAGGCGCCTACCCCGGCATCGAGGCTGAAGAGCGCGGCCAGTCCGAAGCCATCGGCCGCAACATCTTTGAAATGGCGCAACTCGAAGTTCCCATCATCACTACCATCATCGGCGAGGGGGGGTCCGGCGGCGCGCTTGCCATTTCGGTGGGCGACCAGGTGGTGATGCTTCAATATTCGATTTATTCGGTCATCAGCCCCGAAGGCTGCGCCTCCATTCTCTGGAAAACCTCGGACAAGGCGCAGGAAGCGGCAGAAGCACTGGGCATTACGGCTCACCGGCTCAAGGCGCTGGGCGTCATCGACAAAATCGTTAACGAGCCGGTCGGCGGCGCGCACCGCGACCCCAGGCAGATGGCGGCCTTTTTGAAGCGGGCGCTCAATGATGCGTTTCGCCAGGTCAGCGACCTGAAGGTCGGGGAATTGCTGGACCGTCGCTATGAGCGGCTGCAAAGCTATGGGCGTTTCATCGATACCAAGGCCGACGCCGGCAAATAGTCGCGCGCCAGTTTCAAACAGGGCATCATCATGGCACACTTGTCTGCACAGGAAGTCCAGCATTACCAGGAGCTTGGCTACGTGGTGCCACAGTTTCGGCTCAGTGAGGCTTGGGTTCAGCGCATGCAGGGCGCGCTGGACACCCTGATCCGCAACAATCCGGGCGTGCGCCCGGAAAAACTGGTAAGCGCGCACATCGAGGGCCGCAATGATGAGGGTGTGCGGGGCAGCCGCGATTTCTTCGACCTGGCCACAGACCCCGACATCGTGGATCTGGTGGCGCAGCTCATCGGGCCTGACGTAATTTTGTGGGGCTGCCATGTGTTCTGCAAGCCTGCTAGCGAAGGCTTTGAAACACCCTGGCACCAGGACGGCCACTATTGGCCGATCCGCCCGCTGTCCAACTGCACCATCTGGGTTGCGCTGGAGCCGAGTACCAGCGCCAACGGCTGCCTGCGCGTGATCCCGGGCTCGCACCTCGGCAAAAAACTCCACCCGCATCTTCATGAAGACCGTACCGACCTGACGCTGAACCAGCGCATGGCCGAGGGGTCCTTTGACCTCAAGGAGGCGGTTGACCTAGAGCTGGCGCCAGGCCAGATGTCGATGCACGACATTTACATGATTCATGGCGCAGAGGCCAACCACTCCGGGATCCGCCGCACTGGTGTGGCGCTGCGCTACATGCCGGGCAGCTCGCTGTTTGACCGCAGCTTGCGGCCCGCGCAGGGCCAGACCGGCGTGCCGGTCAGTTTTGCCACCCGGCCGCTGTGGTTGCTCAGGGGGCAAGACCAGACCGGGCTCAATGATTTTTCGGTCGGCCACCGTGGCCCATGAGGGGTTTTCGCCTAGTCTGTCAGAAGCGCTGGATGCCTTTTCCCCGGGCTTGCCGCTGGCCGTTGCGCTAAGCGGCGGTGCAGACTCAAGCGCATTGCTCGTTGCCTGTGCCGCGAAATGGCCGGGGCAGGTGGTGGCTATTCACATTCATCATGGCCTGCAGGCGCCTGCCGACGACTTCGCGCGGCACTGCGCGGCGCTGTGCTCGAGTTTGAACGTGCCGCTGGCGATTGAACGTGTCGATGCGCGCCCGGCCTCGGGCGAAAGCCCTGAAGCGGCCGCCCGAAACGCGCGTTATGGCGCCTTTGGTGCTGTGGTCGAAAGAGAATGGCCCCTGCGCGCTATCAAAGACATCGCCATTGCGCAGCATGCCGATGACCAGGTCGAAACCATGCTGCTGGCCTTGTCGCGCGGCGCGGGCCTGCCGGGGCTGGCGGCGATGCCGGCGCGCTGGAACCGCAGCGGCATCACCTACCATCGTCCGCTGCTTGCTGTGCCAGGCCAATGCCTGCGCGCCTGGCTGAGCAAACGCCAGATTGACTGGGTGGAAGACCCGACCAATGCCGACGAGCAGTTCACGCGCAACCGCATTCGCGCGCGGCTGCTGCCGGCGCTGCAAGCGGCCTTCCCGCAATTCAGAAGGACTTTTGCACGGACTGCCCGCCATGCCGCGCAGGCTCAGGAGTTGCTGCTGGAACTTGCCATTCAGGATTTGGCGCTGATCGGAACGCCTCCCGCCATCAAGGCCGTGCAAGCCCTTTCGACGCCGCGCCAGGCCAACGTGTTGCGCCACTGGCTGCTGCTGGCGCACCGGGCCACGCCGAGCGCGGCGCAGCTCGATCAATTACTGCTGCAGATTGCGGCATGCGCGAGCCGTGGCCACCAGATTCACCTCAAGGTGGCCGACGGCCACGTCAGGCGGCTGGGGGCAGTGCTGGACTATGCCGCCGCGCACAACCCGCGTTGAGCCAGCGGTTGGTGCTGGGTATAATTTATGGCTTTGCTGCCGCTCAACTATCCCGCGCTGCCCCGCGAGCCGTCCGGCGGGATTGATGCTGGCGCCACAGCAAAAGCCCTCAACAAACTCCTGATTGACATCCTGCAATGGCTTTGATCGTTCACAAATACGGCGGCACATCAATGGGCTCGACTGAGCGCATCCTGAATGTCGCCCGCCGCGTCGCCAAGTGGGCGCGGGCCGGTCATCAGATGGTCGTTGTTCCCAGCGCCATGAGCGGCGAAACCAACCGCCTGCTGGGTCTGGCCAAAGAGCTCGCGCCGTCCCATCCTGATGAGTCCTACAAGCGTGAATTGGACGCACTGGCTGCCACGGGAGAACAGGCCTCCAGCGCATTGCTGGCCATTGCCCTGCAGTCCCTCGGGCAGCCGTCAGTCAGCTATGCAGGCTGGCAGGTCAGCATCAAAACCAACAACGCCTACAACAAGGCACGCATCGAATCGATTGATGACCAGCGGGTCTGCGCTGAATTGAACGCTGGCAAGGTCGTGATCATCACCGGTTTTCAGGGCGTCGATGATGACGGCAACATCACCACCCTTGGCCGCGGCGGCTCGGACACTTCGGCTGTGGCGATTGCCGCTGCGCTCAAGGCCAAGGAGTGTCTGATTTACACCGATGTGGACGGCGTGTACACCACCGATCCGCGCGTCGTGCCTGAAGCGCGGCGTCTGCAGACCGTCAGCTTCGAGGAAATGCTGGAGATGGCATCGATGGGCTCCAAAGTGCTGCAGATCCGCTCGGTCGAATTCGCCGGCAAATACAAGATGCCGCTGCGCGTGCTGTCCAGTTTCACCGATTGGGACATCGACATCAATGAAGAAGCCAGGTCAGGCACTTTGATCAGTTTTGAGGAAGACGAAAAAATGGAAAAAGCCATCGTATCGGGCATTGCATTCAACCGCGATGAAGCCAAGATTTCCGTACTCGGTGTGCCAGACACCCCGGGCATTGCTTATCAAATTCTCGGTGCCGTGGCCGACGCCAACATCGAGGTCGATGTCATCATCCAGAACATCAGCAAGGACGGCAAGACCGACTTCAGTTTTACAGTGCACAGCAACGATTTCGCCAAAACCGTTGATTTGCTCAAGACCAAAGTTGTGCCCAAGCTGGGCGCGCAGGAAGTCACCGGTGATGCGCGCATCTGCAAGGTCAGCATCGTAGGCATCGGCATGCGCAGCCATGTCGGCATTGCCAGCAAGATGTTCCGCGTGTTGGCCGAGGAGGGCATCAACATCCAGATGATCTCGACCAGCGAAATCAAGACGTCGGTCGTGATCGACGAGAAATACATGGAACTGGCCGTGCGCGCCCTGCACAAAGCTTTTGAACTCGACCAGCCGGCAGCCCTGAAATAGAGCCTGAAGTCGTGACATAATCCAAACATTGGAAAC
>NZ_JABBPF010000069.1 GCF_012927415.1 Polaromonas sp. | reverse complement strand
TCGAAAACCTCTGCCAGTTCATTTTCCGCAAGTTGCAGCCTGCGCTGCCGGCGCTCAGCGCGGTGCGGGTCTGGCGCGCTTCCATTGGCGATGGCTGCCGCGTGAGCCGGTAATTGCAGCGCCCGGCGCGGGGCCTGACCCGTGCGTTACGCTTGCTGCCATGAAAGCTTACCGCGCCTCTATTTTGTACTTTGCCAGCTCCGCCAAGGGTGCGCAGGCTATTTTTGAATCCGACGGCCTGCTGGTGGTCGGCCCGGATGCCCGGAGCCGGGAGGTGGTGCAGGCGGTGGGCGCCCACGCCGCGCTGGCACCACGCTTTGCCGGACTGCCAACGGAGCACTGGCCGGGCCGCATCATCGCGCCCGGTTTTCTCGACATGCACGTCCACTACCCGCAGACCGACGTGATCGGATCGCCTGCCGAGGGCTTGCTGCCGTGGCTTGAAAATTACACCTTCCCGCATGAAAAGCGCTTCTCCTCGCTCGAATATGGCGCACAGGCCGCTTCGTTTTTCATAGCGGAATTGCTGCGCAACGGCGTGACCACAGCTCTGAGCTTTGCCACCTCGCATCCCGCATCGGTCAATGCGCTGTTTGCCGAGGCGCAAAAACATGGCCTGCGCCTGATGACCGGAAAATGCCTGATGGACCAGCATTCGCCTGACGGTGTGCGCGATGCCACCGAGCAAAGCCTGCTTGACACCGAAGCGCTGATTCAGCGCTGGCACGGCGTGGACCGGCTCGGCTACGCCATCACGCCGCGCTTTGTACCCAGTTGCAGTGCGGCGCAGTTGCGCGGTGCGGGTGAGCTGGCCGCCCGCTATCCCGATGTCTGGATTCAGTCCCACGTCGCTGAAAACAGGGAAGAAATCGCCTGGGTCAGCCAACTCTATCCCGATGCGCGCAGCTATTTGAGTGTCTACGAGCAGTTTGGCCTTCTGCGCCCGCGCTCCGTCTATGCGCACTGCCTCCATATCGACGACGAAGACCGCGCCCTGATGCGGGCCAGAGGCGCGGCGGCGGCTGTCAGCCCGACCAGCAACCTTTTTCTGGGTAGCGGTTTTTTTGACTATGCCAGCGCCGACCGAGCGGGTTTTCTGCATGGGCTGGCCAGCGACGTCGGCGGCGGCACCTCGTTCAGCCCGTTTCACACCATGCTGGCGGCTTATTACGTCGGGCGGGAGGGGCAGACCAAGACCGGCGTGTCCCTCAGTCCGCAAAACCTCTGGTGGCGGCATACCGCCGGTGCCGCCCGGGCGCTGGGTCTGGAGGGCGTGGTGGGTAACTTGCAGCCGGGTTGCGAAGCCGACTTTGTCGTGCTGAATCCGCAAGCCACGCCACTGCTGGCGCGCAGGGCAGCGCAGGCTGCCAGCCTCGATGAGTTGCTGTTTGCGATGATTGTCCTCGGCGACGACCGGCTGATCGAAAAAACCGTGATTTCGCAGGCGGCTGGCGTCAGGTTGCTGAAATAGCCCGGACTATGGGTCAAATTGCCTTCTGGTCCAATGAATACGGCTGTTAATAGCTATTTAATTAATAGCATAAGATTGCGCTGGCGGGTTGCCAGCTTCGGCTGCGCGGCGGGCCGGATTTTTCGCAGGTTCGCCGCGGCCCTCCCTACAATCACGCTTAAAGCAAGGAACACTCCCCATGAGCATCAAAAGCGACAATTGGATACGCCGGATGGCCGAGACGACCGGCATGATAGAGCCGTTTGAACCGAGGCAGGTACGCGAGCGAGACGGTCACAAGATCATCAGCTACGGAACCTCCAGCTACGGCTACGACATCCGATGCGCGCCCGAGTTCAAGGTTTTCACCAACATCCACAGTACGGTGGTCGACCCAAAAAATTTCGATGAAAAGAGTTTTGTCGACTTTCACGGCGACAGCTGCATCATCCCGCCCAACAGCTTTGCGCTGGCCCGCACCATGGAGTACTTCCGGATTCCGCGCAACGTGCTTACTATCTGCCTGGGCAAAAGCACCTACGCGCGCTGCGGCATCATCGTCAACGTCACGCCCTTCGAGCCCGAATGGGAAGGCTATGTGACGCTGGAGTTTTCCAACACCACGCCGCTTCCGGCCAAGATCTACGCCGGCGAGGGCTGCGCGCAGGTGCTGTTCTTTGAAAGCGACAAGGACGATGTCTGCGAAGTCAGCTACAAGGACCGGGGCGGCAAATACCAGGGGCAGATGGGTGTGACTTTGCCGAGGGCTTAGTACGGCAATCGTCCCGATGTTTCCAGCAAAGCCGTTTTTCGTCACAGGCCGTGCCGGGTTCGCGTGCCTGTCCTGCATGAAAGACGGCGGCGGTCTGACGCGGGTTTTCGTCAGCCGTGCCGCATCATCGTGTGCATGGATATCCGGTGATGATTATTGCGTAATTGGACAAAACAGATGAGCCGGACACGATCAGCATCCCAGTGGGAATTCCTGCGCGCCAGAATTGCGCCCGACGGTTATCTGGGGTTGCACCTGACGATTGGCGCACTGGCGCTGGCAGGCGCGTTATTTCTTTTTGGCCAAATCGCCGAGGGCGTCATGAACGCCGACCGGATCACCATCCTGGATCTGCAGGTCTCACAGTGGTTTCATGCGCGCGCGACGCCGCCGCTCACGCAATTCATGCTCCTGGTGACTCGTCTGCACAGTACGGCAGGAATCCTCGCGCTTTGTTTGCTGCTCGGCTGGCGCTGGGTCCGCACCCGATCATGGGACTGGCTTGTGACGCTGGTCCTGACGGTGCCGGTCGGCATGCTGCTCAACCTGTTTTTGAAAAATCTCTTTCAGCGTGCCAGGCCTTCGTTTCAGGACCCGCTGCTCACGCTGACGTCCTACAGCTTTCCGAGCGGCCACACCGCCGCGGCGACGCTGTTCTATGGCGTTCTGGCCGCTTACCTGGTCTGTCGGGTCAAATCCTGGCCCTGGCGCGCTTTTGTAGTCTGCCTGGCGGTCGCGCTGGTGGCGCTGGTTGGGCTCAGCCGGATCTACCTGGGAGCGCACTACCTGAGCGATGTGCTCGCAGCGGTAGCTGCCAGCAGTGGCTGGCTGGTGTTCAGCCTCACCGCCGTCGGTACCTGGCGCAGGCGGCGAATAATGCAGCGCGCGGGCGACTAAGGTGCCACAGCCGACACAAGTTGCCGTGATCCTGAACGCCTCGGCAGGCGGTGGCTGCAACGCAGAGTTGTCCACCCGCATCGCTGCCGGGTTCAAGGCGCACGGATTGAACGTTGCCGTGACGCTGGCAGCCAGCGCAGACGAGATGATTGAGGCTGCCCAAAGCGCTGTGATCGAGGGCGTGTCAGTCATTGCCGCCGGCGGCGGCGATGGCACGATGAATGCGGTCGGATCTTTGCTGCTGGGAACCGATATTGCGTTGGGCGTTCTGCCACTTGGAACGCTCAATCACCTGGCCAAGGACCTGCATATTCCGCTCGATCTTGACGAAGCCATACGCACCATTGCCGAGGGGCACTCCATCAAAATCGACACCGGCGAAATCAATGGCCGAACTTTCCTCAACAACTCAAGCCTGGGGCTATATCCCGATGCCGTGAGGGACCGGGAACGCCAGCAGAGACGACTGGGCCGGGGCAAGTGGCTCGCGTTTTTCTGGGCTGCCGTCACTGCCTTGCGCCGCTATCCGTTTCTGGATGTCACCATTTCCATGGAAAATCAAACCTATCAGCGCCGCTCACCGCTGATTTTTATTGGCAACAATGAATACCGGATGGAAGGCTTCAACATTGGCCTGCGGGAGCGGCTGGATGGCGGCAGGCTCAGCCTGTATGTGGTTCAGAGGACCGGACGCGTGGGCTTGTTAGTGCTGGCCGTGCGTGCCCTCATGGGCCAGTTGCGGCAGGTCAGGGAGTTCGACATGCTGTTGGCAAAAAAGATACTCATCAAAACCCATCACAAACAGATTCGGGTTGCAACGGATGGCGAAGTCACCCGGATGACCACCCCTCTGCTTTACCGTATCTGTCCGGCCACCCTGAAGGTAATCGTGCCGAGAAACGATACGAGTACGCCTGGAGGTTAGGCATGCGAACCCTGGTCCATATTTCAGACCTTCATTTTGGCCGCATCGATGAAGCGCTCATCGCGCCGCTGACTTCGCTCATTCATAACGTCAGGCCTGACGTGGTGGTGGTTTCCGGCGACCTGACCCAGCGCGCGCGGACCGGGCAATTTATGGCGGCGAGGCGTTTCCTGGACGCCCTGCCGATGCCCCAGATCATCGTGCCGGGCAACCATGACATACCGCTGTACAACCTGTTCGGGCGCTTTGCGCAGCCGCTAAAAAAATACCAGCTTCTCATCACCAATGACCTTGAGCCGTTTTACGTCGACGATGAAATCGCCGTCATCGGGGTCAACACCGCGCGGTCCCTGACACTTAAAAATGGCCGGGTCAACGAGGCGCAGCTAGGGCGCGTGCGAGAGCGCCTGTGCGCGCTGGGCGATCACATTGCAAAAATTGTCGTGACGCACCATCCGTTTGATCTGCCTGCTCGCCTGGGTGGGCATGAGCTGGTGGGCAGGGCGCCGCTTGCCATGAAGCTGTTTGCAAGCTGCCGGATCGACATGTTGCTCGCCGGTCATCTGCATGCCAGCCATGCCGGAAACACCACCGAGCGCTATCGGTTTGGCGATTATTCCGCAATCGCCGTTCAGGCCGGCACCGCGACGTCGACACGCGGAAGAGGCGAATCCAATTCTTTCAATGTCATTCGCGTCGGCGCGGGCCGCATCGTGGTGGAACACATGAGCTGGCAATCGGACCGAGAGGCTTTTGTCTGCGTCACGACGGAGGTCTTCACGCCGGCCCCGGGGGGATGGGCAAGAAGCGGCGGACCGTGAAGCGGCGTGGCAACCCGGCTCCTTACGCGTCTTGCACTGGCTTGTCGAGACCAAGGTCGGCGAGTTCCTGCCAGCGCACGGCACCACGATAGGCGTGCCAGCTCGCGTGGCCGAGCAGCGGACCAATCGGGATCAGGCCCAAGCCCCAGGGCAGCAGCGCCACGGCGACAAGCAGCGTAAGTAAAACGCCCCAGAGCAGCAGCACCCCCGGGTTGGCGAACACCACGCGGATGCTGGTAATGGCAGCCGAAATGGCATCCGTGTCGCGATCCAGGATCATCGGAATTGATACTACGGCGGTGGAGAAAACCAGCGCCGCGAACAGCCCGCCCACCGCAAGGTACACCACCACGAACTCCCAGTTGTCGGGGTTGAAAATCGCCTGGATCACGCCTGTAGTGGATGGCATTGCGGTGTTGAAGAACACGGCAAACACCACCAGCGACGCGCGGCCCCAGAGCAGCTCCAGCACGACCAGCACGAGCACCAGCATGGCCATGCTGCGCAGGTGTGCATCCCAGCACGTCAGCGACGCGCCGAGTTCGGGCTTGAGACCCAACTCGCGGCGGCGGCTCACCTCATACAGGCCCATGGCCAGAAACGGTCCTACCAGCAGGCAGCCCGAGGCGATCGACAGTGTGTATTCGGGTCTGGCGCGAAATACGGCCGCCAGCGTGATGGCCATGAACCAGAAGCAAACGCCATAAAAAAGTCCGATGCCGGGCTGTGCCCGCAGATCGCGCCACCCACCGGCCAGCCAGCGAAAGGGAGCACCCGGCCCGAGTGCCAACATCAACGCTTGGGGCCCGCTCGGCGGTGGCGGCACGTAGGGCGTGGCCATCATGGGAAGCTCGTCAGCCGGGGGTTTTGCAGACCCGGGAACGGTAGTGGGCGGGCTGCCGCATACCTTGGTAGTGGGAGGGGTCATAAAGCTTGGGCTGATAGGGCTGGTCTGGATCAGCCGTCAGCCTAACCACTTCCCTCCGGCTTGAACATCAGGAAAATACCAAGCTGCGCGGGATTGGTGGGGTGCTGGGTGATGCCGCGCGGAAAGTTGTGAAAATAGGGAAAATCTCAGGCAGAACGCTGTTGTTCCACTTTTTCCTGGCAATGGATGCAGCGTGATGCTTCAGGGCTCGCCTGCAGCCTTTGCGCCGCAATCTCGACGCCGCAGTTGGTGCACTCTCCGTAACTGCCTGCCTCAATGCGGGCCAGTGCGGCATCAATCATGGCGAGTTCATCGACTTCGCGCTCGCCAATAGCAAACTCCAGTTCGCGCTCGGAGGCCACCTGCGCGCTCGAATCCTCGCGGCGTTCAAAATGTTCTGCGGCGGCATCTGCCCGACCAATCACACCGCCACGCTGGGCACTCATTTGTGCGAGCAGGGCGTTGCGCATGGCCAGCAACTGCCTGCTGTAGGGGTTCGCTTGTTTTGGGGTCATTTTGTCATCTCCTTGCTGTGTATTGATTCATGATGCGCGCTTATCAAGTCCCGTTCTTGACGAGGGTCAACAGTGTGCAATACCGGGTTGAGCCGTGGGTCCCGCACTGTCTTTGCAGAATTGCCGGGCATCGTGTTCTGCCTCGGGATTTGCAGTTAAGCTTCAGACCCATCGTGCCCCATTTCAAGAATACGCCTCCATTGCCCCCCCGCTCACCGTCACCTGCGGGCCGAGGGTCTTTGGCGCTGCCCGTCATTCGCACCATCAGTCTCGTTCAGCCTTTGCACTGGCTGATGCGTGGCGCGCGGGACATGCTGCGCGGCGGTTGGCTGAGCCTGGCGCATGGGCTGGTGCTGGCTGCTTTTGGCGGTCTGCTGGTGCTGATTGCACACGACCGTTTCTGGCTGCTGGCCGGTGCTTTTTCGGGTTTTCTGGTAGTGGCACCGGTGTTGGCCACCAGCCTCTACGCCATCAGCCGTGCCCTCGAACGTGGCGAGCCCGTCAACCTGCAGCTCATCAACAAGACCTGGACCCGCTGGCAATATTCACGTTACGCGGTCAGTGGCGGCTACTGGAGCCTGGTGCGTTTTGGCCTGCTGCTGGCATTCGCAGGTACCGGCTGGGTGCTCACCTCTGCCGCGCTCATCACGCTGTTGGCAAGCCACGCCGTCAATACGCCGCTGGATTTTTTGCGCCATGTCGTGCTGGCGCCCCACTCCTATCTGTTCGAACTCTGGCTCACCATGGGTGGTCTCATGGCGGCGCCCATTTTCGCATCCAGCGTGATCGCCATGCCTTTGCTGCTGGACCGCCGCGTCAACGTACTGCAGGCGGTGCTGGCAAGCTGGCAAGCGGTGCTGACCAACCCCTTGCCGCTGGCTTTATGGGCGGCGCTGATCATGGGCTTGAGTCTGCTGGGTCTCACCACGCTACTGATAGGCCTGGTTTTTGTGATGCCGCTGCTAGGCCACGCGAGCTGGCATGCCTACCGCGATCTGGTCGATGCCACTGCGCTGCCTGAACGTCTGCCGCCGGAAGAGGTCGCCTGATGTTCGGCTACTCCGAGGAACAGGTTGCGGCCTTCGGCCTGTCGTTTGGCGTGGGGGCTTTCATGCTCTACATGCTGTTCATCATCGGGCAACTGGCGTGGGAGTCCAAGGCTGGCAAGTTTGGCACTTTCGTTATTTTTCTCGGTCTGGCTTTCGGCATGGTGGGCTTTGTCGCCAAATACATCATCCAGTGGGTAATGGAGAAATAGGAGATCACCAGGCAGTTTTTTTTGCCCTAACCAGGCCTGTTATTCCGCAACGCCAGCCACCCCCTAGCCGCCGCGAGGCATGCACAATTTTTGGCAGGACAAGCGATATTAAAAAATGGCTTCCGGGGTTGTAAGCTGTTTTTGCCCAACAAGCCTGTGCGGCCCGCCCGGCGTCAGCCCTGCGCTCTGGTCAGCTCGGCCAAAGCCGACCTGGCTGCCGCCAGATCCCAACCCGCCCAGCCACAACTCTTGAACAGCACAGGACCGGTCACCGCAAAGGCGCTGGCGCGCACCACGTCGGCCAGGCTTGTGAAGCAGGTGACTTCGAGGCCGTCCTGCAACAAATCGCCGGCCTCATGCACGGCATCCACCGTGTCCACCACCAGCGTGCCGTGTGCTGCGACATAGCGGCACAATTTGGGGCTTAGCTCCACCATCTGCGGCGTGAACGCCCCTACCGCAGCAATAAAAGCGTCGTTGCGCGGCAAGTCGCCAAGCACCACGCCATGGGCGGGTGTGCAGGTTACGGCCATTGAACAGTCGGCCAGCGCCGCATTGGCGTCATTCACTGCACGGGCCGTCAACCCCAACGATTGCGCATGCTGCACCAGCTGTTGCGCGCTTGACGCGCTGCGCGAAGCGATAAGCACTTCCCTGACGCCCAGCCCTTCCGAAAATGCGTCCAGATGGGCTTTGCCCTGCACGCCTGCGCCGACAATGAGCAGTGGTCCTCGCGTGCAGGGCGCCAGCTTTCGGGCTGCCAGCAGGGACACTGCGGCGGTGCGCCGCGCCGTCACGGTGGGGCCATCGAGCACTAGCGCGCGCTGGCCGGTCGCCACGTCAAACACCACGACGTCACCCTGAATCGCCGGCCGGTTGCTTCCCGCATTTGCCGGAGTAAACGTAATCAGCTTGGTGATGGCCGTGCGTGCGTCAAACGCCGGCATGACAAACAGGCTGCCACCGCCGTGCAGGGGCAGCACCTGGCGCGGCGGGACTTGAACCGAGTCGTCCTTGAGCAGTCTGGCGATTTCCTCCACCAGCCGGGCGTAGGGCAGGTGTGCGGCAGTCTGCTCCGGATTGAGCACTCGGGCCGGGTAGTCCTTGGGTTTTTCCATGCGGCGATAGTAAGCCTTGAGCTTGATGGAAGCGTTTTTATCCTACAGCTTCGTGGGCAATGCGCCGCAGTGAATTGGTTGGCGCGGCGCTAGCATCAAGCGATCTGAGGATATTTCATGTTTTCTGACCCTATGCAAAAGATCGACACCATGCGTTACAAGACCATGCTGGGCGTTGCCGCCTGCCTGGTAATACTTTGCCAGCTGATTGCCATGGTGCTGGTGGTCGATGGTCAGGTAAAAAAAGCTGAAGTCCGCGACACCAGCCTGGGTTCACAACGCACCGCAATTGCGCAATGCAATGAGACGAGCCCGGCTGCCGCACGGCAAAAATGTATCGAGCAGGCGACGGCCGCTCCTAGCGGGCCGCGCGATCCGGAAAAGGGGCCGCAAGTTCAGACCTTGTCGGACGCCGTGCGATTTGATGGAAGTGGCGTATCGATTGGCAAGGTGCAAGGTTTTATGCCTGCGTCGCTGAGCATTCGCTGAAACGGCTGGCTGATGGCTGATGGCTGGCTGACAGCAGGCGGCATGAAGTAACTGACGGCCGTCCCATAGTCCCATGCGGGGCAAATTCTGGCTCCCCTGCTCCGTGGGTAGCGAGCTCAGGCTCCGCGTGATGCGCTCGAACCTCCTACTCTCCTACCCCTCGTTTCCGGCGATTTCTCCATCTGCTTCCTGCCCACAGCAATTTGTAAATGGCTGGTTCCGCCGGTTTTTGCATCATCAACCGGCTTGATGAAGCCCAAGTTTTGGCCCAAAAGGACCGAATCGGCTGTGGCCACGCGTGGCGGGCACGGGGTGAGGCGGAAAACGTGAAGGGTTTGGTTGTGGGCGTGGCCAGATTCGACTGCCGCTTTATTCTCTAATCCTGCTGCATCCAGTAAAGTCGGCGCATCTGGTGGTGCCGGACGCTGCTTGTCTGTCGCCAGCTTTGTGGCGGCGCGAAACCATTGAATCATACGTTTGTGTAATCGGGAGTTCACATGAAATGGGAAGGCAATCGGGAATCCGACAACGTCGAAGACCGGCGCGATGACGCGGGCGGCGGGCTCAGCGGAGGCGGCGGCTTGCTGGGTGGGCGCAGCATTGGCATTGGCACCATCGTGGTTGCGCTGGTCGGAGGCTGGATTTTCGGCATCAACCCGCTCACGATACTGGGCCTTTTGAGTGGTGGTTCGCCACCAGCCCAGGTGCAGCAGCAGGGGCCGGCGCATCGGCCGCCCGCCGATGACCGCATGGCGGCGTTTGTCTCTACCGTATTGGCCGACACTGAAGACGTCTGGAAAGACGTTTTTACCAAAGCCGGAGGAACTTACAAGGAGCCGCGTCTGGTGCTGTTTCGCGGCGCAACGCAAACCGCATGCGGCCAGGGTCAGGCGGCCATGGGTCCGTTTTACTGCCCCGGCGATCAGAAGGTCTACATCGACCTCGGGTTTTACGAAATCTTGAAAAACAAGCTGGGTGCGCCTGGCGATTTTGCGCAGGCTTACGTGATTGCGCATGAAGTCGGCCACCATGTGCAAAACCTGTTGGGCATCAGCAGCAAGATGGACCAGATGCGTGGCCGCGTCAGCAAGGTGGAGTACAACGCCCTGAGTGTGAAACTCGAACTGCAGGCCGACTGCTTTGCCGGCGTCTGGGCCAACCACGCGCAAAGCGCACGGCAGATTCTGGAGCAGGGTGATGTCGAGGAAGCGATGAACGCCGCCGCAAAAATTGGCGATGACGCACTGCAGCGCTCCAGTGGCGGGGCGATAGTGCCCGAAAGCTTTACCCACGGTACCAGTGCACAGCGGCAGCGCTGGTTCGACTCAGGGCTGAAAACCGGCAGCATCAAGGCCTGCGACACCTTCAGTGCGAGAAATTTATAAGAAATCGTGCAGTGGTCCAACGAATACGGTCATTTATTGCTATTTATTCGATAGCAAAATAGAATTTTTCACGGCCAGATTCCGCCAGCGGGCGATTCGGGTGTTGGCTGGATAAAGCGGGGTAAAAGTGTCAAGAGGCCCTGATTTAGCCAAAGTGCGACAATAGAGGGCTAAATGACATCTTCTTTTTCCAACCTTTCGCTGGCAGAACCGCTGGCTCGTGCCGTAGCCGAAATGGGCTACGAAACCATGACTCCCATTCAGGAACAGGCGATTCCGGTCGTTCTGCAGGGAAGAGACGTGATGGGCGCCGCACAAACCGGTACTGGCAAAACTGCCGCTTTTGCCCTTCCCTTGCTGCAGCGCATGATGAAGCACGAGAATGCCTCGACCTCGCCGGCGCGCCACCCTGTGCGTGCGCTGGTGCTGTTGCCGACACGCGAACTGGCGGTCCAGGTAGCCGAGCAGGTGAAGCTTTATGCCAAGTACACCAATCTGAACAGTGCGGTGGTGTTTGGCGGCATGGACATGAAGCCGCAAACCGCGGAGCTTAAAAAAGGCGTTGAAGTGCTGGTCGCCACGCCGGGTCGTCTGCTCGACCACATCGAGGCCAAAAATGCCGTGCTGAACCAGGTTGAGTACGTGGTGCTCGACGAAGCCGACCGCATGCTCGACATCGGCTTTCTGCCGGACCTGCAGCGCATTCTGAGTTATCTGCCCAAGCAGCGTATCACCTTGCTGTTTTCGGCGACTTTTTCACCTGAAATCAAGCGCTTGGCGTCCAGTTATCTGCAGGATCCGGTGACGATTGAAGTGGCGCGTTCCAACGCCACGGCCTCGACCGTCGAGCAGCACTTTTACAGCGTTGGCGCCGACGACAAGCGCCGCGCGCTGCACCAGATCCTCAAGGCGCGGGACTTGAAGCAGGCCTTTGTCTTCGTCAACAGCAAACTCGGCTGCGCGCGGCTGGCCCGCTCACTCGAGCGCGAAGGCCTGAAAACCACCGCGCTGCACGGTGACAAGAGCCAGGACGAGCGGCTGAAGGCGCTGGACTCGTTCAAAAGCGGCGAAGTTGATTTGCTGGTCTGCACCGATGTGGCGGCGCGTGGCCTGGACATCAAAGATGTGCCGGCGGTGTTCAACTTTGACGTGCCCTTCAACGCCGAGGATTATGTCCACCGGATTGGCCGGACCGGCCGCGCCGGCGCATCGGGCCTGGCTGTCAGCTTTGTCGCCAGCAGCGACCAGCGGCTGGTCGCCGATATCGAAAAGCTCATCAAGACCAAGATCGAACTGGAGCCGATGGAGTTTGAGGAAGATCGACCCCGTATCAGCGAGCAGGGCCGCATCAACGATGGCCGGCGCATGTACCGTGAAGGCGAGAACGCCGTGATGGCCACACCGCGTGAGGCCAGACAGCCGCGCGAGCGCCGTGAGTACACGCCGCATCGCCAGCCGGTTGTCTCGCGCGATCCGTTTTTCGATCAGCCCTATGAGCCCAGCGCCACTGCCGATGCGCAGCCGGCGTGGGAGGCTGCGGTCAAGGCCAGTTCTGCCCGCGGCGCCGTGTCGGCCAATATCAAGCCAAAGAAAAAGGTCGCCGCGCTGTTCAAGACCGGTAGCTGACCAGAGACCGGTGCCAATCTCTCGTCAAGCCGGATGACGGCCAAACCGGCTGAGCGCGTCCCGGCGCTGGCCACTCTGGGGTCTTCAATGCTTCGGAAAATTTACCGCCCGCTGTGGCGTGCGATTGTTCGCTGGCTTGATGCAGATGGCTTGCGCATGAGTGCGGCGATGTCTTTTTACGGCATTCTCAGTCTGGCCCCGTTGCTGGTATTACTGGTCGCCGTCCTGGGATGGTGGCTTGACCGCAGCTATATCGAAGCCAGCCTGGTCGGGCAGATTCGCGGCGTTATCGGCGCGCAAGGCGCGCAGGTGGTCCAGCAGGCACTGGCCAGCGCGCAAAAGCCGTCTGAAGGCATTACCGCCTCACTCGTTGCCTTCGGCCTGCTGCTTTCAGGCGCAACCGGTGTTTTTGTCGAATTACAGGATGCGTTTGAGCGCCTGTGGCGGCAGGGCAGCGGCGAAGCGCCCCAGCAAAAGTGGTGGCACAGCGCATCCTTGCGCCTGCGCGGCGTAGCCTACATTCTGGCCCTGGGCTTTTTGCTGCTGGTGTCGCTGGCGATTTCCACATTTTTCAATCTCTTGTCCGGTTGGGCTGGAAGTTACCTGCCACTTGAAAAGCTCGCCTGGCTGATTAACGAAGCAGTGTCTTTCGGATTTAGCGCCGCGCTGTTTTTAGCGCTCATGAAAATGAGCAAAGGCCCCAAACCGGGCCTTCGCTATCTGGTGATGGGTTCGGCGGTGGGCGCAATTTTCTTCCAGGTTGGCAAATACCTCATGGCGATTTACCTGTCCACCGCTGCGGTGGTGTCGGCCTATGGCGCGGCTGGCTCGCTGGTCGTGATCCTGATCTGGATTTACTTCTCTTCGGCTGTGCTGCTGCTTTCGGCGAGCGTGGCGCGCACTTGGGCGGATGAGGCTACTTGTCCACCGGCTTCGGCTCTGCGCAAACCGCCGTCAATTAAAGAAATATAGGCTGACGTCCAGCAATTACGGCTTTATTGTGCTATGAATTACATAGCAAATAGAACTGATTCAGCGCGATTTTGACTTTTTCAGACGTTCCCTACAAAGAATCTTCAGGCGGTTTTGCCGGGTTCCAAGGCCTGTTCGCATGGCACCTGAATCAATTCAAACGTGGCGGCTTGGACGCCCAGTCTGGCCGCAGTCAGGCAACCACCCCAGACGCAGCCCGTATCGAGCGCCAGGGTATTGCCTAGCAGTCCCCGGCCCGTGCCTGAGTCCTGGGCCAGGGTCGACCAGTGCCCGAAAACCATGGGCGTGCCCCGGGTCGCCCGCCCCGGGACGTCAAACCACGGCAGGTAACCCGCCGGCCCGTTGGCGGCGCTCTCGCTGCTGGTGAAATCCATCACGCCTTGCGGTGTGCAAAAGCGCAGACGGGTGAGCGCATTCACGATCACCCGCAAGCGGTCAGCCCCCTCAAGATTCTCCTGCCACTGGGCCGGCGTATTGCCATACATGTCGCGTAAAAACTCCTTCAGGTCGGGGCTCCGAAGCACTTGCTCCACCTCGGCGGCCAGCGCCAGCGTCTGCGCCGCGCTCCATTGCGGAAGAACGCCCGCATGCACCATCAGCCAGCCTTCGCGGTGCATGGCCATGGCGCGGTGGCGCAGCCAGTCCAGCAGTGCAGGGCTGTCCGGCGCCTGCAACACGGCTTGCACGGTGTCTTTACGGCCCGGTTTGCGCACGCCTTGCCACAACGCCAGCAGGTGCAGGTCATGGTTGCCAAGCAGGCACTGCGCCGCATCGCCCAGCGCTGTCAAGCTGCGCAACACCCCGAGCGAGTCTGGCCCGCGGTTCACCAAGTCACCTAAAAGAAACAGGGTATCGCGGCTTGGAGAGAAATCAATTTTCTCCAGGAGACGTTGAAATGGCGCGTTGCAACCCTGCAGGTCGCCGATACAGTAAAGTGGCATGGTGTTTATTTTGCCCCTGGATTCATGGATTTCCTTCTTATCGTTTTTTTGACACTGCTTAACGGTGTGTTTGCCATGTCCGAGATGGCGCTGGCTTCCAGCCGCAAGGCAAGGCTTGCCGCCATGGCCGAATTGCAGGACAAGGGGGCGAAAGCGGCTTTGGGACTGCTCGACAATCCCACGCAATTTCTTTCGTCGGTGCAGGTTGGCATCACGTCCATCGGCATGCTGAACGGCATTATTGGCGAGGCGGCATTCAGTGGTGGCGTATCGATGTGGCTTCAGGGCCTGGGCGTCGCACTTCGCGCCGCTGATATTTCTGCCACGGCCATTGTGGTGACGGTCATTACCTACGTCACGATTGTGTTCGGTGAACTGGTGCCCAAACGCATCGGGCAGCTATACCCCGAAACCGTGGCCAGGCTGGTAGCCAGACCGATGATGTGGGTGGCCAGTGGCGCCAAGCCTTTTGTCCGGTTGCTCTCACTGAGCACCCATGGCGTGCTCAAACTGTTGCATGTGGATGTTTCGGTAGGCCGCGCGGTGACCGAGGAGGAGATTGCCGCCAGCCTGGAAGAGGGTGTCGATGCCGGATTGATTGAAGAACACGAGCACCAGATGGTGCAAAATGTGTTTCTGCTCGATGACCGCCTGCTCACTTCCCTGATGCTGCCGCGCTCCAGCATTGAGTGGCTCGACGCGTCCGATACCATCGCCCAAGCCATCGACAAGGCGGGTGCGACCGGACATTCCTGGTATCCGGTTTGCCGGGGCGGTCTGGACGATGTGGTCGGCGTGGTTAACGTGGCCAAGCTGCTGGCTTTGCGTGGCCAGATTAACATGGTGTCCGGGGGCAATTTGTCATCGTCCGCGCCTTCGGTGGATGACCGCATTGGCGCTTATGCTGTTCCGGCGGTGTTTGTCCCCGAAACACTGACCGGCATGGAGTTGCTGGCGCAGTTCCGCGCCAGGTCGACGCGCATCCTGTTCGTGGTGGACGAATACGGCGTGGTGCAGGGCCTCATGACGCCCATGGACATGCTCGAAGCCATTACCGGCGAGTTGCAAACCGGCGCGCAGCTCGATGCCTGGGCCATCCAGCGTGAAGACGGCAGCTGGCTGATTGACGGCGTCATGCCCGTGTCCGAGCTCAAGGCCAGGCTCGACATTCGGGAATTGCCGGAAGAGGACAGGGGGCGCTACAACACCGTAGCTGGTTTGCTGCAAAGCGTGTCGGGCCGTTTGCTCAAGACTGCCGACCGGGTCGAGTGTGCGGGCTGGCGATTTGAAGTGCTTGACCTTGATGGCAAGCGTATTGACAAGGTGCTGGCCAGCTCAATCGGGCCAGCCGGGTCTTAGTGCCGTGTTGCACGCTATCTAAAGGAGTAATGGGGCGTCCGATCATGCCATCCGCACTGCTATCTGACGCGTGGGAACGAGGCGAGCCTTATGAACAGTACGTGGGCCGCTGGAGCCGACAGGTCGCGCCACAGTTCCTTTCATGGCTGAACATTCCGCCGAGCCGCCGCTGGCTGGACGTAGGGTGTGGCACGGGGGCGTTGAGTGCGGCGATTCTCGACCGGTGCTCGCCATCATCGGTCGTCGGCATCGAGCCTTCGGAAGGTTTTCTCGGGAAGGCTGCTGGGCAGCTGGCCGGCCGGGCAATGTTCAGGCAGGCAGGTGCCGAGGCGATTCCGCTTGACGACAAGTCGGTCGACGTGACCGTTTCAGGGCTGGTCCTGAACTTCGTTCCGGATGGGCACGCAGCCCTGCGCGAGATGTCGCGGGTCACGGTTGCCGGCGGCACTATAGCGGCCTACGTCTGGGATTACGCGGGCAAGATGGAACTGATGCGCCATTTCTGGGACGCAGCGGTCGAACTCAATCCCGGCGCGGCACGGCTCAACGAAGGCAACCGGTTTCCGCTATGCCGCCCGGACGCGCTTGAGGCGCTTTTCACTGACGCAGGGCTGGCCGGAATCGAAGTGAGCGCCATCGACATCCCGACAAACTTTCCAAGCTTCGAAGACTACTGGCAACCGTTTCTCGGCGGCCAGGGACCTGCTCCCGCCTATGCGATGGCGCTGGATGAAACGTCGCGGGCGCGCCTGCGCCGTCACCTGCAAGAGAGCCTCCCGATGCACGCGGACGGCACAATTTCGCTGGTCGCCAGGGCCTGGTCGGTTCGAGGAGAAGTGCCCGGCTAATCTCGTGTCCTAAGAATGGAAGGCCACCAATAAGGCGCTTTTCCGCGGTGCCGTCCTCGACGTGTTGACGCTTTGAGGCCATAGGCCGCATAAATTGAAGCGCACATACCGCAGGCAGGGATGATGTTTGTGCCTGACGCTGAGCCCGGAAAATTGGGGGCGATTGCTGAGGATGCCGGAAAGCCGTAACAGAATTTAACCGTTGCAAAAACAGGCTTTATAGCTCGATTCCATTATTGCTTTGCCGGAGTTTCACCATTGCCCGCCGCTTCCTGTTTCGATTTTTTATTGGCCATATGGCGACCGACAAGGCACCCGGCCCCAGCGCCTAACACCCCATGTCCACCAGCCAAATGACCACCGACGCCGCCAACGACTGCCCCTTTCAGGCAACCTTTTGCCTCGGCAGCTTGCGAAAAAAGTGTAAGGCTACTGATGAGTGCAAGTGCAAGTATTACGGTTTTCATAATATTCGTTACTAAGTAGATAAAACAAAAATAGTAAACATTACGCCATTGCCGCGCTGTCAGACAAGGTCGAATTGCAGCGTCAGCATCACAGGAAAAAAAGCAAACATTGAACTAAATAGCGGGTAGGTCTGGCGCGTTTCACCCAGGGCAAAAAACGGAGCTGATTGGTGGGCAAACACCGCCCAGCCCCTGACTCTAATTGAAAGACGAATTCAATCATGCCTATTTCCAACACTATCAAAGCAGTGAATGACGATGCAAGCGTTACGCCCAAGCAGCCGCGTCGGATACCCTGCACAGATTGAAGCGCACATTCTGGAGCAGGCCGGGATTGTGTTTGATGCCAAAGCCGCGCCCGGTGCGCTGCAAGTGGTGACTGGCTAATTCACTCGCTAATAACGTCTGGTTGCGAGGCTGTTTGCTTGTCACTTGGTGCGTAGATGGAATCGATAACCAACATGAACACAATAGAGCCCACGATAAATACGCAAAAAAGAGTCCAGCCAATCCATGCCTTGTTGGATTTTCGCTTTTGTTCTGCTTCTACTAAGTTTTTTTCTTGCACCAAGGTAAATTCCTGTTTCCGGCTATTCGGTGCTGATGTTAGCTTGGTCAAGTAAAAAGTGAGGGACAAAAACAATTAACGGTACTTTTCAAGGCTGGACAGCAACAGCCAGGCATCCATACTGGTTGCAGCCCAATGCGTGGTTCCCCCTAAGAACCGAATCGAG
The DNA here is from genome assembly GCF_012927415.1 of Polaromonas sp. Lineage (GTDB taxonomy): Bacteria > Pseudomonadota > Gammaproteobacteria > Burkholderiales > Burkholderiaceae_C > Polaromonas. Next base: position 10,308 of record NZ_JABBPF010000069.1, on the reverse strand, counting down.
AAAAAGGCAGTTTTGCCCCCGCTTAGCCCGCGCTTAATTACCGCTGGCGAAAAGTCGGACACCTTCACCGACAGGCTGGGGCTCCTAATGAAGTGACGCCTTTAAGGGCTACAACCATGAAATACACGGGTACGCTGAAAAAGCTGATAACAAAGCGCCGCTTATCGTTGGTGGGGCTGAAAGACGAGTATCCGGTCAGGGCTGAATATCAACGCCAGATTGATGAAGCTCTTTCCAAACTGCCAGCATTGTTTGCAGCGCATGAGGTACCGCCGATGTGCTTGTCCGCCTGCTGGCTGGTGAGAGCCTGACCAGTCTCGACACCGTTTACGTGGCCAGCACTACCCGGCTGGGTGCCGTTGTGTTTTACCTGGCGAACGATTACGGCTGGCAGATTCAATCAATAGACAAGTCTGCCGGGTGCAATGATGGACCCGTGGGCTGGGTTTCTGAATACTTCATACCCGCTGAAATCATCGCCCGTGCAATGGCGGCTGGCGCTGACGAATGGTGCGTCAAAATCCGAGCCGCACGCAATAACCGCCGGGCACATGCGGTCCAGGCACGACGCGAAGCCACCAGCCCATGGACGCGGATCGAGGTCGAGTGGCGTGCTCAGGACAGATATATCCCCTATGCCATCCTGACGCGCCCGGAGTACTACCTGGCGGGCGCCTATTCCTGCCGATCTGGTCCAGATCGAGGAGGACATCCAAAAGGCAACGCGCAAACACAATGAATTCCTCAAGGAACTGGGCAAGCGTCTCCTGCCAACGGCTGAACGAAACGATCCGAATTAGTTTGTACCAGCATCATTTGGTAGTCGCTATTATTCTTATAGCTACTTACGTACGTTCTAAGAAGGCTGGCGGCTTAATTGGCATATAGACAGTGCTGCGCAAGAGCTTGATCGGCTACCGCGACGGCGGCAGGTGGTGACGATCCTTCGGCGCTCGATATGTGTCTGCTGCCTCCACCAGCGCGGTCATGCCGGGCGCTATGCCTGCTGAGTGGCGCTGCGCGCTAGTGAGAGCGCACCCAACTTCACCGCTTTCCATTTTCGCGAGTCTGTAGCGCTGGTCAGTGGCCAATGCGGAGTATCGCAATGTAAGCGTCTGGGTGCGGCATCTTGACCGTGTCGCCGATTCAGGATTGCGGGTAACGCCAACAAGCTACATTCAGGAGCCACGCCCAGATCGGACGCTCGTTCGGCTCTGGCAGGACCAAACCGGGCTTTTCGACGTCATCGCTTCTCAACTGGCGTCAGTGGGGCGGCGTGGGCAAACGGCGGCGCCGAATCCCCTATTATTGAACTGAACCGCCGTAATGCATTGACTTAATTCCCGTACCTACAAGGCGCCTATGAAGTGCAGTGAAAAGATAGCCGCCGAACCAAACCCTCTCGCCTTTCTATTGGGGGGCGGCGAGATGGGTAGCTTGATCCGGTCGATGGACTGGTCAGCGACCCCGCTGGGACCGGTTGAGGGGTGGCCGCAGAGCCTGCGCACGACGGTCAGCATCTGCCTGGCCTCGGATCTGCCTATCTGCATCATCTGGGGGCCAGGCCTCGTCCAGCTTTACAACGATGCCTATCGGGTCATTTGCGGGAACAAGCATCCTCGCTCAATGGGGCAGAACTTCTCGGAGTGCTGGAAGGAGGCGTGGCCGGTAATTGGGGAGGCGCACGACTCGGCCTTGACCGGCGACACCGCCTTCCTTGAAAGCCAGCAAATTTTCCTTGAACGGCACGGGTACGTGGAGGAGTGCTTCTTCACGTTCTCATTCAGCCCCGTTCGGGACGAGGCCGGACGGGTCGGCGGCCTGTTCCACCCCGTCATCGAGATGACCACCCAGATGCTCAGCGAGCGCCGGACACGGGCACTGCATAACCTGACCGCTCAAACAGGCAAAGCGAAGTCCGTCAGCGAAGCGCTTTCCCTGTCCGCTCACGCTCTCGCGGAGTATGCCCCCGACCTGCCATTTGTCCGGCTCTACGCATTGGAGCCCAACGGCGATCAAGCCCAGCTGGTCAGTGCGACCGACCTCCACGCCGATCCGGTCGCCAACCTGAACACGGCAGGTACGGGAGTGAAGGAACAGCCTCCTTGGCCTCTGGAAGAAGTTGTTCGCTCGGGGTCGGCCGTACAGGTGCACGACGTCAGGCAGAGGATCGGCCTGACTTCCTTCGGACCCTATCCCGAACCGCCGGACGAGGCACTCGCGCTGCCGATCATCCTGCCAGGAGCCGCTCGCCCCGTCGCCGTCTTCATTGCCGGGGTCAGCGCTCGCTTGAGGATGAACGAGGCGTATCGCAGCTTCTACGACATGCTCGCTGCCGCCGTGACCACCGCCGCAGCGAATGCCCGTGCGCATGACGACGAGCGCCGACGGGTCAAGGCGCTGGCCGAACTCGACCGGGCCAAGACCGCTTTTTTCTCCAACGTCAGCCACGAGTTCCGCACGCCACTGACCCTGATGCTGGGGCCGGTCGAAGACGCACTGGCCGCATTAGACGAGAATTTGCCGCCGTTGCTACGGGAGCGGTTGGAAGTCGTCCACCGCAACGGGCTGCGACTTCACCGCCTCGTGAATACCCTGCTGGATTTCTCTCGGATCGAGGCCGGCCGGGTCCGCGCAGCGTACGAGCCGACAGCCCTGGCGGAGTTCACCGCTGATCTCGCCAGCAACTTTCGCTCGGCCTGCGAGAAGGCCGGATTGAAACTTCGCGTCGATTGCCCACCGCTCGGCGAGCCAGTGTTTGTGGATAGCGCCATGTGGGAGAAGATCGTTCTCAACCTGCTGTCGAACGCCTTCAAGTTCACCTTCGAGGGGGAAATTTCCGTCTCTCTGCGACAGGCCGACCGCGCCGTCGAACTGCGCGTCCGCGACACGGGTACGGGTGTCCCCGCCGAGGAAATCCCGCGGCTGTTTGAACGCTTCTACCGGGTCGAAAACGCACGCGGACGCACGCACGAAGGGAGCGGCATCGGGCTGGCCCTGGTGCAAGAGCTGGTCAACCTGCACGGCGGCTCGATCACCGCCGAAAGCGAGGCCGGACGCGGGACGACGTTCACCGTCTCGATTCCGCTGGGATCGAAGCACCTGCCCCCTGACCAGGTCGGCAACAGGCCCACCGCCGCAAATCCCACCACTGGGGCGAGTCCGTTCGTCGAGGAAGCTCTGCGCTGGCTTCCCGACGTTGATCAGCGCTCTGCTCTCGGATCAGAGTTGCCGTCGATTCAGGACGACCCGACAGGCCCCGCCACGTCGTCCCATGGGCCCGATGACGAACGCCCCCTGGTGCTCGTCGCCGACGACAACGCCGACATGCGCAAGTACGTCGTCCGTCTGCTGGACGCGCATTACCGCACTGAGGCCGTGCCAGACGGGGAGGCGGCGTTTGCGGCGGCACGCGAGCGGATACCGGATCTGATCCTGACCGACGTAATGATGCCCCGGCTCGACGGCTTCGGGCTGTTGCAGGCGCTGCGTGCTGACCCTCGCACGAGCGGTGTGCCGGTCATTATGCTTTCTGCCCGTGCCGGGGAGGAAAGCCGCATCGAGGGTATGCAAGAAGGGGCTGACGACTACTTGGCAAAGCCGTTCAGTGCCAAGGAGTTGCTGGCCCGTGTGACGGCCCACCTGAAGATGGCCCGGCTGCGGCGGGAGAGCAGCGAAGCGTTGCGGGCCAGCGGGGAGCAGTTTCGAGCCCTAATTAGTGCCAGTTCGGATATCGTGTACCGCATGAACGCGGACTGGACCGAGATGCGCCAGCTTCAGGGCCGCGAGTTCATCGCCGACACGCTCGAGCCGAACTGCTCCTGGTTGGAAAAATACATCCAGCCCTGCGACCAGCAGCGCGTCACGGACACCATACGGGAAGCCGTCCGGACCAAAGGCCCCTTCGAGCTGGAGCACCAAGTCTTGCGGATCGACGGCACGCTGGGCTGGACGTTCTCGCGGGCCATCCCACTGATGGACAACCACGGTACGGTGGTCGAGTGGTTTGGCATGGCCAGCGATGTGACCGCCCGCAAGCGGGGTGAGCAGGAATGCGAGCGTTTGGTCGCCCGTCTGCAACAGGAAGACCAGCGCAAGGACGAGTTCCTGGCCACGCTGGCGCACGAACTGCGCAACCCCCTCGCCCCGATTCGCAACGGCTTGCAGATCATGCGCCTGGCACCAGGCGACGCGGAAGCGACCGAGCGAATCCGCTTGATGATGGAGCGCCAGCTTGGGCAAATGGTGCACCTGATCGATGACCTCCTAGACATGAGCCGCATCAGCCGCGGCAAGATCGATCTTCGTAAGGAGCACATTGATTTGGCAACGGCCATTCAGGGGGCCATTGAGGCCAGCCGACCGGCCATCGCACAGGCTGATCACGAGTTGCTGATTAAATTCCCCCCCGGCCCAATCTATGTGGACGCTGACCTGACACGGCTAGCGCAAGTTTTCTCAAACCTTTTGAACAACGCCGTCAAGTTCACGGACCGTGGAGGCCGAATCCAATTGAGAATCCAACAGCTGGGCGCTGAAGCCGTCGTCTCGATTCAGGACAACGGCAGCGGCATCCCGACGCACATGCTCCCGCACGTCTTTCAGATGTTCACCCAGGTTGACGATAACCTGAAACGGTCGCAGGGTGGTTTGGGTATCGGCCTTTCTATCGTCAAGCGCCTGGTCGAGATGCACGGCGGGTCGGTCGAGGCCCGCAGCGAGGGCCAAGGCAGGGGCAGCGAGTTCGTTGTGCGCCTGCCGGTGGCTTTGTCGGTCGCCGGGGACGAGCCTACTGTTCAGCCCGACCCCGTCTATCCCATTACACGCCACCGCATTCTGGTCGTGGACGACAACGTGGACGCCGCGAACTCGCTCAGTCAGCTTCTCGAGATGTTGGGGAACGAGGTCATCACTTGCTACGACGGAGAGTCGGGTATCAAGGCGGCCAGGAAGTTTCGGCCCGACATTTTGTTGTGCGACATCGGGATGCCGAAGATGAACGGGTACGACACGGCCCGCAGCATCCGAGCCGAGGAGTGGGGCAAGAACACCGTGCTGGTGGCACTGACCGGCTATGGCCAGATGGACGACCTGCAAAGGAGCGCGGACGCGGGGTTCGATCATCACATGGTCAAACCGTTGGATGTCGACGCCTTGATGGCGCTGTTGGCCGGCTTGCAGCCGCAGCCCGCGTGATGGTTCGCCCCCGACTGCATGGGTTGTGTCGAGTTGCTCACGGCTACTGCCGAACTTCCAGCGTTTCAAGACCGCCATCTCGTGCGTGAGCTGGTCGATCTTGGCCTGGCGGTATTTGATCTCGCAGTCCTTGCTCGCAATGGCCTCGTCACGCTGGACTATTTGCACGTCACGCTCGGTGATTCTGGCCATCAATCCCGTGACCATCTCACGCAGCTCTTGAGCGCTTAAATTTGCCAGTGATTCAGGGGCGATAACCATGCACGCAAGTGTGCCCGCGCTGGCCTCTGGTATCTAGGCAATTTTTCAGTCGGAAATAGGTGAAACGAGAAATAAGGGTGTTCTATGAAAATAGTGAAAGTGGCGCGGAGAAGTTCCATCTGTTCGGTGGGTCTCGAATGAACCGCGCCCAGGCCGTTGACGAGCTCAAATGTGTCTACAAGGTCCTTTCGGCCGATTTAGAGAACGCATTGCAGCTCAAGCGTGAGAAGCCGACCCAGTTTGCGTATCGCAATTTGTTCAGCACTTATTTTGCATATGTTGAGGGCTTCGCTTTTCAACTTGGCCAAGTCACGCAGGCTTCTCTCGCCGAAACGAACTTTTTGACAGATGCAGAACTTGCGCTTCTACGCGAGGAGCGCGCTCAACTAAACAACAAAGGCGAGCCGGAACGTAAAGGAAATTATCAGCCGTTCCTTCCGAACTTGCTGTTTTCAGTTCGTTGCTATGTCAAGAATCACGGCGCAAAGTACCAGCCGGATATTAGTCACAACGGATGGGAATCGATGAAAAAGGCTGTCGCCGTTCGAGACAGGCTTACGCACCCAAAGTCTGCGTCTGGGCTTGAGGTTAAAGAGGAAGATCTCGAATGCTTTTCCGCCGGATCAGAATGGTGGAAAAAGACGCTCCATGAAATGTTCGCCGCCTGCGATGAAGCGGACGAATTCTATGGGCAGCAAATGCAAGCTGAACTGCAAAATGGCTCAGGAGCATAATCAAGTAGCGGTTACGTACCGACTACGTGAAAAAGGGGATAGACCCGGAAGCCTATCCCAATTTCATTTGGTGCCGGAGAGATGAATCGAACACCCGACCTTCTCATTACGAATGACCGATAAATAGTATTTGCCTGTGTTGATTTGCCCCTATAAACTCTATACAAATCAACACTTTTCACGGTGTTAGCTGGATAAGTAAACAGTTCGTGTGTTGATTCAAATTCGCCAAAATAGCTCAAAAGTGGCTACATGGTGGCTACATGGATTGGGGCACACGATGGCAAGACCGAAAAAAGACGCACCGATAGACCTAAGCGAAGCTCAAGAGTTGTCCGCTGGTTTAATCGAACGCCTGACATGCCCACCCGGCAAACTGCAATCCTTTTTGCGGGATGTCAAAACGCCTGGCTTGCGTGTTCGGGTTACCGCCGCTGGCGCAAAGTCGTTCGTGTTTGAGGCCAAGTTGAATCGGCAAACCATCCGCCGGACAATTGGCGACGTTCGCGTGTTGAGCATTCCAGAGGCACAGGCCAAGGCCCGAGAGTTGGCTGTTTCAATCAAAACTGACAAGCAAGACCCCCGCGAACTGGAGCGCCAACAAGACGCCGCGAAAGCTGCCAACCTTGCCGCCGCTACTGCCCAAGCCGTGACCGTCGGCGATGTTTGGCCGCGCTACCTTATGGAAGGCAAGCCCAAGCGCAAAGCATCGTTCAAGCCCCGTTATCGTGCCGACCTAGAGGCGATGGCTGGGGCTGGGGGAGTCAAGAAAAAGCGAGGGGAGGGCAACACACGCCCGGGGCCGATTTATCCGCTGCTGGCGCTGCCGCTGGCTGGGGTGAATGAGGACAGCCTGAAAAGCTGGTACGACCGCGAGGCCATATCAGGCGAACACCAAGCCGCCCGCGCCCTGATGATGTTTCGCGGGTTTCTGCGCTGGTGTGCTGGTCGCCCGGAATATCGCGCCCTGGTTGACCGTGACGCCGGGAAAGCTGCCGCCATCGTGGAGGGCTTGCCAAGCAACACGCGCCGCACTGATGCCCTTGAAGCCGCACAGGTGCCCGGCTGGTGGGCTGGTGTAGAGCAGCTGAACAACCGCACCGCCAGCGTGTATTTACGCGCCTTGCTGCTGACAGGTGCCCGCCGTGAAGAAATAGCCGCCTTGAAGTGGGCCGATGTGGATTTTCAGTGGCGTAAGCTGACCCTTGCCGACAAGGTGGAAGCGACCCGCGTTATTCCGTTGACCGGGTATCTAGCGCACCAACTTGCAAGCCTGCCGCGTGTGAATGAATTTGTTTTTACCAGCCGTGGTAAAGCGGGCCGCATTACCGACACCCGCGCCAGCCATACCAAAGCCCTGCAAAGCGCCGGTATCGACAGCCTGACTATTCACGGCTTGCGCCGTTCGTTTTCGTTGCTGGGTGAGTCTGCCGGAGCTCCTGCCGGTGCGATTGCACAAGTGATGGGGCACAAGCCAAGCGCGACCGCTGAAGGTTACCGCCCGCGAAGTGTTGACGCCTTGAGGCCGTACCTTGCACAGATTGAAGCGCACATTCTGGAGCAGGCCGGGATTGTGTTTGATGCCAAGGCCGCGCCCGGTGTGCTGCGCGTGGTGGCCGGTTAAAACACAAGTAGTATTTTTTAAGATACCATGACAGATATTCGCGTCTATACCGACGCAACAGGCCGGGCACCGTTTGAGGACTGGCTGAACGCACTGAAAGACGCGCAAGGCAGGGCACGCATTCGGGCACGGCTGGCACGGGTGAAGGCTGGGAATTTTGGCGACTGCAAACCCCTGCGCGACGGCGTGCAGGAACTGCGCATAGACCACGGGCCGGGCTACCGTGTGTACCTGAGCCGACAGGGGCCGGTGCTGGTGCTGCTGCTGGTTGGAAGCGATAAGAGCGAACAGGATAAATCAATCAGGCAAGCCCTGGCGTACCTGGCCGACTGGAAACAAAGAGGTGAAACATGACAGCACGCGACAAAAGCTATGAACAGGCCACATTGCAGGCCCTGACCGAACCGGCAGAGGCCGCCGCCTATATCGAGGCCGTTTTAGAACTGGATGACCCCGCCGCGCTGCTGGTGGCACTGCGACAGGTTGCCAAGGCGCACGGCATGGCCGAGGTGGCACGCCGCGCCAACATGGGAGAAAAAACCCTGTTCAAGTCACTGAGCGAAAACGGCAACCCGACTATTGCGACCGTGCATAAGGTGTTGCACGCCGTGGGGCTTCGCTTGAGCGTCACGCCTGAGCCAGCCCATTAACAGTTTTGCCCCTGCCTAGCCCGCGACTAATTACCGCTGGCGAAAAGTCGGACACCTTCACCGACAGGCTGGGGCACCCAATGAGGGCGACACCTAGAAGGGGTGCGACAGTGGAAAAAAGCAAGCCTTTCAAATACACGGGCAGTTTAAGTAAGACCATTGCACAAAAACGAATTGGACTATTGGCTGGTGAAGACGCTTACCGGGCAGAGGCGCAGCGCACTACTGACGAAATGTTTGCCAAGTTGCCAGACCTTTTTAAGGCGCACCAAGTGCCCGAGGGCAATTGGGTAGCTCTAACGTTGGCACTTGCCAAGTCGCATGTACCCGGTTTCAAAGTGGTTAAACCTGCTGGTCGCAGGACCGAATGGGGAATTGCTGACAAAGCGGAATTTAGGCTTGACGTTGATATCGTCATTGGCGATTCAAAGCTATCCGTCGTGGAGGCAATCAAATTGGTTTGTCGCCTTGATGCTTGGAAGGAAAAAACCGCGCCAATGAAAATATCAGCGCTTGAGCAGCACTATTACCGAGCTGACATGCGATTTATTTAAGTCGTAAAGGATGCACGAGCATGGGACGCGCACATTGAAGCCGAAAAAGTCCATAAATCAATTGTTCGCACCAATTGATTCAGAACTTTTGACCTATCAATCGTTACGCAACGCTTTTAAACTTTGTTCAACAACTTAAAGCAGCGATTGTTCTGGTTGTATTGATTGGCAGTTAGGCCAGTCAATTGTTCAAAGGCCCTAACGCCGAGAGGCGCAGGAGATACAGAGATGCTATCTACGACTCAGGCTGTAAATCACAGCAATAAAACCCGTGTGGCTGCAAGCCATGCACCAAACCAGTTCACACCGCTGGAACTGGAAACCCGTCCTACCGTGGACACCGCCGCATATGCACACTACATGCATATCGCGCCGCAAACAGCCCGCATACACGCCTGCAAAGAATCGGGGCCTATTCGCCCCCTGCGCATCCCTGGCAGTGCAAAGCTGCACTGGCCCACTGCTGAAATTAAACGTGTGCTGGGGGTGGCATGAGGGCCGCTCTGATGGCGCTGGCACTGCGCTTGTGGTGTGCAACACCTTCACGCTGGTGGAGGGCTGCCAAATGAAAACACCCGACACCACAAAAGCAGAATCGAGCGCCCCGAACAGGCCAAAGTTTACCGGAACTGATAACCCGCGTCACCTGCGAGTGATAGAAGCATTGCTACAGCGACCCCGCCGCCGCGAAGACGTGGACAACATTGCAGGGTGTTCTAACGGTCCAGAACTGATAGCGGAACTTCGCCGCCGTGGGTTAGGGGATGAACACCTGAGATGTGACCGCATCCGCTTTATTGACCGCGACGGTTATCCGTGCCGCCCTGGTGTGTACAGCCTGACCGAGCAAGGACGACGCGCAATCTACACCTGGCTTGCAAAGTGCAGGAAAGGGGCTACAGCGTGAGCAAACTGAAACCCCAACGCGACCCACGGGGGCACAGTCTGCGCGTCTACAGCGACGTGTATGACAGCCCTGCCTTTGTAGCCTTGTCACCGCATGATGTGCTGGCCTATCTAGCATTGCTACGCGAGCTGAAAGGGTACAACAATGGAGACCTGTCGTTACCTCTTAGTCGTGCAAAAAAATGCGGAATCAGTCATCACCTGACACTGGCCCGCAGCCTTCGTGCCTTATGCGCTGTTGGACTGGTGGCAGTGACCCGCAAAGGTGGATGCACGAAAGGCGGCCAACGCCTGCCGAACCTTTACCGCATGACCGACCGCGAGTGTTACGCCATTCCTGCAAAACATCTGGAGGCGATGCCTGAAACCCACGAATGGACGCG